>NZ_BCQR01000010.1 GCF_001552175.1 Actinomadura kijaniata NBRC 14229
CGCGGCGGCCGCGCGGGCCGCGCGGGCCGCGCGGACGGCGCGAACGCCAGGTCGGCGGGGGGCGAGTAGACGAGGGTCGCGCCGCGTTCCAGCGGATCGCCGTCCTGCGGGTCGCCAGGGTCCTGCGCGCCGACGGCGCCCAGCAGCCGGGTCAGCACATCCGCGCTGGAGGGGCGGCGGGCCGGGTCCTTGGCCAGGCACACGCCGACGATCTCGGCCAGCGGGCCGGGCAGCGGGCGCACGTCGGCCTCGGCGTTCAGCACCGCGTTCAGGACGGCGGGGATGGAGTCGCCGCCGAACGGCAGCCGCCCGGTCGCCGCGAACAGCATCGTCCCGCCCCAGGCGAACACGTCGGCGGCCGGGCCGACCCGCGCGCCCGCGATCTGCTCGGGGGCCATGTAGGCGGGCGTCCCGACGACCTGGCTGGTGACGGTGACGGCCTCGGAGTCCAGCGCCCGCGCGATCCCGAAGTCGATCACGCGCGGGCCGCCGGGGCCGACCAGCACGTTCGGCGGCTTGAAGTCGCGGTGCACGATCCCGGCGCGGTGGATGGCGGCCAGCGCGGTCGCGGTGCCGATCGCGAGCCGGGTCAGCGCCGCCGCGTCCAGCGGGCCGTCCCGCCGCACCAGGTCGGCCAGCGAGGGGCCGTCCACGAACTCGCTGACGATGTAGGGCCGGTCGCCGTCGATGTCGGCGTCCAGGACCCGCGCGGTGCAGAACCCGGAGACCCGTTCGGCGACCTCCAGCTCCCGCACGAACCGGGCCCGCGCCGCCGGGTCCCGGCCGAGCCGGGCGTGCAGCAGCTTGACGGCCACGGTCCGCCCGGCGGCGTCCCGGCCCAGGTAGACCGAGCCCTGTCCGCCGTCGCCGAGCCGTCCGGTCAGCTCGTACCCGCCGACGCGGGTGGGATCGTCAGGTGACAGCGGATCGGGCATCGGTCCTCCGGGGGGAGAGGGGGGACGGGACGATCTTCCCTGTTCCCCCTGTGGGACGCCACCGGAGGGCCGGTCGGTTCTCAGGTTCCGATCAGCCCTCGCCGGTAGGCCCGCGCGTACTTCCGCGGGACGCGGACCTCCACGCCGTTCACCACGATGGTCACCAGGTCGGGCGCGGCGGCCTTCCACCGCGCCCGGCGGTGCCGGGTGTTGCTGCGGGACTTCTTGCGTTTGGGCACGGCCATGGTCTCTCCTACCAGCTCGACTACCAGCTCGACTTGGTGACGCCGGGCAGCTCGCCCCGGTGGGCCAGTTCGCGGAACCGGACCCGCGACAGCCCGAACTTCCGCAGGTGGCCGCGGGGGCGCCCGTCCACGGCGTCGCGGTTGCGGACGCGGGTGGGGCTGGCGTCGCGGGGCTGCCGGGCCAGCTCCCGGACGGCGGCGGCCCGGATCCCGGGGTCGGTGCGCGGGGAGCGGATGACGCGCTTGAGCTCGGCCCGGCGCGCGGCGTGGCGGTCCACGACGGCGCGGCGGCGCTCGTTGGCCGCGATCTTGCTCTTCTTGGCCATCAGACCTTCTCCCCCCGCGCCCGGATCCGCGCCACGGCGGCCTCGATCCCGATCCTGTCCACGGTCCGGATCGCCCGGACCGACAGCCGCAGCCGCACGTACCGGCCCTCGGAGGGCAGCCAGTACCGCTTGGTCTGGAGGTTGGGGTCGAACCTGCGGGAGGTGCGCCGGTGCGAGTGCGAGACCCGCTTGCCGAACGCCGGTCCGGCCCCGGTGAGCTGGCAGCGCCGCGCCATCAGCGCTCCTCCCGGTACAGGACGTGCCTGCGCGCGACCGGGTCGTACTTGCGCAGGGTCAGGCGGTCGGGGTCGTTGCGGCGGTTCTTGCGGGTCACGTAGGTGTGCCCGGTGCCCGCGGTGGACCGCAGCTTGATCACCGGACGCAGCTCGTTGCGAGCCATGGGTTTCTCCTTTCGGCCGGGACGACACTATAGTGAAAACGGTTTTCATTTCCAACAAGGGAGGGTCCATGTCCGTTCCCGTGGCGCTGGTGGCCGGGCTGCACGCGTCCGCCCGGACCGCCGTCGTCGACCGGCTGCTGGCCGCCCACCCCGGCGCGGTGGCGGTCCACCACGACCTGCGGGCCATCGCGGACGGCCGCGTGGTCCGCACCGTGCGGGACGCCTGGGGCCTGCGCGACCGCACCGTGATCCGCCTCGAACACCCCTGCGTGACCTGCACCGTCCGCGAGGACCTGCTGCCGGAGCTGACCCGCCTCGCCGACACCTCCCGGCTGCTGGTCGCGGACCTGTGGGACTCGGTGGAGCCCCGCGCGGTCGCGGAGTTCCTGGAGCACGCCGAGACGCTGCGCCTGACCGCGGTGGTCACCGCCGTGGACGCGCGGCTGACCCCGGTGGACGTGTGCCGGGGCGAGACCCTGACCGAGTCGGGCCGGATCGGCACGGCCGGCGACGAGCGCTGCGTGGCCGAGGTCCTGGCCCGCCAGATCGAGTACGCCACCGCCCTGGCCGTCCCCGACCCCGACGACGACCTCGACCTGTGCCGCGAGCTGCTGTCCCACCTGGCCCCGACGACCCCGCAGCACCTCCCGGACGACCCGCCGCCGCCGGTCACCGGACCCGCCCTGCACCCGCGCGAGCTGGCCGCCCGCGTGGACCCCGCCACCGCCCGCCTCCCCCAGGAGGCGGCGACCGGCGAGGTGACCACCGTCGTGTGGCGGCGCACCGCGCCCCTGCATCCGGCGCGCTTCTTCGACGCGATGGACGCCCTGGCCTCCGAGTCGGTCCGCAGCCGGGGCCGCTTCTGGCTGGCCAACCGCCCCGACCGGATGCTGGCCTGGGACGCGACGGCCGGGGTGGTCACGGTGGAGGACGTGGGCCCGTGGCTGGCGTCCCTCCCGGAGGCGGCCTGGGAGATGGTCCCGCCGATCCGCCGGGCGGCCGCCGCCCTGGACTGGACCGCCGACCACGGCGACCGCGTCCAGCACCTGACGTTCACCGCCCCCGACCTGGACCGCGACCGGGTCCACGCCCTCCTGGACGGCTGCCTGCTGACCCCGGACGAGTCGCCGGAGAACGTGGAGGACCCGTTCGCCCCGTTCCTGCCGGGTCCCGCCTAGAGCGCCCCGGCGGACACCATGCCGAGCCAGGCCGCGCCCAGGCCCGCCGTCACCGAGACCGCCGCGTTCGCCACCGCCTGGGCGCGGGCCCGCTCCTCGAACAGGCGCAGCGTCTCGTAGCCGAACGTCGAGTACGTCGTCAGCGCGCCGCAGAAGCCCGTCCCGAGCAGCGCCATCGCGCCGGGGCCCGCCGGGAGGGCCGTCAGGAAGCCGAGGATCGCCGAGCCGGTGACGTTCACGGCGAGGGTGCCCCAGGGGAACGGCGTGGCGTGGCGGGCCTGGACCGTCCGGTCGGCCAGGTAGCGGAGCGGCGCGCCGACCGCCGCGCCCGCCGCGACCAGCAGGGCCGTGGGGACGCTCACCGGCGCGCCGCCCACCGGGTCGCGCGGACGCCCGCCAGCACCGCCGCCAGCGCGCAGGCCAGCGTCGCCGCCAGGTAGGCCAGGGCGACGTGCGGGGCCCCGTGCCGGACCGCCTGGTGGGCGTCGACCGTGTAGGTCGAGAACGTCGTGAACCCTCCCAGCACGCCCGTCCCCAGGAACGGCCGGACCAGGTGGTGCGGACGGCGCACCTCCGTGACCAGCACCATCAGCACGCCGATCAGCAGGCAGCCGACGGTGTTGATCGCCAACGTGGCCCAGGCGAACGCGCCGGGGGCGTGCGGGAACGCCGCGCCGACGCCGTACCGGGCCAGCGCCCCCAGCGCGCCGCCCGCCGACACCGCCGCCACGGTCGTCCGGGGATGGCGGCGCAGTTCCGCGCGCTGCTCCGGAACGCGCAGGTCCACGTCGGGATCGACGGGCCGGTCCGTGCTGTCGGGCATACCGACGTTCCTACCAGGCCGGCGCCGGATCTCCGGCCCCTTGGTCGGTCCGGGGGCGCTCCGCTGGTGCCCATTCTTTGGTCTTGACGGCGCCAATCGCCCGTGAGAACGTTCTCTCACTCGCAGCGAGAGAACGTTCTCACACGGTCCGACCAGCGGCTTCGATCCCCCATCCGCACTGACCGGTGCGCCGTGGACGCCTGCCGTCCAGCGCTTGCGCACACATTGGAGAAAGAGATGCGAAAGGTCCCCACGAGGCGTACGGCGCTCCTGGTGATCGCCCTGGCGGCGGCGTCGGCGGCCGGGTGCGGCTCGGGCGCCGAGGCGGGCGGCGGCCAGGCCACGGGCGTGGCCAGGGCGGGCGTGCTCAAGGTGGGCACGACCAACAACGTCCGCCCCTACGCCTACGCCGAGAACGGCAAGCTCACCGGGTTCGAGATCGAGCTGATGGACGCGGCCGCCCAGAGGATCGGGCTGCGCACCTCCTATGTGGCCCTCGACTTCTCGGCGCTGCTCCCGGCGGTCAACAACCGCCAGTTCGACGTGGTCAGCGCCGCCGTCGGGATCACCCCGCAGCGCCGGAAGGTGGTGGACTTCTCCGACGGCTACCTCGCCGGCTACCTCGGCGTGCTGGCCGCCCCGGGCAGCGGGATCACCTCCGACGCCGCCTCCGTGCGCGGCAAGCGCATCGCGGTGCTCCAGGGCTCGATCCAGGACGCCAACGCCGGGAAGTTCGTCCCCGGCGCCGAGATCGTGCGGTTCCCCGACAGCAACTCGGCCGACCTGGCGCTCAAGAACCGGCGGGTCGACGGCTTCTTCAACGACTTCGAGCCCAACCTGGCGATCGCCAGGAAGTACCCCGACCTGCGCCTGTCGCAGCCGTTCACCGTCCCCTCCACCGACCACCCGGCGGGCTGGGGCGTGCGCAAGGGCAACTCGGTGCTGGTCGGCAAGCTCAACGGGGCGCTCAAGCAGGTCGTCGCCGACGGCACCTGGCTGCGGCTGTACAAGAAGTACTTCCCCGAGAGCCCGGTGCCCGGCGCGGACCAGCTCCCGCCCTACACCGCCAAGGCGTGACCGTGAACGACCTGCTTCACAACTTCTTCGACTGGGAGCTGATCCGGCAGGTGCTGCCGGACCTGCTGACCTACGGGCTGGCCAACACCCTGATGCTGGCGGTGGCCTCGGCGCTGCTGGGCAGCGTGATCGGCATGGTGTTGGCGATCATGGGGCTGTCGCGGCGCCGGTGGGCGCGGCTGCCCGCCCGCGTCTACACCGACCTGTTCCGGGGGCTGCCCGCCGCGCTGACGATCCTGATGGTCGGCGAGGGCGTGTTCTCGGCGCAGGTGGGCTGGCTGGCCTCGCCGTACCCGGTGGCCGTCCTGGCGCTCAGCCTGATGTCGGGCGCCTACATCGGCGAGATCTTCCGGTCCGGCATCCAGAGCGTCGACAGGGGGCAGGGCGAGGCGTGCCGCGCGCTGGGCCTCACCCACGCCCAGTCGCTGCGCCTGGTCGTGGTGCCGCAGGGCGTCCGGCGGGTGCTGCCCGCGCTGGTCAACCAGTTCATCGCCATCATCAAGGACTCCAGCCTGGTGTACTTCCTCGGCCTGGTGACCAGCCAGCGCGAGCTGTTCCGCATCGGCCAGGACGAGGCGGTGGCGTCGGGCAACCTGTCGCCGCTGCTGGCCACGGGCCTGTGCTACCTGATCCTCACCGTCCCGCTGACCCACCTGGTGAACCACATCGACCGGCGGATGCGCGAGGGCTCCCGCCCCGCCCCGGCCGCCGACGACAGGCCGGTCGCCACGGCCACGGAAGGAGCGCCCGCATGACGACCGCGAGGGCGGCCGGGCAGCGCTATCGGGGCGCGTCGCTGCGGGCCCGCGACATCCGCATGCGGTTCGGGCCGGTGGAGGTGCTGCGCGGCGCCGACCTGGACGCGGCCGCCGGCGAGGTGGTGTGCGTGATCGGCCCGTCCGGGTCGGGCAAGTCGACGCTGCTGCGCTGCCTGAACGGCATGGAGACCCGCACCTCCGGCACGGTGCTGCTGGACGGGCGCGACACCGCCGACCTCGACGTCAACGTCCTGCGGCAGCGCGTAGGCATGGTGTTCCAGCACTTCAACCTGTTCCCCAACAAGACCGCGCTGCAGAACGTCGCGCTCGCGCTCACCCACGTCAAGAAGATGCCCAGGGAGCGGGCCGCCGAGATCGCGCTGCGCCGCCTGGGCGACGTCGGGCTGGCCGACCGCGCCGGGCACCGGCCCGCGCAGCTCTCGGGCGGCCAGCAGCAGCGCGTCGCGATCGCGCGGGCGCTGGCGATGGAGCCGGAGGTGATGCTGTTCGACGAGGTCACCAGCGCCCTCGACCCCGAGCTCGTCAAGGGCGTGCTGGAGTTGATGGCCGAACTGGCCCGCGGAGGCATGACAATGATCGTTGTGACGCACGAGATGGGCTTCGCGCGGCGGGTCGCCGACACGGTGGTGTTCATGGACGCCGGGGTGGTCGTCGAGGCGGGCCCGCCCGAGCAGATCTTCGAGGCCCCCGCGTCGCCGCGGCTGGCGAAGTTCCTGTCGCAGGTGCTGTGATGGGCGCCGGCACCGGTCCCCGGGGGAGCCGTCCCACCGTGGCCGACGTCGCCCGCGAGGCGGGGGTGTCGGTGGCCACGGCCGGGCGCGCGCTCGGCGGGTACGGCCGCGTCCGCGAGGACCTGCGCGCCCGCATCCGCGAGGCCGCCGACCGGCTGGGCTACTCGCCGAACGCCATCGCGCGCAGCATGCGCTCGGGCGGGACGCGCAGCATCGGCTTCATCGGCGCCGACATCGCCAACCCCTACTTCGCCGCCGCGATGCGCGGCGTGTGCGACGTGGCGCGGGCGGAGGGGTACGAGGCGATCCTGTTCAACGTCGACGACCGGCTCGACGTCGAGCGCAACGCCGTCCAGGTGCTGCTGGACAAGCAGATCGACGGGATCGTGGTGTCGCCCACCTCGGTCACCGACGTGGAGCACCTGCGGCGCGCGCAGGAACGCGGCGTCCCGGTCGTGCTGCTCGACCGCACCAGCCCGCTCGTGGACGCCGACAGCGTCGTGATAGACAACGTGGCCGCGGCGCGCGGCGCGACCGCGCACCTGCTGGACCGCGGGCACCGCCGGATCGGGCTGCTGGCGTCGATCGACCCCGCCGAGGGGCCGGAGCTGGTGGCCGCGCCGGGCGGCGCGGGGCTCGGCGTGCGGGGCGCGGCGCGTCCCTCGGTCGACCGTATCCGCGGGTTCCTGGCCGCGCTGGACGAACGCGCGGTGACCGCGGACCGGGAGCTGGTGCGCTTCGGCCCGTTCCTGGACGTCGCGACGGCCGAGCGGGAGGCGGTGGCGCTGCTGTCGCTGCCCGATCCGCCGACCGCGGTGTTCGCCGCCGAGAACGTCACCACCCAGGGCCTGTACACCGCGGCCCGCCGGTGCGGGCTGGCCGTGCCGCGGGAGCTGTCGCTGGTCGGCTTCGACGACCTGGACTGGACCGCGCTGGTCGACCCGCCGGTCACGGTGGTGGCCCAGTCGCCGATCGACATGGGCCGCGCCGCCGCCGAGCGGCTGTTCCGCCGGATCAAGGGCGACGACGCGCCCCGCGAGCGGATCGTCCTGCCGACGCGGCTGGTCGTCCGCTCCAGCACCGCCGAACTCTGACGCGCCCGAGCGTCCCTCTCCTCGACCTTCCTACGAAAGGCGATCTCTCCATGTCCGTTTCCCCTTCCCGCCCCCGCGTCGTCGTGGTGGGCGGCGGCGTCATCGGCGTGTCCACCGCCCGGGAGCTGGCCCGGCGCGGCGCCGACGTCGTGCTGGTCACCGAGGGCTCCCTCGCCGACCAGGCGACGGGCCGTTCGCTGGCGTGGCTGAACTCCTTCGGCGGCGCGCGCTCGCGGGAGTACCACCACCTGCGGCTGCTGGGCATCGACCGCTACCGCACGTTCGCCGCCCGGGTGCCCGGCTCGGCCGCCTACCTGCGTTTCGACGGCGGCCTCACCTGGGCGGCGCCCGGGGAGGCCGCCGGGCACCGCGAGGCGCTGGCCCACATGCGGCGCAACGGCTACGACGCGCACTGGCTGAGCCGCGAGGAGGTCGCCGGGTGGACGCCCGGCGTGGACCCCGGCGCGATCCCCGACGAGGGCGCGATCTTCAACCCGGGTGAGGGCTGGGTGGAGCTCGCGCCGCTGGTGCGGTGGCTCGCCGACGACCTGGCCGCCGCCGGCGGCCGGATCATCGAGGGCGCCGGGCCCGCCGAGCCGGTCGTGGAGAACGGCCGCGCCGTCGCCGTGCGCACCGGCGCGGGCGAGCGGATCGGGGCCGACGCGGTCCTGCTGGCCACGGGCGCCACCGTCCCGCGCATGGCCGCGCGGTTCGGCGCGCGGATCGCCGACGCGACCCCGCTGGCGCTGCTGGTGCGCGCCCGGCCCGCCGGGACCGCGCTGCGGGCCGTGCTCAACACCCCGCGCGTGGCGCTGCGTCCCGCGCCGGACGGCGCGCTGGTCATGGACTCCGACGCCGCCGCCGAGGAGGTGGTCGTCCACGGCGGGGGCGGCTACGAGGTCAAGGCCGACACGGTCGAGGGGCTGCTGCGCGAGGCGTCGGCGGTGCTCGCGGGCCACCCCGATCTCGTGCTGGACTCCTACGGTGTCGGCCCCAAGCCGATCCCCGGCGACGGCGAGCCGGTCCTCGGCGAGCTCGACGAGGTGCGCGGGCTGTTCGTGGCGTTCACCCACAGCGGCGCCACGCTCGGGTTGATCGCCGGTGAGCTGCTGGCCGAGGAGATCGTCACCGGCGGGCGCGGGCCGCTGCTGTCGGCGTTCCGGCCCGGCCGCTTCGCGCACGGGGAGGCCCGGTGACCGCGCCGGTGCGCATCGGCCTGGTCGGCTACGGCTTCGGCGGCCGCCACTTCCACGCGCCGCTGCTCGCCTCGGCGCCCGAGTGCGAGTTCATGGGCGTGGTGACCACCTTCCCCGAACGCCGCCGCCAGGTCGCCGACCGGTGGGACCTGCCGGCGTTCGACTCGCTGGAGGACCTGGCCGCCGCCGGGGCCGAGGCCGTCGCGATCTCCACGCCCGCCGACACGCACCTGCCGCTGACCCGGCGGGCGCTGCGGCTCGGTCTCGCGGTGGCGTGCGACAAGCCGTTCACGCTCGACGCGGACGGCGCGCGCGAGGCCGTCGAGCTGGCCGAACGCCTCGGGGTGCCGCTGACCGTCTACCAGAACCGGCGCTGGGACTCCGACTTCCTGACGGCGCGGCGCCTGGTCGGCTCCGGCGCGCTGGGCGGGCTGACGCTGCTGGAGTCGCGGTTCGAGCGGTTCGCGCCCGAGCCCGGCCCGCCCGCGGCCGGGGGCGGCACGCTGCTGGACTTCGGCAGCCACCTGGTCGACCAGGCCCTGGTGCTGTGCGGGCCGGTCGAGCGGGTGTACGCCGAGGCGCACCACCGCGACGGCCCGGACGGCGGTCCGGACGGCGGCCTGGACGACGACGTGTTCGTCGCGCTCACCCATCGCGGCGGCGTCCGGTCGCGCCTGTGGGGAAGCTGGCGGCAGGGCGCGCCGGGGCCGCGGTTCCGCGTCGGCGGCACCGCCGGGGCCTACGTGGTCGACGGCGTGGACGGGCAGGAGGCGCTGCTGGTCGGCGGCGCGTCCCCGGCGTCGGAGGGCGACGCCTGGGGCGTCGAGCCGCCCGAGCGGTGGGGACGGCTGATGCGCGGCGACGAGGGCGAGACCGTCCCGTCGGAGCGGGGCGCGTGGGACGCCTTCTATCCGGCGTTCGCGGCGGCGGTCCGCGGCGCCGGTCCGGTCCCGGTCGACCCGCGCGACGCGGTCGCGACCGCCGCCGTCCTGGACGCCGCCCGGCGCAGCGCGGCCACCGGCGAGGTGGTACGCCCGGCGGATCTCAGGGAGATCTAACGAAAAAGCGGGCTTCGCAACGGAATACCCCTCCCGCGCGTCATCTTCATACAGAAGATGATCAGCACTGTCGGGGGAACGGAACCGTGAACTACATGTGGGGGCTGTCGCGGGCCCTGTGGCGGGCGCTGCGCGACGGGAAGAAGGAGCCGCCGCCCCCGGGCGAGGGGAACGGCGGCTCCGGGCGGCGGCCCCCCGTCAGGCGGTGAGCTCGGCCCAGCGGGCGAACAGGGCCTCCTCACCGGCCGGGGTGAGGTCGCCGAGCAGGCGGAGGCGGGCCAGGCCGCCGTCGGGGTGGATGTCCACGCGCACGTGGGTGACCTCCGGCAGCCCCTCCAGCCGGAAGCGGTGGCGGCCGTCCGGCTGGACGCGGGTGCGCGGCATCAGCTCCACCCACGCCTCCTTGTCCTCGGGGTCCGCCGTGCGCTCGTCGATCCCCCACAGCGACACGGCGGCGGGCGCGTTGAACTTCAGGTTGACGGTGTCGAACTCGGCGAGCCTGATCACACCCGGCGCGGCCAGCCTGACCACCGCCCAGTCGTGGCCCGCGTCGCGGCGGCGCGCGGTCTCCCAGCCCTCGGCCTGGTTGCGGGCGGCGCCGGGGGCGAGCATGTTGTCCGGCGAGGAGTAGAACATGTTCGAGCACGCGGTGACGCGCGCCCCGTTCTCCAGCGCCGCCAGGTCCACGGTGAGGCCGGTGAGCAGGCGCGGGTCCGGGACGACGTCGCCGTGGACGCGCAGCCGGGCGATGCCGCCGTCGGGGAACATGTTCAGCCGGACGTGCGTGAACCGCCGCCGGACCGCCACCTCGAAGTGGTGCGCCCGGTCCCCCTCCAGCGGACTCCTCGGAACGATCTCCACCCACTCTGCGGCGGCCAGCTCGGCGGGCGAGGGGTGGCCCTCGACGGCGCACGCCTCGACCGAGGCGTGCGGCGGGAAGTTCCCCTTGAACCACGCCGTGTCGATCACCACGCCGTGGACCACCCCCGGCAGCCCCAGCCGCACGATCGCCCAGTCGTGGCCCAGCTCGCCGTCGGCGTCCGGGCGGCGGCGCGCGGTCTCCCAGCCGTCGTACTCCTGTCCCTTCGGGCCGAACGTCTCGGGGTGGAACGCCGGGGCCCACGGGTTGATCAGGTTCTCCTTCTCCTCGAACGACTCGTCGCTGGCGGCGATCACGGAGCCGCCGAGGGTGCGGACGGCCAGGTCCGGAAGGGAGAGGAAGTCGCTCACGAAATGCTCCTGTTCGGGTCGGGCTGGGGGGCGGGTCAGCGGTTGAGCAGCGCGCCCCGGGGGGTGTCGTCGACGATCTCGCCGCGCAGCCAGGTCGCCTGGACCACGCCGCGCAGCGAGCGGCCCGCGTAGGGGGTGACCGGGTTGCGGTGGTGGAGCGCGGCGGCGTCCACGACATGGGACGCGTCGGCGGCGAACGCCACCAGGTCGGCGTCGTACCCGAGCGCGATGCGGCCCTTGCGGCGCGCGCCGTCGCCGTTCAGCCCGACCAGCGCCGCCGGTCCCTCGGCCATCCAGCGGACCACCGACGACAGGCCGTGGCCCCGGGCGCGGGCGGCGGTCCAGACCGCCGACAGGCCGAGCTGGAGGGAGGAGACGCCGCCCCAGGCGGTCGCGAAGTCGCCCCGCTTGAGGTCGGGGGTGCACGGGGAGTGGTCGGTGACCACGCACGAGATCACGCCGTCGGCCAGCCCGTTCCACAGCTCCTCGCGGTTGCCGGCGTCGCGGATCGGCGGGCAGCACTTGAACGCGGTCGCGTCGGGCCCGGGAACGTCCTCGGCCGTCAGCGTCAGGTAGTGCGGGCACGTCTCGGCGGTCACCCGCAGGCCCCGCGACCGGGCCTTGGCGAGCGGTTCGAGGGCGTCGGCCGCCGCCAGGTGCACGATGTGCGCCCGCACGCCGGTCTGCTCGGCGACGCGGATGACCTGCTCCACGGCGCTCCGCTCGGCCGACGGCGGCCGCGACTCCAGGAACGAGGCGTAGTCCCCGGCGGCGGGCTCGCGCAGCGCCGCCGGGTCCTCGGCGTGCACGATGACCAGCCCGTCGAACGACGCGATCTCCCTGAACGCCTCGTACTGCCGCTCGGGCGACAGCGGCGGGAACTCCGGCACGCCCGAGTCGGAGATGAAGCACTTGAACCCGAACACCCCGGCCTCGTGCAGCGGCCGCAGGTCGGCGACGTTGCCGGGGATCGCCCCGCCCCAGAACCCGACGTCCACGTGCACGGCGCCGCGCGCCGCCGCCTGCTTCACGGCGAGGGACTCGACGTTCACCGTCGGGGGCAGCGAGTTCAGCGGCATGTCCACCACCGTCGTCACGCCCCCGGCGGCGGCCGCGCGGGTCGCGGTGGCGAAGCCCTCCCACTCGGTCCGGCCCGGCTCGTTGATGTGGACGTGGGTGTCCACCAGGCCCGGCAGCAGCGCGATGTCCCCGAGATCGACCTCGGCGGCGGCCGTCAGCGGCGCGTCCGCCTCCTCGATCGCGGCGATCCGGCCGTTCCGCACGGCGACCGCCGCGGGCCTCTCCCCGTAGGGCAGCACCGCCCGCCGGGACCGGATGACCAGGTCGTAGGTCTCTGTCACGCGACTCCTCCCATGGATGGGGACTCGACCAGCCACTCGCGGCCGATCTGTTCCGCCAGTCGTTCGAGCAGCGGGCCCGCTTCGGCCATGCACCGCTCCGGATCGGGTTCGAGGTCGGTGAGGGCGTAGGCGCTCTGCAGGCGGGCCTTGCGGAGCTGCTCGCCGGTGAGGGCGCGGCGCCCGGCGACGGCGATCGCGGGCACGCCCTCGCGGGCGGCGGCGCGGGCGACGCCGACCGGGGCCTTGCCGCGCAGCGACTGCCGGTCCAGGGAGCCCTCGCCGGTCACCACGAGCCGCGCCCCGGCCGCCTGCTCGGCGAAGCCCAGCAGGTCCAGCAGGTAGCCGATGCCGGGCCGGACGGTGGCGCCCAGGAACGTCATCGCGCCGAACCCCACTCCCCCGGCCGCGCCCGCGCCGGGCTGTTTGGCGTGCAGCGCCCCCAGGTCGCGGCGCGCGACCGCCTCCAGCCGGGCCAGGCCGTTCTCCAGGGTCCGCACCTGCGCCGGGGAGGCGCCCTTCTGCGGCGCGAAGACCGCGGCGGCCCCCTCCGGGCCGAGCAGCGGGTTGTCCACGTCGCTGGCGACGACGACCTGCACGCCCTCCAGGCGTTCGGCGAGCCGCCCGGTCTCGATCCGCGCCAGCGAGCGCAGCGCCGCCCCGCCCGGCGGGAGCTCCTCGCCCCGGTCGTCCAGGAGGCGGACGCCGAGCGCGGCGGCCATGCCCGCGCCGCCGTCGGTGCAGGCGCTGCCGCCGAGCCCGAGCACGATGCGGTTCACGCCCCCGCGCAGTGCCGCGTCGATGAGCTCGCCGGTGCCGCGGCTGGTGGCGGTGAGCGGCCGCGGCCCGCCGCCCGGCAGCAGCCGCAGGCCGGACGCCTCGGCCAGCTCGACGACGGCGGTGCGCCCGCGCACCGCGTAGGAGGCGACGACCTCCTCGCCGGCCGGGCCGGTGACGGTGGTCCGCAGCCGGGCGAACCCGGCGGCGACGGCGGCGTCGACCGTCCCGTCGCCGCCGTCGGCGACCGGCAGCAGCACCAGACGGGCGTCGGGGCGGGCGCGGCGCAGCCCGGCCGCGACGTGCTCGGCGACCTGGTTCGCGGTCAGCGAGCCCTTGAACTTGTCGGGCGCGATCACGACGTGCCCCGATCGCGGCTCTCTCATGACGGTCACCCTTCTACGACGTTCATCCCCAACTATCCCCGTCTGCGCACTTCAGCGGGGTGGCGGCGGGCCGTCCTGCACGTGTTCTCACCACGGGCGGCCCGCCGCCCCCTCGCCGCTACGGAACCGGCTCGTACTCCTTCACCTGGTCGATGCGGACGCCGTTGGCCGTGTCGGCCTCGCGCTCGATCATGATCTCGACCAGGACCGGGCGGGAGGTGCGGTCGGCCTCCTTGCGCGCCCACTCCAGCGCCGGGCGGATCTCCTCGGGCTCCACCACGCGGGTGCCCGAGCAGCCGTACGCCTCCATGATCTTGACGTTGTCGGAGCCGTACTGGTCGTAGTGGATGTCGACCTCGTACTTCATGTCGTAGCCGCCGTGGTCCTCGGCCATCCGGATCAGCCCGAGGTACTCGTTGTTGATCATGATGAGCACGAACGGCACGTTGTACTGCGCCGCGACCGCCAGCTCCTCCACCAGGAACTGGAAGCCGTAGTCGCCGACGATCCCGACGACCTCGGCGTCCGGCTCGGTGGCGGCCAGCGCCGTCTTGACGCCGATCGCGGCCGGGATCTCCCAGCCGAGCGGCCCGGCCTGGCCGCACACCTGGTAGTGGCGCGGCTTGGGGGCCTTCTGGTGCTGGCCGCCCCAGATCTGGTAGAGCCCGATGGCCGTGACGAAGTAGGTGTCGGGCCCGTAGAACTCGTTGATCTCCTTGTAGATGCGCGGCGCCTTGATCGGGACGTCGTCGAAGTCCTCGCGCCGCGTCAGGGTGGCCTTGAGCTCCCGGACCCGCTCCACCCACGCGCCGGGCGCGCCGGTCAGGCCGCGCTCCCGGGCCAGCCCGAGGATCGCCTGGAGGAACAGCTTCGTGTCGGACACGATGCCGAGGTCCGGGCCGAACACCTTGCCGATCTGGGTCGGCTCGATGTCCACGTGGATGAACTTCCGGTCGCCCCGGTACACGTCGAGCTGCCCGGTGTGCCGGTCGCCGAACCGCGCGCCCAGCGCCAGGACCAGGTCCGACTCCAGGAACGAGGCGTTGCCGTACCGCTGCGACGTCTGGATGCCGGTCATGCCCGCGTACAGCGGGTGGTTCTCGTCGATGCAGCCCTTGCCCATCAGCGTCGCCTGCACCGGCACCTGGAGCAGCTCGGCCAGCTCGACCAGCTCCTCGTGGGCGTCGGCGAGGATGACGCCGCCGCCCGCCAGGATCAGCGGGCGCTCGGCGGCCAGCAGCATGTCCAGCGCGCGTTCCACGCGCGGCCGGTGCGGCTCGATCCGGGCGATCGGCAGCGGCGCGTCGATCGAGGCGTCCCACTCGATCTCCTGCTTCTGCACGTCGATCGGCAGGTCGATCAGGACCGGGCCGGGCCGCCCCGACCTGGCGGTCCGGAACGCCTCGCGGAAGATCCACGGGGCCTGGGCGGCCTCCTTGACCTGCACGGCCCACTTGGTGACCGGCTTGGCGATCTCGACGATGTCGACCGCCTGGAACGCCTCCTGGTGCAGCTTGCTGGAGGCCGCCTGGCCGGTGATCACCAGGATCGGGATCGAGTCGGCGTGCGCGGTGTAGAGCCCGGTGATCATGTTGGTGCCGGCCGGGCCGGAGGTGCCGATCGCCACGCCGACCTTGCCGGTCGTGCGCGACCAGCCGTCGGCCATGTGGGTGGCGCCCTCCTCGTGCCGGACGATCAGGTGCGCGATGCCGCCGTCCTGCTCCATCGCCTTGTACAGCGGCAGGATCGCGGCGCCCGGGCACCCGTACGCGATGTCGACGCCCTCGGACTTGAGGACTTCGACCACCGCCTGCATGACGGGGATCTTCGCCATGATGAAATATCCCTTCTGGGGCGGACGGCCGGTCTCCTGTCTGGAGTTGGCGCTCGGTCGGGGACCGGCCGTCCGTTCTGTTGGGGGGAAGCTTGGGGAGGCCGCGTCAGGAGGAGCGGCCGGACAGGTCCTCGACGACCTTCAGCAGCGCGGAGTGGTCCAGCGAGCCGTAGCCCTTGGCGCGGGCGGCGGCGATGAGCTGCGCGACCTGGGCGGTCATCGGCAGCGAGACGTCGGCGGAGCGGGCCGCCGCGGTGGCGATGCCCATGTCCTTGTGGTGCAGGTCGATGCGGAAGCCCGGCTGGAACTCCCGCCTCAGCATGGTGTCGCGCTTGATGTCGAGGATCCGGGAGGCGGCCAGGCCGCCGGCGATCACGTCGAGGCCGGCCTTGGCGTCCACCCCGGCGGCCTCCATCAGCACGATCGCCTCGGCGGCCAGCGCGTAGGTGCCGCCGACGATGAGCTGGTTGGCGGCCTTGACGTACTGGCCCGCGCCGGAGCCGCCGACCCGCTCGAACGTCTTGCCGACCACCTCGAAGACCGGCCTGGCGGCCTCGAAGTCCTCCTCGGCGCCACCGACCATGATCGAAAGCACGGCGTCGACCGCGCCCTTCTCGCCGCCGGACACCGGGGCGTCCAGCACGCGCAGGCCGCGTTCCCGCCCGGCCTCGGCGACCCTGATCGACGTCTCCGGCTTGACGGTGGAGAAGTCGATGCAGAGGGTGCCGGGCTTGGCGTTGGCGAGCACGCCGCCGTCGCCGAAGTACACCGACTCCACGTGCTCGTCCTGCGGCAGCATCGTGACGACGATCTCCGCGCCCGACACCGCCTCGGCGGTGCCGGCCGCCGCCGTCCCGCCCGCCGCGACCAGCGCGTCCAGGCCCTTGGGGGCGACGTCGTAGCCGGTGACCTCGTGCCCGGCGCGGACCAGGTGGCCCGCCATGGGCGCGCCCATGATCCCGAGTCCGATGAAGGCGATCCTGCTCATGAGTGCTCCTTGATCCAGTCGAATTCGTCGGCCGTCGGGCCCTGCGGCTTGTACTCCAGCGAGGTCCAGCCGTCGTAGCCGATGGCGTCGAGCACCCCGAACAGCGCGCCGAAGTCGATCCCGCCGGTCCCGGGACGGCCGCGGCCGGGAACGTCGGCGATCTGCACGTGGCCGATGTCGGCGGCGTGCTCGCGCGCGACCTTCTCCAGGTCCTCGCCGTTGCTGACCAGGTGGAAGCTGTCGTAGAGGAACTTCACGTCGGCGGCGCCCTCGGCGCGGACCCGCTCCACGACGGCGACCGCGTCGGCGGCGGTCTCCAGGGGGTAGGCCCCGTTCAGGCCGCGGGCCAGCGGCTCGATGAGGATGGTCCCGCCGAACGCGCCCACCTGGCGGGCCGCGTACGCGAGGTTCTGGGTGGCGACCCGGTCCTGCTCGCCGTCGGCCACGCCGTCGAGGCGCTGCCCGTAGAGGGCGTTGAACGCCCGGACGCCGGTCCGCTCGGCGATCGCGACGGTGACCGCGACGCTGTCGCGGAACTCGGTGGCGCGGGCCGGGTCCGACAGCACCCCGCGCTCCCCGGCGGGCATGTCGCCCGCGTAGAGGTTGAGCCCGATGAGCCGGACGCCCGCCTCCTCGATCGCCTGGCAGAACGCGTCGACCTCGGCGCCCGAGGGCACCGCCCGGTCCGGCCAGGGCCACCAGAACTCCACGGCGGAGAAACCGGCGTCCCGGGCCGCCGCCGGGCGGTCCAGCAGCGGGAGCTCGGTGAACAGGATCGAGCAGTTGACGGCGTAACGGCGCGTCACGCTGCCTCCTTCCTGGATTGTCGGTAGGCGTCCCAACTACCGTGTTCGGTGATGTCGATCAGCCTGGTGTACGAGGTGTAGGGGCGCCGCAGCAGCATCGCCAGCGACGAGGACCCGTCAGCCAGCTCGATCACGCCGAGCTCCAGCTCCGGGGGCTCGGCGGGCAGCAGCTTGTCGCGCAGCACGTCCATCGGCACGTCGTAGACCTCGCCGTGGACCGGCGAGCCGCCGTGGGCGACCGGCGTCAGGGCCGGGCACTGGTCCCCGACGGAGTAGAAGCGGTACCGGGGCGCGGTCGTGGTCTCGGCGACCAGGGGCGAGCCGTCGAGCAGGTGATGCAGCGGTCCCCCGCGCATCGCCCCGCCGTTCAGAAAGATGAGCGGCATCGGACTGTCCTTTCCTCCAAGGTCAGGCCACCTCGGCCGAGGAGGCCTGGCTGTCATGGTGGATGGGCCCGTCGATCTGCCCCAGGGGCAGCGCGGTACCTCCGCGACGCGCGGCGACGAACTCCGCCGCGATGGCCACGGCCGTCTCCTCGGGCGTGCGTGCCCCGAGGTCCAACCCGATGGGAGAGCGCAGGCGCGCCAGCTCCGCATCGGACATCCCGGCGCGACGAAGCCGGGAGAGTCTGTCGTGGTGCGTGCGCCGCGAGCCCATCGCGCCGACGTAGGCGACGGGCAGCCGCAGCGCGACCTCCAGCAGGGGGACGTCGAACTTGGCGTCGTGGGTCAGCACGCAGACGACCGTGCGGCCGTCCACGGACCCGCGCTCGTGCTCGGCGGCCAGGTAGCGGTGCGGCCAGTCCACGACCACCTCGTCGGCCTCGGGGAACCGGGCCGGGGTCGCGAACACCGGCCGCGCGTCGCACACCGTCACCCGGTATCCCAGGAACCTGCCGACGCGCGCGACGGCCGCCGCGTAGTCGATCGCCCCGAACACCAGGAGGCGGGGCGCGGGCGCGTACGAGTGGACGAAGACGTCCAGGTGGTCCCGGCAGCGGACGGAGATCCGGCCGGTCTTCCCGGTGTCCAGCATGGCCCGGGCCTCGCCGACGACGACCGCGTCGGCGTCGGCCAGGCCGGTGGTGCCGTGGTGGCGGTCCGGCCACACGACCAGCAGCCCGGTGCCGGTAACGGGGCCGGGCGGCAGGACGTGGACGAACGCCACCTGCCCGTCGCGTGAGACCGCCTCCAGCGCCGCGTCCGGCACCGGCCCCGCCCGCACCAGGACCTCGATGGTCCCGCCGCAGGTCAGGCCGACCGCGAACGCGTCGTCGTCGCTGTAGCCGAAGCTCTGCCGCACCGGTTCCCCGGTCCGGATCACCTCCTGGCACAGCTCGTACACCGCGCCCTCGACGCAGCCGCCGGACACGCTGCCGACGGCCTCGCCGTCCGCGGCGACCGCCATGGCCGCGCCGGGCCGCCGGGGGGCGGAGCCCCCGACGGACACGACGGTGGCGACGGCGTACCGGGCGCCGGAGTCGTTCCAGGCGCGGAGCCGGTCGGCGATCTCACGCAACGTGGGCCTCCTACTTGATTCCGAGGGCGGACTCGATGGGATGCAGCGCGAAGTAGACGACGAAGATCAGCGACAGCGGGTAGAGCAGCCAGTGGATCTCGCGGACCTTGCCGCGGGCCAGCTTGATGACGGTGTAGGAGAGCACGCCGGCCGCGACGCCGACCGTGATCGAGTAGGTGAACGGCATCAGCACGACCGTCAGGAACGCCGGGACGGCGATCTCCAGGTCATCCCAGTCGATCTTGCGGACATGGGTCATCATCAACGCGCCGACCAGCACCAGCGCGGGCGCGGCGGCCCCCAGCGGCACGACCCCGGCCAGCGGCGTCAGGAAGATCAGCGCGGTGAGCATGCCGCCGGTGACCACGCTCGCCAGGCCGGTGCGCGCGCCCTCGGCGACCCCGGCCGCCGACTCCACGACGGCGGTGTTGGCCGAGCCGTTGACGCCGCCGCCGATGATGGCGCCGAAGCCGTCCACGGTGAGGATCTTCGACAGGCCGGGCAGCTTGCCGTTCTCGTCCAGCATCCGGGCCTCCTCGCAGACGCCCAGGATCGTGCCCATGGCGTCGAAGAAGCCCGACAGCACCAGCGTGAACAGCACCACCGACGCGGTGACGATCCCGGCCCGCCCGAAGCCGCCGATCAGGTCGAAGTCGAACAGCAGCCCGAAGTCGGGCGACGCGACGACCGAGCCGGGCAGCTTCGGCTCGACCGGGCCCCACGCCTTGGGGTCCACCTTCACCAGCGAGTTCACCACGACGGCGAAGACGGTGGCGGCGACGATGCCGATCAGCATCGCGCCGGGCACCCGCCGCACGAACAGCACCAGCATCAGGATCAGGCCGAAGCAGAACACCAGCACCGGCCAGCCCGCCAGCTTGCCGAACATCCCGAGGGTGACCGGGGTCGCGGAGCTCTCGTGGTGGCCGACGAACCCGGCGTCCACCAGGCCGATCAGCGCGATGAACGCGCCGATCCCGACCCCGATGGCCTGTTTGAGGGCCAGCGGGATGGCGTCCATGATCAGTTGCCGGATGCCGGTGAGCGCGAACAGGACGATGATCACGCCTTCCAGCACGACCAGGCCCATCGCCTGCGGCCAGGTCATGTGCGGCGCGGCCTGGAACACCACGATCGGGGTGACGCCGAGCCCGGCGGCCATCGCCAGCGGCGCGTTGCCGACCAGGCCCATCAGGATCGTGGTGAGGCCCGCCGACAGGGCGACCATGGTGGTGAGCTGCGCGGGGTTCAGGGTCGCGCCGGTGACATCCTTGGCGTCACCGATGATCAACGGGATGAGGATGACCAGGTAGGCCATCGCGAAGAAGGTGGTGACGCCGCCGCGCACCTCGCGGGCGACGGTCGTGCCCCTTCCGGACAGGTCGAAGAAGCGGTCCAGCGCGGACCTGGAGCCCGGCCCGGGGTCGGGGCGGGGTGACTTCGGGGGTGGGGCTTGGGTCTCGGTCACGGTTCGTGCCCTCCTTAGGGCGTGATCGACCCGCGGGCGGCCCGCGTGTGGGCCGTCCGGCCGTTTCGATCAGTGCGGTTGTGGGGTCCGCCCCGCCGTCCCCCAAGCACACGGCGGGTTGCCCCTGTTGATCAACTGCTGGGACCGGAGTCCGGACCGGCCGGGCGGTGCTCCTCGGTCACCGCCCCACCGGTCACGGTGCGTCACCTCGGGTCAGGAAACGATGTGCTCCGGGCGAACCGGCACTCGGGTGAGTGCTTTTCCGGTGGCGTCGCGGATGGCCGCGACGACCGCCGGGGTCGAGGAGAGCGTGGGTGGCTCTCCCGCTCCCCGCAGCCCGTATGGGGCCTTGGGGTCGGGGTTCTCGAGGATGTCGAGACGCATGGGGGGCATGTCGAGGATGGTCGGGATCAGGTAGTCGGTGAACGACGGGTTCCGCACCAGGCCGTTGGTGACGACGATCTCCTCCATCACGGCCAGGCCGAGGCCCTGGGCGGTGCCGCCGTGGATCTGGCCCTCCAGCGACAGCAGGTTCATGATCTTGCCGACGTCCTGCACGGCGGCCAGCTCGACCACCTTCACCAGGCCGAGCTCCACGTCCACGTCCACCACGGCGCGGTGCACGCACAGCCCGAGCTGGGTGTGGCTGTTGCCCTGCCCGGTGACCGGGTGCATCCTCTGCGTGGGGTGGTGGTGGAACTCGCGGGTCTCCTCGATGACCTTGTCGCCGAGGATCTCCTCGATGGAGGCGAGCACCCCCTCCGAGCGCGACACGACCTTGCCGCCGACCAGGCTCAGGTCGTCGAACTCGCGGCCGAGCCGCCAGCCCGCCAGCCGGAACAGCTCCGCGCGGACCGCCTCGCAGGCGGCCTTCACCGCGCCGCCGGTCATGTACGACTGGCGGGAGGCGCTGGAGGAGCCGGCGGAGCCGACCTGGTTGTCGGCGGGCGCGATCGTCACCTTCTGGACGCCCAGCTCGGTGCGGGCGATCTGCGCCTTGAGGGTGACCAGCCCCTGGCCGACCTCGGCGGCGGCGGTGTGCACCAGCGCGGTGGGCTCCCCGCCGATCACCTCCAGCCGGACCCGGGCGGTGGAGTAGTCGTCGAAGCCCTCGGAGAAGCAGATGTTCTTGAGGCCGACGCCGTAGCCGACGCCCCGGACGACGCCCTCGCCGTGGGTGGTCTGGGACGCGCCGCCGGGCAGGTTGCGGATGTCGCTCTGGTCGGCGGGCGGCGGCAGCGGCATGGCCTCGGCCCGCGCCAGCATCTCGGCCAGCGGGGCGGGGGCGTCCACGATCTGGCCGGTGGCGAGCTTGTCGCCCTGGCTGATGGCGTTGCGCTGCCGGACCTGGACGGGGGTGATCCCGCACGCCTCGGCGAGCTTGTCCATCATCGACTCGTAGGCGAAGCACGCCTGCACCGCGCCGAACCCGCGCATCGCGCCGCAGGGCGGGTTGTTGGTGTAGACGCCGTACGCGTCGATCCTGATGTTGGGGATCACGTAGGGGCCCACGCCCAGCGACGCGGCGTTGCCGGTCACGTTCAGCGTGGAGGAGGTGTACGCCCCGCCGTCGAGGATGATCTCCACGTCGGCGTAGACGATCCGGCCGTCCCGGGTCGCGCCGTACTCGTAGCGCATCTGCGCCGGGTGCCGGTGCACGTGCCCGAAGAACGACTCGTACCGGTTGTAGGACATCTTGACCGGCTTGCCGGTGTGCAGCGCGAGCATGCCCGCGTGGATCTGCATCGACAGGTCCTCGCGGCCGCCGAACGCGCCGCCGACCCCGGCCATCGTCATATGGATCCTGTCCTCGGGCAGGCCGAGGCACGGGGCGATCTGCTTGAGGTCCCAGTGCATCCACTGGGTGGACACGTACATGTCCAGCCCGCCGTCCTCCGACGGCGCCGCCAGCCCCGCCTCGGGCCCCAGGAACGCCTGGTCCTGGATGCCGACCTCGTACTCGCCGGAGACGACGACCTCGGCCCGCTCCCGCGCCGCGTCCACGTCGCCGACGCGGACGGGCTGGTGGCGGGTGATGCCGCCGAGCCGCTGGACCTTGTACTTCTCCGGGTCGGCGATCACCTTCCGCGGGTCGGTGACCGGCTCCAGCACCTCCCACTCGATGGCGATCTTCTCCATCGCGCGGCGGGCGGTCTCGGGGTGGTCGGCGGCGACCAGCGCGATCGGCTCGCCCTGGTGGCGGACCTCGCCGATGGCCAGCACCGGCTGGTCCTCGGTGAGGTCCAGGCCGTAGTGCTTCTTGCCCGGCACGTCCTCGTGGGTGAGGACGGCGTGCACGCCGGGGTGGGCGAGGGCCGCGCTGATGTCGATCGAGAGGATCCTGGCGCGGGCGTGCGGGGAGCGCAGGGTCGCGCCCCACAGCATCCCGTCCATCCACAGGTCGGAGGCGTAGGCGAACTCGCCGGCGACCTTCAGCGTTCCGTCGGGACGCAGCGGGCTGTCGCCCACGCCGCCCTTGCCTGGGGCCGCGACGTGCCCGGGGGCCTTCACTGGGGTGGCCATTACAGAACCTCCTCGGCGAGCTTCATGAGGCGGCGGTGGGCCTCGGCGCCGCGCCGGCCGACCTCGTCCTGCGGGACGGTGACCAGTTCGTCGTCCTCGACCACGGTCCGGCCGCCGACCAGGAGCCGGGCCAGCGGCGGGGTCTGGCCGTAGGCGAACGCGACCACCGGGTCGTCGACCGCCGCGTAGAACCCGTCGACCCGCCACAGGGCGATGTCGGCGAGCTTGCCGGGCTCCAGCGACCCGATCTCGTCCTGGCGGCCCAGCACCTTCGCGCCGCCCAGGGTGCCCAGTTCCAGGGCCTGGCGGGCGGTGAGGGCGGTGGGGCCGTAGCGGGCCCGCTGCATGTACATGGCCTGCTTGACCTCACCGGCCAGCGAGACCATCTCCGCCGACGCCGCCCCGTCCACGCCCAGGCCGACCGGGACCCCGGCGGCCATCATGTCCGCGACGCGGGCGATGCCCGCGCCCAGCCGGGCGTTGGAGCTGGGGCAGTGCGCCGCGCCGGTGCCGGTGTCGGCCATCTTCTTGATGTCGGCGTCCTGGAGGTGCACCGCGTGGGCGTACCAGACGTCGTCGCCGAGCCAGCCCAGGGTCTCCATGTAGTCGACCGGGGACATCCCGAACTGCTCCAGGCAGTGCTCTTCCTCGTCGAGCGTCTCGCACAGGTGGGTGTGCAGGCGCACACCCTTGGCGCGGGCCAGCTCGGCGCTCCTGACCAGCAGGTCCCGGCTGACCGAGAACGGCGAGCACGGCGCGACCGCGATCCGCAGCATCGAGGAGAACGAGTCGTCGTGGTACCGGTCGATCGCGGCCTCGGTCTCGGCCAGGATCGTGTCCAGGTCCTCCACGACCTCGTCCGGCGGCAGCCCGCCCTGGGACTGTCCGCGGTCCATGGAGCCCCGGCAGGGGTGGAACCGGACGCCCAGCTCCGCCGCCGCCTGGATCTCGGCGTCGAACAGGTCGCCGCGCCCCTTGGGGAACACGTAGTGCAGGTCGGAGGCGGTGGTGCAGCCGGTCTTGGCCAGCCAGCCCAGCCCGGCGCTCGCCGCCCCCGCGACGACCTCGGCGTCCATCTTCGACCAGGGCCGGTACAGGGTGACCAGCCACTCGAACAGGGTGTTGTCCTTGGCGAGCCCCTGGCTGGCCCACTGGTACAGGTGGTGGTGGGTGTTGACCAGGCCGGGGGTGGCCAGGCAGCCGGTGCCGTCGATGCGCTCGGCGCCGTCGGTCTCCGGTGCGGGACCGCTCCCGACCGACGTGATCCTGTCGCCCTCGATGACGATGTGGCCGCCGGGGTACTCCTCGCCGGTGACCGTCACCACGTGGGCGTTCTCGATGATCCGGGTGATCACTTGGCCGCCGCCGCCTTCCGGCTGGCCGCCAGCCGCACCGCGTCCAGGATCTTCTCGTAGCCGGTGCAGCGGCACAGGTTGCCGGCCAGCGCCTCGCGGATCTCGGCGTCGGAGGGGTCCGGCACCCGGTTGATCAGGTCGTGCGACTGGACGATCAGGCCGGGGGTGCAGAAGCCGCACTGGACGGCCCCGGCCTCCACGAACGCCTCCTGGACCGGGTCGAGCTCCTGGTCGGAGCCGGTGGAACCGGTGGCCAGGCCCTCCACGGTGCGGACCTCGCGGCCCTCGACCTGCCCGGCGGCGACCAGGCAGGAACACGCCGGAACGCCGTCCAGGTACACCGTGCAGGAGCCGCACTCGCCCTGCTCGCAGGCGTTCTTGGAGCCCGGGAGGCCCATCCGCTCGCGCAGCATGTACAGGAGGCTCTCGCCCTCCCAGACGTCGTCCACGGTCTCCTTCGAGCCGTTGACGGTGAAGTTCACGCGCATGTCAGGAGGCCTCCTTTCCTTCTCCGGTTCCCGGAACCGCGCCGCGGTAGTCGTTCCATGCCCAGGTGAGGGTGCGGCGGGCCATCACCGACAGGGCGTGCTTGCGGTAGTCGGCGGTGCCGCGCACGTCGTCGATCGGCGAGGCGGCCTCCTTGACCAGTTCGGCGAACCGCTGCGCCGCCGAGACCGACAGCGGGCCCCGGTTCTCCCAGTCCAGCTCGGCGCTGAGGAAGTCCTCGGCGGCCGTGGCGCGGCGCGGGGTGGGGGCGGCCGACCCGACGCCCGTCCCGACCCGCCGGGTCTCGGGGTTCAGCGCGATGGCGAACGAGCACACCGCGATGACCATGGCGTTCCGGGTCCCGATCTTGGAGAAGTACTGCGGGCCGGGCGCTGGATCGGTCCAGAAGGCGCGGATCAGCTCGTCCGGCTCCAGGGCGTTGCGCTTGACGCCGGTGTAGAACTCGGTCGCCGGGATCATGCGGGTGCCGCGCGCGGCGGACTCGACCTCGATCACCGCGTCCCCGGCGACCAGCGGCGGGTGGCTGTCCCCGGCGGGCGAGGCCGCGCCGAGGTTGCCGCCGACGGTGCCCCGGTTGCGGATCTGCGGGGAGCCCACGGTGCGGGACGCCTGGGCCAGGCCCGGCAGCCGGTCCCCCAGCTCCTCGATCAGCCGGACGTAGGGCACGCCCGCGCCGATCCGGAGGCGGCCGTCGACGCCGTCCCACTCGGTCAGCTCCCGGACGGGGTTCAGGTCCAGCAGCGCCGGCGGGCGGTGCACGTCGAAGTTCATCTCGACCATGACGTCGGTGCCGCCCTGAATCGGCACGGCGTCGGGATGCTCCGCCTTGGCGGCCAGAGCGTCCTCCCAGGTCAGCGGGCGCAGGAAGTCCATGTCTACAGAATCCCTCAGATCCAGGCGTTCGGAACTTGCGGGGCGTCGTCGTTGAGGACGGCGCCCTCGATGAGGCCGTAGGGGCGGTCGGCCGCGAAGAAGACCTCGTTGTCGTTGTCCATTCCGAACGGCGACAGGTCCACCACGAAGTGATGCTTGTTCGGCATGGCCATGCGGACCTCGACGATCTCGCGGCGCTCGTTCAGGACGCGGCGTCCCATCTGGTAGAGGGTCTGCTGGAGCGACAGCGAGTGGGTCTCGGCGAACGCCTCCAGCAGGCACCGGCGCGCGTCCCGGTAGGAGCGGCCCCAGCCGGAGTCGGTGCCCCGGTGCCGCCACCGCGCGGTGACCTCGGTGGCGAGGATGCGGTCGTGGGTGGGGGCGAGGGTGGTGTACTCGTCCTCGATGTAGCCGTAGAACTCACTGCCCGTGGAATTGAGCACGACGAGGTTCTTCAGGCCCGACACCACCGACTCGTCGCCGTCGCTGCCGTCGCTGTGGACCAGCGCCGTCCGCACCTCGGTGCCGCCCCGCACGAACGAGTGCTGCTTGTCGCGCAGCCCCAGGTGAGGGGCGTCCTCGACCGGGATGCGCTCCCAGGAGTACTCCTCGACCTCCACCCGGGCGTGGTGGATGGTCGGCTGGGAGTCCACGAAGTGCCGCGCCAGCAGCAGCGCGAACTCCTCGATCTCGCCGATGCCGTACTTCTTCGCGAACGCGAACACCGTGTTCTTCTGGGTGTCGGTCGGCAGCACCGCCGCGTTGTCTCCGGTCAGATGGACCTCGTCCATGTCGCCGGACAGCGAGACGCTGACGTTGCAGTCCTTGATGCGGTGCACCCCGCCGTCCTTGGTGACGCGCACGACGCGCGTCTCCGCCTTCCCGTAGCGGTTGGGGCCGAGAACGATGGCCATCTGGTCTTAGCTCCCTCGGTAGGTCGAGTAGGCGAACGGGCTGAGCAGCAGCGGCACGTGGTAGTGCTGCGCCGGGTCGGTGATGGTGAACGCGACGGCGACCTCGGGGTAGAAGTCCGAGAGCCCCCCGGTGTCGAAGGTCAGCCGGTAGGTCCCCGCGCCGGCCTCGGCCCCGCCCCACTCCCTGATCCGCCCGTCGGCGTCGGTCCTGGCCTCGGCCAGCGGTGTCCAGGCCGTGCCGTCGCGGCGTTCCAGCCGGACCGGCAGGCCCTCGGCGGGCCGGCCGCGCGCGGCGTCCAGCACATGGGTGGACAGGGACATCAGGCGTTCTCCTCGCTGAGAAGCTTGCTCAGCCGGATCTCGACGATCTTGGCGAGCTCGGTGCGGACGACGGCGCGTTCGGTGTCGGGGTCGTGGGTGAGGCGTTCGCGCAGGGAGGCGAGCATCCGGTCGGCGGACAGGCCGGTCGCGCAGATCAGGAACACGTGGCCGAAGCGCTCCTCGTAGGCGACATTGCCCTCGTACAGGGCCTGGCGGGTGGCGTCGGCGGCGGCGTCCATGCCGGACTGCTCGCCGCGCGACCACCGCGCCTCGCGGTCACCGCCCCCCACGCGGTCGCCGATCCGGGGGTGGGCCGCCAGGGCCTTGTCGATCTCGGTCCAGTCCAGCGCCGCCAGGTGCCGCGCCGCGGCGGCCCGCAGACCGGCCAGGTCGTCGTAGGGCCGGTCCGCGGCGACCGCGGCCGCCCAGACGCCGGAGGCGCAGCAGGTGAGCAGCTCGGCCTCCGCCTCGGACGCGGGGAGCGCGTTGAGCCGTTCGAGGGTCACCGCCACCTTCGCCTCCTGGTCTCTCGGTGAGTGGGGTGCTTGCAGTACACACACCGTTCCCCGGACCGGTCGAGAGACAGGAAGTCCGAACTGTGGACTGCTCGGCGCGCCCGATTTCGTGCGTTGCTCCAAGTACCCCTGGTGTTAACCTCCCCGGTCATGAGGCTGAGTGCGCTGCTGACCATGCCGGAGCTGCGGCTGGAGGCCGTCACCGGCCACGACGAGCTCGACCGGGTGATCCGCTGGGTGGTCACCACCGACCTGCTGGATCCGAGCCGCTATCTGTCCGGCGGGGAGCTGGTGCTGACCGGGCTCGTCTGGCGCCGGGACCCCTCCGACTCGGAGGTGTTCGTGCGGGCGCTCGCCAAGGCCGGGGTGGCGGGGCTGGCGGCGTGGGACCTGCACGCCGGCAACATCCCCGACGACCTGGTGGAGGCGTGCCGGCGGCACCGGATGCCGCTGCTGCGGGTGCCGGAGGAGGTGGCGTTCGCGACGGTCACCGAGACGGTGGTCCGCCACCTGTCCACGGCCCGCGCCGGCGACCTGGCGGCGGTGCTGGACCGGCACCGCCAGCTGGTCGAGGGGCTGACCGAGGGCGCGGGCCTGGATCCGGTCCTGGAGCTGGTCGGCCGCGACCTGGGCATGCGCTGCTGGGTGATCACCTCGACGGGCCGGGTGGTGGCGGGCTCCCACGACCTGCCCGCCGGCGTGGATCCGGCGTCCCTGGCCCGGGTCTTCCTGACCACGCCCCGGCTGCCGCACCGCCTGGCGGGCCCCGACGTCTCGCTGTTCCCGGTGGCGCCCGACACCACCTCCCGGGTGGCCGACTGGATGATCGCCTGTGAGGGCGACTGGGAGGAGTGGTCCGCCGAACGCCGCGCGCTGACGGCCGAGCTGGCGGCGATCGTGGCGCTGGAGCGGGCCCGGCTGGACGACCGGCTGAGCGTCGAGGGCCGGCTGGCGCAGGAGCTGATCCGTCTGATCGTCCAGGCCGCGGGGACCGACGAGATCCTGCCACGCCTGGAGCTGACGGGGCTGGACGTGCGGGCGACGTTCGTGGCGGTCGCCGCGGCGGCCCGGGGCGGCACCCTGCGCCCCGGCGAGCTGCGCACGCTGCTGCGCGAGATCCTGCCGGTCCGCCCCGTGGTCGGGCTGCTGGACGACGAGGCGATCGCCCTGCTGCCGGTGGACCGCGACCACGACATGGCGGGCGGCATCCACCAGACCCTCCAGTCCCTGAGCCCGGGCCTGTCCGACAGCGGCCTGGCGGTGGGCGTCAGCGACATCGTGGAGGCGGGCGAGCTGCGCGGCGCGGTCGAGGAGGCCCGCTACGCCCGCCGCCTGGCCGAGGGCCGGACCGACCCGGTCTGCGTGGTGGGCCACGACGAGCTGGCGACGCACGTCCTGCTGCTGGCCAGCGTCCCCGACGACGTCCGGCACATGTTCCGGGTGCGCCTGCTGGACCCGCTGCGCACCTACGACGAGGTCCACAAGGCGGACCTGATCAGGACGCTGGAGACGTTCCTCCAGAACAGCGGCTCCTGGACCCGCTGCGCCGAGCAGCTGCACCTGCACGTGAACTCGGTCCGCTACCGCATCCAGCGCATCGAGGAACTGACCGGCCGCAACCTGTCCCGCCTGGAGGACCGGGTGGACTTCTTCCTGGCCCTGCGCCTCGGGTGACGCCTGGTCAGCGTTCCCGCGCGAACCGGGCGACGGCGTCGCCCGGCAGCCGCCCGCCCCGGTTCTCCACCTTGGGTGACCCGTCACCGCGAAAAGATCGACAACCGGGACATGGAACGTTCCGATCACTACAGTGACCCGCACTGTCGATCTTCCCCCTAGGAGAGCCATGCGTGCTCTTGTACTGCTCGCCGCGACCGTGGGCGCGACCGCGCTGACGGGCGTTCCGGCCGCCCAGGCCGCGAGCTGGACCAACCAGAGCGGTGCCGCCTACCAGACCTGCACGGCCGGGCGGACCCACAACGGGGTCACCTACACCACCTGCATCCAGCACAACGCCGGCTTCGCCAAGGTGCGGGTCGTGGTGAAGGTGGCGACCACCGCCAGGCGGGGCGTGAAGGCCAGCCCCTACCTGCGGGTGCCCGGACGGTCCAACAACATCAGCGCCCCCAGCTGCTCGGCCACGCTGGCCGGCGGTGCGAAGAAGCAGTGCTCCACCGCGTGGCTGAACGCCAACCGCATCGTCCAGAACGGCAACGCCGCCGTGTGGATCTCCGGCAGCCGCCGCCCCGACATGGTCGTCCGGGGCATGAACCTGGACGCCAAAAAGCAGGAGAACTCCGTCAAGTACTGCGGGCCCGCGACCGTCCAGGCGGCGCTGCTGACCATGAAGGGCTCGGCCCCGTCCCAGGACACCCTGGCCAACAGCGACAACCTGCAGACCAACCGGTACGGCTTCACCTGGCCGTACCGGCTGGACGACGCCCTGAACCGGTACAAGCCGTCCTCGGTGGGCCGGTACGCGCTGTACGACATCGCCCCGGTCGGGCAGTCGTCGGAGATCGCCTTCCGCCTCATCCACCAGTCGATCAGCGCCGGCCAGCCGGTGGTCTACCTGGTGGACCCGTCCAAGCTGCCGTGGTCGAGCAACCCGACCGGCACCAGCGTGCGGCACTACATCCTGCTGCACGGCTACGCCGCGCAGAAGACCACCACCGACACCAACCTCAACGGCGGCCAGATCGTGCACCGGTTCTCGGCCTGGGACCCGGCCCGCGGCACCTCGCACACCATCACCGTGCCGCAGCTGATCCGCGCCTCCACCACCTCCCAGTACATCGACGACAACCTGGTGTTCGCCGCGCGGAAGTGACCGCGCGGAAACGACCCTCGGGGCGGGCCGGAAGGCCCCGCCCGCCCCGAACGGCCTGGCACTGTCACAGGCGGCTGGCATCATGCCCCGCCATGGACTGGAACACCGCCCTCAAGCAGACCCTCGCGCGGCACGGGACCCGTTCGGACGATCCTCCGGAAGGGGACTTCCGGCAGATCGGCACCCTGCACGTGCGCGGGGGCCGGGTCACGTTAGGGGCTCTCGGCGAGGACGATCACCCCGCCTTCCCGCTGCCCGACGGTCCGGCGCGGGTGTTCGCCGTCTACGAGGACGGCGGACGGGACGCACCGTGCCACCGGATCGTCACGGCGGTGGCGGTGGTCCCGGAGCACCTCGCCCCCGGCGAGATCGTCGCCGCCCCGGCGAGCGAGGCCGACGCCGCCGGTCCGGCGCCGGGCGTCGCGGTCCTGTTCACGCGGCGACCGCGAGCGGAGGCCGACGTCGTCGGGGCGATGGCGGCGGCGCTGAACTCCACCGTGGACCGCCACCGCGACGCCGCGCTGGCCGCCCTGGCGGCCCAGGAGGGCGACCCGGTGCTGGTGCTGGCCCCGTACGGGGAGGCGAACGTCTTCCTCCTGCCGACCAGCGCCGCGAACGCGACCGGCGTCCTGGTCGGCGACGGCGCCTACCTGATCTGGTCGGGCCTCGCCCCCGCCCGGCCACCGGCCTGACGGGGCCTCATTCCGCACCCTCGGATCGCCAGGGGCGCGCCGAAGCCGGGCGGCGACCGCGCGGGGCGTCGCGGTGAAGCGCCCTTTCTTCAGTGTCACGCTGCAGAACGTCACCGGGGGCGCGGTCCATCTGCGCGGCACGCGGGTGACCGGGCTGAGGTGCGGCCCGCCCCTGCGGGGGACCCGCGTCCAGAGCGGCGGAGGGGTCGACCCGCTGATGCCGCGCGCCGCTCGTCTTCCCCCGGATCCCGGAGCGCCGACTCTCCCGCGAGGGCAACGACGGGATCGACGAGAAGTCCGCCCGGCCCTTCAGCCATTCCCTTCCCCGGGAGGGGGGAGACCGATGGTGGCCGCACGGCGCGATCCGCCCAGGGCTGCGCGCCGCGCCCGTCACCAGGGCACCGGTCCGGCGTCCTCGAAGAAGCTTCCGGTCGGGCCGTCGTCGGGCAGGGTGGCGAGCCGGATCCCGATCGCCGCGCCCTGCTCGGGGGTGCGGACGCCGCGGAAGCCGTTGAGATCGGTCGCGCAGAAGCCGGGGCAGCCGGCGTTGATCAGGATTCCGGTGCCGTGCAGCTCCTTGGCGTACTGGACGGTGACGGCGTTGAGGAACGTCTTCGACGTCGTGTAGGCGGCGGAGATCGGGCCGGTCTCGGCCCCGGGGGTGGTCTGCCGGGTGAGCGAGCCGACACTGCTGGACATGTTGACGATCCGCGGCGACGCCGAGCGGCGCAGCAGCGGCAGCAGGGCGTTGGTGACGCGGATGACGCCGATCACGTTGGTCTCCACGACGGCCCGCACGGTGCCGGGGTCGACCCGGGTGGGCTCCTGCGGGACGCCGCCGGTGATGGCGGCGTTGTTGACGAGCACGTCGAGCCGGCCCGCGCGCTCCTCGATCAGCCTGGCCGCGGCGGCCACGCTCGCGTCGTCGGTCACGTCGAGCGGCACGCCGAACACGTCCGCCCCGGCCGCGCGCAGCTTCGCCACCGCGGTCTCCCGGCGCCGCTCGTCCCGGGCGCCGAGGCCGACGCTCCAGCCGAGCCCGCCCAGCCCGGCGGCGATCTCGTATCCGATTCCCTTGTTCGCGCCGGTGACCAGCGCGATCCTCTGTTCGCTCATGCCCACGATCCTGTCCGCCCGCCCGGCGCGACCTCCAACACCGTCTGGGTGGGCCGTGATACCCGCCGGGTATCGTGAGCCCGTGGAGACCCGGGAGCTGCGCTACTTCGTCGCCGTCGCCGAGGAGCTGCATTTCGGACGCGCGGCGCAGCGGCTCGGGATGGCCCAGCCGCCGCTGTCGCGGGCGATCCAGCGGCTCGAAAGGCGGCTCGGGGTGACGCTGTTCGACCGCACCAACCGCACCATCGCGCTGACCGAGGCCGGAACGGTGCTGCTGCGCGAGGGGCGGGCGGCCCTCGACGCCGTCGCCGCCGCCGAGCGCCGCACCCGCCGCGCCGTGTCGGGCCGCCCGGGCCTGGTCCTGGTCACCAAGGCCGGAGCCACCGGCGAACTGCTGTCGAAGCTGCTCGACGCCTACGCCGCCGAACCCGGCGCGGCGACCGTCGACGTGCTGCTGTGCCAGCCCGGTGAGCAGGAACGGCTGCTGCGCGACGGACGGGCCGACGTGGCGCTGCTGCACCGGCCGTTCGACTCCACGAGCGGGCTCGACGCCGAGGAGCTGTACACGGAAGGACAGGTGGCGGTGCTGCCGGCGGCGCACCCCCTCACGAACCGGCCGCACCTGCGCACGGCCGACGTCGCCGCGTTGCCCGGCCTTCCGCTGCCGCGCTGGCCGGGCCCCGGCGGCACGTACCCGCCCGGTCCCGGCCCCGAGGTCCGGGACCACGCGCAGTTGCTGCAGCTCATCGCGCTCGGCCGGGCCTCGGCGATCCTGCCGGACTCGTGCCTGCCCCACCTGGACCCGAGGCTGGCCGCCGTGCCGGTGCTGGACGCGGCACCCGTGACGACGGTCATCGCCTGGCCTCCCCACAGCCGCTCCCTGCCCCTGGCCGCCCTGATCCGGATCGCCCTCCGCCTGGGGTCCGAGCACGGGTCGGCCGCCCTCGTCCAGGGTGGCTGAGATCGTTCGAGGCGTTCAACGACGGCGATGACCGACCGAGAACGGCGGCGGTCCCGCCGTCGGCGGTGCAACGGCCCCGACGTCCTGATCGGCGCGGTGCTCACCATCGGCAACCCGGTCGGCGCCGCTTCGAGGGGTCAGTCCCCGTAGCCGAGCCCGGCCAGACGTTCCGCCATGGTCCGGGCATCCTGCTCCAACCGGTCGAGGGAGACGAGTTCCCGGCCGTTGTTGCGCATCGAGGCGAACACCGCGAGGGCCGCTCCCTGGCGCACCATCACCCCTTGCTGCCGCTGGGTGTTCGGATCTCCGGGCTCGCGGGTCCGCATGGCTCCGCGGAACGCCTCGCTGCCGAAGTCCAGCCGGGTGAACTCGTCCAGCCCGTCGTCCCCGCAGCCGGTGGCGGCGCTGCGCAGCGTCCGCATGGCGGCCTTGGCCTGGCCGGTGTCCGCGAACACGATCACGGTCTCGGACCGCGACGTGCTGGTCATCTCGTTGCCCTGTTCGCTGTTCCCGTCATAGGAGAGCACGATGGCCGAACGGATTTCCGGCCGGCTGTCGTCGAAGATCCCGTCCAGCCCGACGGTGGGGTTGCAGGAGGGGAAGTCCGAATCGTTCGCCACCGACCGGACCCAGCGGTTCGGGGAGCCGGTGTTGTCGATGGGCCGCACCTGACGCCCGTGGATCAGGTCGGTCAGCACCGGCAGCCGGGGCGACGGCGGCCGGGCCGACGGAGTGGTGAGCACCGGCGGCGGCCCGGCCCTGTCGTCGTTGCCGTTGACGGCGAACGCGGTGCCGCCGAGCACGATGGCCAACGTGGCGGCCGACGCGGCGATCCGGGTGCGGGTGCGGCGACGAGCCCGGCCGAGGATCGCGGCCGCGTCCGGGGCGACCAGGTCGTCGGTGACGGCGCGGCGGAGCTCGCCGAAGGCGGTGTCGAGGTCACGCATGCCAGGTCTCCTCCTTGTCATCCACGGTGGCGTCCAGCAGGGCGGCCAGGCGCTGCCGGCCGCGGGACAGGCGCGCCTTGATCGTTCCTTCGGCGACGCCCTCGACGTCGGCGATCTCGGCGATCGGCCAGCCCCCCATGTGGTGCATGACCAGCGCGCGGCGTTGGGCCTCGGGCAGCCGGGACAGTCCTGCCACCAGCGCCACCGAAGCCTCACCCGGCGGTGCGGCGGGTGCGGCGGCGGGCGGCGGGCCGTGCCTGCTCAGGCTCGCCACCAGACTGCGCGCCTTACGCCAGCGGCTCACCGCGAGCCGGTAGGCGACCCGCGCCACCCAGGCCCGCGGATGGTCGTAGCCTCCGACGCGCCGCCAGCGCGGCCACGCGCGGGTGAACGCCTCCTGGACGATCTCCTGCGCCTCGGCCATGCTGCCGGTGTAGGCGTACATCTCCGCCACGAGTCCCGGGTACATCACCCGGTAGAACTCGGCGAAGGCCGCTTCGTCCGCCACCTGGTCCCCCTTCTCTTCACGCGATACACGCGCGAGGACGGTCAGCGGTTGCAGAAGAAATCGGGGATCCACAAGCGGGCCCTTCGGGGCCGGCCCGCAGCGTCCTCAAGCTCGGCCGGGTTCTCCGGGGACCGGCGCCCGCCGCTTGGGCGCGATTCTTCCCGGGTGACCCCGCTGAGCTGGATGAACGAGTCGCGGGGCCGCGGACTCGGCAGGCGAGATCTACGGCGTGGTCACCTTGGTGAGCACCAGGGACGGCGGCCCGTCCGGATCACCGTGGAACTCCACCGACGCCCGACCGCGCGGGTAGAGCTGAACGCCGCCGATCCTGCCGAGTCCCCCGTCCTCGATCGCCAGGTAGACGAAGTCCCTGGACGAGGAACTGTCGACGAACTCCCACCGGCCGCGGAAGTCAGCGCGGCCGGAGACGATGCCCGTCGACACGCCGGTGGCGGAGAACGTCCCATCGGACCCGAGCCTGACCTCACCGCCGGTCGCCTCGCTGCGGTACACGCCGGGCAGCTCGTCGGCATCGACCGAGCCGACGCACCCCGAGGTGAGTACCGCGCAAGCGGCCAGGACGGCGACGAGCCGCCCTCCGCCCGTCCCCTTGCTCGTCACGGCGCCAGCGTAACGTTCGACCCGACGACCTGGATTTCGGGTGACCTCCCCGGGCCCGCCGACCACGATCTGCGCTACGACGGCCGGCAGGTCAGCCTGATCGGCACCGAGGTCGCGTCGACCGGTCAGGTGTCGGCTGCGCGGGCGAGTGCGGCCGCATGGGCGGTCCGCATTCGCGCTGTGATGGTGGGTCCGTCGGGGGCCGGGTGACGGCGGGCCTGGGGTCCCAGATGGGTTTCGCGGAGTTCGTCCATGAAGGCGTCCCAGGCCGGTGGGCCGCCGGCGGCCAGCACCTCCCCACGGGCGGCGTACTCCTCGGTCACCGCGAGGTGCCGGGTTCCCCAGGCGCCGAGCTGGACGAAGACGGGCACCAGCTGGATCGCCTGCTCGGTCAGGCTGTAGATGACCTTCTGCCTGTGGGTGGGATCGGCGGCCTTGGTGAGCAGCCCGTGCTCGACCAGCAGGGCGAGCCGGTCGGCGAGGATGTTGGAGGAGATCCGCTCGGGACCGGCGAGCAGCTCGCGGAAGTGCCGGGCGCCGCTGAAGATCACATCGCGCAGGACCAGCAGGGTCCAGCGGTCGCCGAAGATTTCCAGCGACAGGTTGATCGGGCATCCGGACCGCACGTCCTTCCGCACCGCACTCACCTCCGAACCGGTTGCGTTCTCGCATCATTGTCTGCGACGGTAGGACCAGTTGCAAAACGAGAGCAGTCTGGGAGGCGCAGATGTCGCTGGGGAACCCGCCCGAGGTGGTGTCACGCGAGGAGTGGCTCGCCGCCCGCAAGGAGCTGCTGGAGAAGGAGAAGGAACTCACCCGGGCGCGTGACCGGGTGAACGCCGAACGCCGCCGGCTGCCGATGGTCCGGATCGACAGGCCGTACACCTTCGAGGGCCCGGAAGGGAAGGTCGGCCTTCTCGACCTGTTCGAAGGTCGGCCGCAACTGGTGATGCACCACCTGATGTGGATCAACGACCTCGACGCCGGGGGAAACGAGCTCCCCCGCGACACCGGCTGCTCCAGTTGCTCCTCTGCCGCCGACGGCATCGGCAACCTGCGGCAGCTGCACGCCCGCAACACCACGCTGGTCGCGGTGACCCGCGCGCCGTACGAGAAGATCGCCGCGTTCCGCGAGCGGATGGGGTGGACCTTCCCCTGGTACTCCTCGTACGGCAGCGACTTCAACCACGACTTCCACGCCACCGTCGACGACCGGGTCGCGCCGGTGCGGATCTGGTACCGCTCCGAGGCCGAACTGGCCGAGGCCGGAATGCCCTGGACGCCGAGCATGCGCGGCGACTGGCCGGGCATCAGCGCCTTCCTCCAGGTGGACGGCGAGGTGTACCACACCTACTCCACCTTTGGCCGCGGCATCGAGGAGTTCCACAACGGCTACCCCTACCTCGACCTCACCGTGCTCGGCCGGCAGGAGCCGTGGGAGGAGCCGAAGGGCCGCGCGGCCCCTCTAGGCCTGCATGTCGGTGGCCCCGCCATGCGTCTGCCCGACGAATACGGCAAGGCTTAGATCATCTGCTCAGTGTCCGTTCATACGGCAGGACGCGAACGGCTGGATCCCGCCCGAAGCCACGCCATCCCCGCCAGAACGGCGATGATCACCCCGCCGACCAGGGCCGTGCGTCCTGGGCCCGTGGTGAAGGCCGCCACCGTCCACGCAGCGAAGGCGGTGATACGGGCGAGCATGGCGGGCAGGTCGCCCGACCACGCGCTCACCGGAGAAAGCATGGCCAGCAGCACGCCCAGGATGGCGGCAAGGACTGTGGTGACCGAGCCGGACCAGTCGTGGCCGGCGGTGACCAGGACGCCGTGCACAAGGAAGAGCGGAACGAACGAGAGCCGCCTCCACCAGGAGCCGAGCGGTGTCCCCTGCCCGGCCCGTCCGGCCAGCCGCCGAATGACCGGTTCGGCGGCGACAAAGGTGATCACGGTCAGCGGGATCGCCCAGGCGAGCGGCAGGACCGGGACCTTCGGCCTGTCGTCGGCGATGGCCGCGAGGACCGAGGACGGCCCGAACGCGATGCCGGCCAGCAGGATCCCCAGCCCCGTGCAGCCCACACATCCATCGGCGGAGCCGGGCTTCCTGCTCGCCGCTTCGCCACGGTCGGTCATCGCCATGCCGACGTCCCTTCAGCCGCCCCCGCACGATCGGTCAGGTCCGGGGGCGCGGCCCTTTCCTCGCGGGCGGCCAGTCTCGCACCACCACGGGCTGCCGGAAGCTGGAATCACCCGCGGGGTTGAAGGGCCTCCCCGATCGCCCGCGCCTCACCGCCCCCCTCCCCGCCCAGCCGGAACGCCGCCGCTTCCCACCTAGGCGGCCGCCGGTCAGCGGACGGAGAACATCTCCCCGGCCGGGCCCGGCGGACGGTCGGTGCTCTCAGGACGCGTCCGGGTCCCAGGCGGCGACCAGGTTCAGCAGGCCGGGGAAGCGGGACTCCAGGTCCTCGGTGCGCACGTGGCTGCGGCGTTCCAGGCCGTACTGGCGCTGCCTGATGATCCCGGCCTCGCGCAGCGCCCGGAAGTGGTGCGTGAGCGAGGACTTGGGACGGTCGAGGCCGAACCAGCCGCAGGGATGGTCGAACTCCTCGCGCTCCAGCAGCAGCGTGCGGACGATGCGCAGGCGCAGCGGGTCGCTCAGCGCGCCGAGCACCTTCTCCAGCCGCAGGTCCTCCGCCGCCGGTTCGGGCAGCGGTGCGGGCAGCCCGGCGGGCGCGGGCAGGTCCCGGAAGGCGGGCACGGTCGTCGGCACGGTGGCTCCTCGTCGCTCGATCCCCTTGTACGAGTTCGATCGTACTTGATGCTATGTTCGTCTGCACTCGTACAGGTTCGACAAAACTCGTACTGGAAGGACGGTCATGTCCCGCTCCCTCTCCCTCCCCCAGGCCCCGCCCCGCGCCGCCGCGCCGACCCGGTGGATCTGGTTCGCCGCCTGGCCGGTCACCGCCGTGTTCGTGCTGTCCAACGCCGCCACCCCGCTGTACGTGCTGTGGCAGCGCGAGCTCGGCTTCTCCCGGGGCACGCTCACCGTGATCTTCGCCTGCTACATCGCCGGGCTGCTCGGCTCGCTGCTGGTGTCCGGCGTGGCCGCCGACCGGCTCGGCCGCCGCCGGGTGCTGCTGCCCGCGCTCGGCCTGGCCCTGGCCGCCTGCGCCGTGTTCGCGACCGCCCCCTCGGTGCCCGCGCTGGTCGTGGCCCGGCTGTTCACCGGCGTGGCCGTCGGCGCGGTCGTGTCGGCCGGGATGGCGGCGGTCAGCGACGTGGCCGGGGCCCACCGCGCCCGGCTCGCCGCGCTGCTGGCCTCGTCGGCGATGGTCTTCGGCGCGGGGCTGGGGCCGCTGCTGGCGGGCGTGCTGTCGGAGACCCTGCCGGGCCCGACCGTGACCGTCTTCGCCGTCGAGGCCGTGCTGCTGGCCACCGCCGTCCTCGCCGTCCTGCGCATGCCCCTGCCCCGCCCGGCCGCGCCGCGCGCGGGGGCCTGGGTGCGCGTGCCCCGCGTCCCCCGCGACAGCCGGACGCGGCTCGCGCTGGGCCTGGCCGTCTTCGCGCCGGGCATCACCGCGACCTCGTTCGTGCTGTCGCTGGGCCCGTCGCTGCTGTCGGGCCTACTGGGGACCACCAGCCGGACCGTGGCGGGCGCGCTGGCGTTCGCGATGTTCCTCACCGCCACGGCCGTCCAGTTCGCGGTGCAGCGGCTGGCCCGCCCCACCATCCTGGCCTGGGGCGCGGCGGGCACCGTCGCGAGCATGGCCGCCCTGGTCACCGCCGTGCACGCCGCGTCCGTCCCGGCCCTGGTCGCCGCCGCGCTGCTGGCGGGCGCGGGCCAGGGCATGGGCCAGCTCGGCGGCCTGTCCCTGCTCAACGCCCATGTCCCGCCCGCGCGCCTCGCCGAGGCCAACGCGGCCTTCAACGTCGGCGGCTACCTGCCCGCCGGAATCCTCCCCGTCACCGCCGGTTACCTCAGTGACGCCACCGGCCTCGCCACCGGGGCCACGGTCTTCGGCGCGGTGCTGGCGTCCGTCGCGGCCGCTGGCGGCGTCGCGGTCCTCGCCGCCCGCCGCCGCACGGCCTGATCAGTTCACGCTCAGGGAGTCGAGCACGGTGTTGACGTCCGGCCAGAGATGCTTGTGCGTGTTGGGGATGTCGATCCACAGGAACGAGGGCCGGGGGCGGCCGGTGTCGACCACGGCGACCACCGACAGGTCCATCGTGGCGCGCATGTTCTTCTTCGGCTTGAACCGGACCTCCCGGACGATCACCCAGCCCCTGCGGCCGCCGACCGTGATCGGCTGGGAGGCGACGTCCCGGCCACGGGCGGACTCGTTGAAGCCCATGCTCTGGCGGTAGTCCTGCACGGCCCAGGCCAGGGTGCGCAGCCGGTTCCGCCCCTTGGCCTCCAGCACGAGCTCCTCCTTGACGAACCCCGAGGCGATGACCGCCTCCCACCCGACCTCGCTCTCGAACCCCTGACGGCGGTGGTAGCCGCTGATCTGCGGATCGACCTCGCGGCTGCGGCCCCACTCGCCTCCCAGCGCCAGGTACGACAGGCGGGGGTCGCCGTCGCTCACCCGTCCCACGACCGGGGAGCCCTTCCCCTTGTACCGCCTGACCGGGACCTTCCTGGTCAGGCGGACCTCGCCCGGCAGCATCCCGTTGCCCTGTGGGGGGACCGTCGCCCCGGCGATCGGCTTGCTGTCGGGCCTGGCGAGGCAGTGGGTGGTCGCCCTGTCGCCGAACTGCGAGTCCTGCTCCACCACCCGGTCGCCGATCAGCACGGTGCAGGTGATCTTTCCGGGGCCGGAGTACCAGGACGTCCGGGCGTTCACCGACAGATGGCCGCCCTCCGGGACCCGGACCGTCCGGCGCAGCGGGAGCCTGATGTTCTTGTCCGACTGATCCACGCTGCCGTCGGAGGTGTTGAAGTCGACCTCGGCGGTGCGGCGGTCCCCGGTGACCACGAGGGTCATCATGACGGGCCCCTCCCTCCGCGGCGACTCGACCACGCTCCGGGGGCGCGCTTTCGAACCGCCCCCACCGTCCAGCAGGCCGAACAGGAAGGCGAACACGATCGGCACGACCAGCAGGAAGCCGAAGACGACCTGGAGGACCAGCAGGATGCCGCCCGCCGCCTGCAGCACGGGCGGGAACCTGTCCAGCAGTCGCTGCATACCGGACGACGCGGTGTCGTTATGGGTGCTCACAGCCTGGTTCCTCACACCTGCTCAACGGCGGGTTCGGCGAGCGTCCGCCCGGCTTCCCGCGCCTTCTGGAGGCTGTCGCGCAGCGGCGCCAGCCCGGGCCGGTCGGCGGCGTCGTCGATCTCGGCGGCCGCCAGCTCGTCCCGTACGGCGCGGGCCAGCGACTCCCGCGTCCCCGCGTTGAGCTCCTCCAGCTCCCGCACCGTGCGCCACTCGCGGTACGCCTTGTCGGCGGCGCGGACCCGGGCGGCGTACTCCTCCAGCGCCCGCACCCGCCCGAGCACCTCCGCCGTCGCCTCCCGCGACGCCTTCCGCTGGGGTTCGGACTCCTTCCGGCCCCGCCGACCGGGCGGCACGGCGGCGTCCAGCTCCCGCGCGTTGCGGGTCAGCTCGGCCAGCGACCGCGCGATCTCCCACTCCCGCTGCGGCAGGACGACCGCGTTGGCGGTGTCGTCGAGCAGCCCGGCGGCCTCCACGTCCGACTCCAGGACGGTGGTGACGGCGCTCTGCGCCCGCCACATGAGCCCTCCCGGAACCGCGCCGAACCACGGGCGCAGGTCCCCCTGGTCGAAGTCGGCCTCCAGGTAGTACCGGCCGTGGTGGAGGCGGCCCAGCTCGGCGCGCTCGTCCTTCCCGCCGTGGAGCACCATCAGCACCACCCAGGCGGCGATCTGGAGGACCGTTCCAGCAAGCACGAACTGCTTGAACCCGCCGCTCCACAGGACCACCGCGAGCGCGGACTGAAGGACCGCCCCGACGGCCAGTCCCGGAAGTCCCCGCAGGTAGAACCCGGCCACGGCGGGCAGGAAACCGCACAGCGTCGCCACCGTGACGGCCCCCGGCATGTCGCCGCGCACCCGGTCGCCCCAGGACGACCCGGTCGGCGCCGGTGCGCTCGCGGGCGCCAGGCCCGTCGCGGACTTCAGCAGGAGCGCGCGCTCCTGCTGCGGCAGCGCCGGATCGACCACCGGCCGCAGCGCGTTTCCCATACCCCCGCCCCCCATCAAGATCCCCGGATTCTGGCAGAAAGCACCTCATTCCGGCCAGTACTCCCCAAGGCGCGGGGCGCGGGTCGGCGGTTTTGGAGGATCGTGCCGTCTTCCGAACGGCGTCACCACCCGCTTGCGGAGCTTCCTCCAGAGTTGCCCCGCTCGCCTTGACCACCCCCTGAGCACGGGACGTACCGTCGCCTCACCTTGGAGTCGGCATCCTCCCCGTTCGGCGAACGGGGATTTCAGCTCACGCGAAGGAACGGAGGTGCGCGAGATGAGGTTCGCGGTGCGTCGGCCCGGCATCCCAGAGCCCTTCCCGCGCGGACACGGCATGCCTTGCCGCGTTTCCCACGTTGAGCGCCGCGTTGACATCGGCGTTGCCGACGAACCCGCAGGGCCTGCAACGGAAGACGGCTTGGCTCTCGCGCGCCTTCCGGTCCAGATTCCCGCACGCCGAACAACGCGCGTGGAGCCTCGCGAGGGCGGCCTTGGTCCCGGCCCGTCGCTTCGACCCGGGTCTCGCCCTCGCCAACCGGCGCCGCAGCAGTCGCGGCCGACGGGCCTCGGTCTCGCGGAGGCCCGGGACGTGCAGCAGTTCGCCGGTCGAGAGCGCGGCCGACACCACGACGCCGCGGTCCACGCCGACGACCGAGCCCGTTCCCGGTCCCGCGAGCGGGGGTGGGGCCACGGCGAACGCCATGTGCCGCCGCCCGGCCCCGTCGCGCGTCACACGGTAGGACTTCGCCCTGGGAACCGCACGCGACCATCGGAAGCGGACCCAACCCACTTTGGGGATCCTCGACTGACCGACGTTCCGGGAAGTCCTCCGAACGTTTCCCGGCTTCATGGCCACGATGTGGAAACCCTCGTCCTTCCCGGCTTTACGCCATGTCGGACGCCGGTGCGTTCCCGCGAAGAAGTTCGCCATCGCCAGGGCGAAATCCTTGAGCGCCTGCTGCCGGGCGATGACCGATCCCGTCGCCAGCCACGGTTCGGCCGCGCGTGCCGCGGTCAGCTGACGGCACCGCTCTCCGAAACCAGGCGGGCGTTTCCTGCCCCGCCGCCATCCGGCCCACTGCTCAACAGCCAGATTCCACACGAACCTGGCATGTCGGCAATGCTCCAGCAATGCGGCCTCCTGGATGGGGGTCGGCTGGAGCCGATAACGGGACACGTTCCCACGTTGACCATTTCATCCATCGCTTTCCGCGGAACGTGGAATTCGGCCGATCCCGCCGACAGCGTCACCACCACCCGCCCCGCCGGGCGCGTCGCAGAGAAAAGGTGATCTCTTGACCAGCCGACCGATCTTGACGACCGAGTCCGGTGCACCCGTCGCCGACAACCAGAACAGCGCGTCCGCCGGGCCCGGGGGGCCGCTTCTCATCCAGGACCAGCAGCTGATCGAGAAGCTGGCCCGGTTCAACCGCGAGCGCATCCCCGAACGCGTGGTGCACGCGCGCGGCGCCGGGGCCTACGGGTACCTGGAGGTGACCGACGACGTCACCTCCTACACCCACGCGGCGTTCCTGTCGGAAGTGGGCAAACGGACCGAGGTCTTCCTGCGGTTCTCGACCGTCGCCGACAGCCTGGGCGGGGCCGACGCCGTGCGCGACCCGCGCGGCTTCGCGGTGAAGTTCTACACCGAGGAGGGCAACTACGACCTCGTCGGGAACAACACCCCGGTCTTCTTCATCAAGGACCCGCTGAAGTTCCCCGACTTCATCCACTCCCAGAAGCGGGACCCGTTCACCGGGGTCCAGGAGCCGGAGAACGTCTGGGACTTCTGGTCGCACTCGCCGGAGGCGACGCACCAGGTCACGTGGCTGATGGGCGACCGGGGCATCCCCGCGTCCTACCGGCACATGGACGGGTTCGGGTCGCACACCTACCTGTGGGTGAACGCCGAGGGCCGCGCGCACTGGGTGAAGTACCACTTCAAGACCGACCAGGGCATCCGCTGCCTCACCAGCGAGGAGGCGCAGGAACTGGCCGGCCGGGACGCCAACTCCCACCAGCAGGACCTGCACCGGGCCATCGAGCGCGGCATGTTCCCGTCGTGGACGATGTACGTGCAGCTCATGCCGGTAGAGGACGCGGCCGCCTACCGGTTCAACCCGTTCGACCTGACGAAGGTGTGGCCGCACGCCGACTACCCGCGCGTGCGGGTCGGGCGGCTCGTCCTGAACCGCAACCCGGAGAACATCTTCGCCGAGGTCGAGCAGGCGGCGTTCTCGCCGAACAACTTCGTCCCCGGCATCGGCCCCTCGCCGGACAAGATGCTCCAGGGCCGCCTGTTCGCGTACGGCGACGCGCACCGGTACCGGCTGGGCGTCAACCACACCCAGCTCCCGGTGAACGCCCCGCACGCCGCCGCGGACAACTACGGCCGGGACGGCGCGATGCGGTTCGACGGCAACCGGGGCCGCGCCAAGAACTACGAGCCCAACAGCTTCGGCGGCCCCGCCCAGACCGGCCGGCCCCTCGCCACCGGCTACGAGGTCGCCGGCCCGGTCGGCAACCACGAGCCGGTGGCGCACCGCGAGGACGACGACTTCGTCCAGGCGGGCAACCTGTACCGGCTGATGGACCCGGCCGCGCAGGCCCGGCTGGTCGCCAACATCGCGGGCGGCCTGGCGAAGGTCTCCGACGACGCGATCGTGGAACGCGCGATCGGTCACTTCCACGCCGCCGACCCGGCCTACGGCCACCAGGTCGAGACCGCGGTGAAGGAGCTGCGCGGCTAGCGAGGACCCGGGGCGGCCCGAACCCTGTCCTCGGTCCGGTCGCCCCGCTCCGCTCCGCGCGCCGTACGTACCACGACAGCCACGACGGGACGCGCGGAACCCGGCCGGTGTCGTCCCCTTCACCGGCCCGGCGGCGGCCCCACCCCCTTCCACCCGGGGTGGGGCCGCCGCCGCGTTCCCCGATCCGTTTTCCCCGGCCGGGAGGCTGATGACGTGCAGTTCCGCAGGGTCGTCGCGTTGACGGGGCCGTTCCTGCCGCTGGTGTCGTTCCTGGCCCGGCTGCCCGCGGCGATGGGCCCGATCGGGTCGCTGCTGCTGGTGAACGCGCACAGCGGCATCGCCACGGCCGGGCTGGTGTCGGGCGCGCTGGCGCTGGGCCAGGCGGGCGGCGGCCCGGTGATCGGACGGCTGGCCGACCGGCGGGGACAGCGGCGCGTGGTGCTCGCGGCGTCGGCCGTCAACGGGACGGCCCTCACCGCGCTGGTCCTGGCGGTCCAGGGCGGCTGGCCGCCGCTCGCGCAGGCGGCGCCGGCGCTGGCGGCGGGCCTGTCGGTGCCGCAGATCGGGCCGTTGACGCGCAGCCGCCTGGTACCGCTGGCCGAGGGCGACCCGAAGCTGACGGGGGCGGCGCTGTCGTTCGACGGCACGGTGGACGAGACGAGCTTCGTGACGGGCCCGGCGCTGGTGGGGCTGCTGGCGGTGCTCGACCCGGCGGCGGCGCTGCTGGTGGCGGCGGCGCTGGTCGTGGTGTTCGGGACGGCGTTCGCCCTGCATCCCACGGCCCCGCGCCCGGTCCGCGCCGCCGCGCCGGGGCCGAGGCCGCGTCTGGTCTCGGTCGCGCTGGCGCTGCTGTTCGCGGGGATGGCGTTGCAGGGGCTGGTCTTCGGCGCGATCCAGACGGGTGTGACCGAGCTGACCGAGAAGCTGGGCGCGCCGGAGGCGGCGGGACTGGTCTACGGGCTGATGGGCGTCCCGTCGGCGCTGGTCGGGCTGCTGATGACCGCGCTGCCGCCCCGCCTGGACACCCGCGCGCAGCTCCGCCTGGCCACGGCCGTGCAGTTCGCGCTGGCGCTGGCGCTGCTCGCGGTGGCGGGCCTGACGTCCCTGGCGGTGACGGTCGCGGCCCTGGGCCTGACCATCGCCCCCACCATCATCGCCATGTTCGCGCTGGTGGAGCGCACCGCGCCGGCGGCCCGGCTGGGCGAGGCGATGACGGTGCTGGGCAGCGCGATCATCCTGGGGACCTCCGGCGGGGCGATGCTGGCGGGCCGGCTGGCCGGGACGGCGGGCCACCGCGCGGCGTTCGCCACGGCGGTCGTCTGCGCCGGGGCCGCGGCGGCGCTGGCGCTGCTCACCGCGACCCGCGGCCGGTACCGCGCGCCCGCCCCGGCCCCCGGTGAGAAGATCATCGTGTGACCGACTTCTCCGGGGGCTGGGACAGCGCGGCCGTGCTCGTGGACGGCTGGGTCGAGCGCACCGCGCGCCGTCCCGACGTCGAGCCCCGCCTGCGGGCCGAGGCGCGGCTGCTGCCCTGGCTCGCTCCCCGGCTGCCGCTGCCCGTCCCGGTGCCCGCGATCGCCGGCGGGCCGCCGCTGGTCGTGCGGCACCGGCTGGTCCCCGGCGAGCCGCTGGAGCACCCGGACGCCGGGCACGGCCGCGCCCTCGGCCGTTTCCTGCGGGCCCTGCACGGCACCGACGTCGCGGCGGCGCGGGCGCACGGGCTGCGCGACGTCCGGGAGGAGTTCGCGCAGGATCTGGCGTTGTTCCGGGAACGCGTCGTCCCGCTGCTGCCCGCGTCCGCCCGCACGGCCGGGCTGGCGCTGCTGGAGGCCGCCGACACCGGCGTCACCGACACCGTCGTCCACGGCGACCTCGGCCCCGAACACGTCCTGGTCGAGGACGGGCGGCTGTCCGGCGTGATCGACTTCGGTGACGCGCACGCGGGCGACCCCGCGATCGACCTGGCCTGGACCCTGCACGGCACGCCGGGGGCGTTCGCCGACGCGCTGGCCGAGACCTACGGGGTGACGCCCGAGCTGCGCGAACGCGGCCTGGTGCGGCACCGGCTCGGCCCGTGGTATGAGGTCACGCGCGGGCTGGCCACCGGTGACGGCGCGATGCGCGACGCGGGGCTGGCGGGCGTCCTGGAGCGGCTCACCGCCGCACCCGGATGAGCTGGACCGCCAGCGTCAGCACCGCGAACACCAGGATCGCCACGACCCCGGCGCGCAGCTCCGCCAGCCGCGTCCCGGGCACGATCACCGCCGTCACCACCGCCAGCCCGAACGCCCCGCCGACCTGCAACGAGCTGGTCAGCAGCCCGGACGCCAGCCCCTGCTCCTCGTCCGCGATCCCGCTGGTCCCGGCCACCATCAGCGCCGAGATGCTGAGCGCGAAGCCCACCCCCCACAGCAGCGACGCGGGCACCAGCACCGTCCACAGGTCCGGCTCGGGCCCGACCCGCAGCATCAGCAGGTAGCTCGGGACGAACGCCACCAGCCCCGCCATCAGCACCCGCGTGACGCCGAACCGGTCCATCAGCGTCCCCATCACCGGCCCGACCACGACCACCATCAGCCCGGCGGGCAGCAGCACCAGCGCCATCTGCAACGGCGTCCACCCGTGGAGGTTCTGCAGGTACAGCGCCAGCAGGAACTGGAAGCCCATCGCGCCCCCGTACAGCAGCGCGGCGCTGAGGTTGGCGGTGACCAGGCCGCGGTCGCGCAGGACGCCCAGCCGGACCAGCGGCTGCCGCACGGTGCGTTCGATCATCGTGAACGCCGCGAGCAGCACCGCCGTCGCCGCGAACCCGCCGATCGTCCGCGCCGAGGCCCATCCGGCGTCGGCCGCCGAGCTCACCGTGAAGACCAGCAGCAGCATCCCGGCGACGAGGGTGACCGCGCCGCCGACGTCGAGCCGCACGCGCCCGGCGCGCGGCGGATCCGGCGGCAGCACCAGCAGCGCGCCGACCACCACCAGCACGGCGACCGGGATCGGCATCACGAACGTGGCCCGCCAGTCCAGCGCCGCCAGCAGCCCGCCGACCAGCAGCCCGCCCGAGTAGCCGGACGCCTCGAACACGTTGAAGATCCCGAACGCCCGGTTGCGCTGCGGGCCCTCGGGGAAGGTCGTGGTCAGCAGCGCCATGGCGGCCGGGGCGGTGAACGCCGCCGCCATGCCCTTGACGAACCGCGAGGCGATCAGCAGCCCGGGGTCGTCGACGACCACCCCCAGCAGCGACAGCGCCGCGAACACGCTCATCGCGGTCACCAGCACCCGCCGCCGCCCGAACAGGTCGGCGAACCGCCCGCCCAGCAGCAGGAAGCCGCCGAACGCCAGGATGTAGGCGCCCATCAGCCACTGCGCGGTGGCCGCGCCGATCCGCAGGTCGCGCTGGATCTCCGGGAGCGACACGGCGATCATCGAGTTCTCCAGGCCGTCCAGCATGATCACGCCGCTGGACACCAGCAGCGCGATCCACAGCCGGGCGGGCCAGCGCACGCGCTCCCGCCGCTCCGGGACGGCGTCGACAGCAGTACTCATCGGGGAACCTCCGTCGCGAGCGGCCCCCTCCGGGGCCGTGGTCGAGGCTTCCGCGCCGCCGCGGGGGCTGCCAGACCTCCGTTCCGCGGTCGAACGGCGTTCCTAGTACCAGCAGGGTCAGGATGATCCGCACCGGTTCCGGGTCCGGTCGCCGACAATGGCGTCATGGGTGAGCAACGGGTTGCGGACACGGCGGCGGAGACGGCGGAGGCCGTCGGCCGGGCGATCGATCCGCGCGCCGAGCTGGGCGAGTTCCTGCGCAGCCGCCGGGCGCGGCTGCGGCCGGCGGACGTCGGGCTGCCCGACTCGGGGCGGTACCGGCGGGTGCCGGGGCTGCGCCGGGAGGAGCTGGCGCAGCTCGCCGGGGTGTCGGTGGCGTACCTGACGCGGCTGGAGCAGGGCCGCAGCCCGAACGTGTCGGACGAGGTCCTCGACGCCATCGCCCGCGCCCTGCGGCTGACCGGCGCCGAGCGCGCGCACCTGGAGCACCTGGCCCGCCGCCAGCACCGTCCCCGTCCCGCGCCGCCGCCCCGGCAGCAGGTGCGGCCCGCGCTGCGCGAGCTGCTGGCGTCGCTGGACGGGGTGGTGCCCGCCTACGTGGCGGGGCGGCGTTCGGACATCCTGGCCTGGAACCCCCTGGTCTCGGCGGTGTTCGGCGACTGGGACCGGATGCCCCCCGAGGAGCGCAACTGCGCCCGGCTGATCTTCCTGAACCCCGACTACCGGGCGCTGTTCGTGGACTGGGAGGCGCAGGCGGCCGAGATCGTGGCGGCGTTGCGGCTGGACGCGGGCCGCCATCCCGACGACCCCCGGCTGGTGCGGCTGGTGGGCGAGCTGTCGGTGAAGAGCGCGGACTTCCGCCGGCTGTGGGCCCGGCACGACGTCAAGGAGAACGCCCACGGCCTCAAGCACCTGCGCCACCCGCTGGTCGGTGAGCTGAAGCTGTCGCTGGAGACGCTGCGGCTGCCCGCCGACCCCGACCAGGCGTTGATCCTCTACCACGCCGCGCCGGGCTCGCCCACCGCCGAGAACCTGCGGCTGCTGGCGAGCTGGGGCCCGGACGCGACGTCCGCCCCGCGCGCCTAGCCGAGCATCCCGCGCAGGAACTCGGTGACCGCCAGCCGCAGCTCCTCCGGCGCCGGGTCGTCCCCGGCCCCCGCCAGCGCGTCGAACATCACCCCCTCGGCGAAGGCGACCAGCATCCGCCCGTGCCGCACCGGGTCGGGCGATCCGGCCCCGGCGACCAGCATCACGGCCGCCCGCCGGAACGCCGCCCCGCTCGCGTCGTAGACGGCGCGCAGCTCGGGCCGCCGGTTGGCCTCCAGCGCCAGCTCGTACCGGGCGAGCGTGCGCCGCCGGTCCTCGGTGAGCTGGACGTGCAGCAGCCCCGCCACCACCTCGACGACCGTCTCCCGGTCCCCGCCCTCGGGCAGGTCCGCGGCGGCGAACAGGCGCAGCTCCAGCTCGGTGAGGCGGGCCATGACCAGTTCCAGCAGGGCGGCGCGGGTGCGGGCGAGGTTGGAGGTGGACCCGGCGGGCAGCCCGGCGGCCTCGTCGACCGCGCGGTGGGTGAGGCCGCGCAGCCCCCGTTCGACGATCAGCGTGATGGCGGTCTCGGCGACCAGTTCGGAGCGCGATGGGGAAGTCACCCTTGCAGACTACACCTGTAGTGGAGTAGGACTACAGGTGTAGTCTTCGAAAGGACGGAATGATGCCTCACGCGATCGTGGTCGGCGGCGGGGTGGGCGGGCTCACCGTGACGGCGGCCCTGCACCGCAAGGGCTGGACGGTCACCCTGTACGAACGCGCCGCCTCCCTCGAACCGGTCGGCTCCGGCCTGGCGCTCGGCCCGAACGCCCTGCGCGCCCTCGACACGATCGACGCGGGCGACGCCATGCGGAAACTGGCGGCGTTCCAGGGCGAGGGCGGGTTGCGTTCGTGGAGGGGCGGCTGGCTGAACCGCACGACGGCGGAGACGGCGGCGGCACGGTACGGAGATCCGACGGTGGTGTCGCTGCGCAGCGCGCTGGTCGACGTCCTGCTCGACCGCGTCCCGCCGGACTCCCTGCGCCTGGGCGCCGAGGTGGAGTCGGTGGACCCGGAGACCGGCGAGGTGGTGACGGCCGGCGGCACCGAACGCGCCGACCTGGTCGTCGCCGCCGACGGCATCAACTCCCGCGTCCGCGCCGCCCTGTTCCCCGGCCATCCGGCCCCGCGTTCGGTGGGCCTGACCGCCTGGCGCTTCCTGACCCCCACCATCCCCGACCCGCGCCCCACCGAGACCTGGGGCAGGGGCCGCGTCTTCGGCGTGATGCCGATCGCGGACGGGGAGATCTACTGCTACGCGACGGCCCCGGCCGCCCCCGGCACGACGGTCCCCGACGAGAAGGCCGAGCTGAACCGCCTGTTCGGCGACTGGCACGACCCGATCCCGACCCTCGTGGCGAACGCCGACCCGGCCCGCGTCCTGCGCAACGACATCCACGACATGGCCGAACCGCTCCCTTCCTACCACCACGGCCGCGTCGCGGTGCTGGGCGACGCGGCGCACCCGATGACGCCGAACCTGGGGCAGGGGGCGTGCCAGGCGATCGAGGACGCGGTCGTCCTGGCCCACGAGGTGACCGACGGCGGCGGCCTGCCCGCCTACACCGCGGCCCGCCTGCCGCGCACCACCGGGATCGTGCGCCGTTCCCACAACCTGGCCAGGCTGAGCGGCCTGTCGGCACCGCCGCTGGCCGCACTGCGCGACACGGCCGTCCGCGCCGCGAACCTCCTGGGCCCCGGCGCGCTGCTGAAGCAGGCGGACTCCCTCTTCATGTGGCAGCCTCCGCGGGCATGAGGCGCCACGTCTTCCTGGACGCGGACGGGACGATCGGAGAGGACGGCTGGTTCGGGGCGGTGATCGAGGCCCCGACCGGCGTCGTCTACGTCCAGCAGTACGGCGGAACGGCCTGCCTCCAAGGCCGGGCGGAGGGCTACTACGTTCCGCTGGGAGCCTGGGACCCGGCGACCGACCGCAACACCCTGCGCGAGCTACGCGAGATCTTCGAACGCGACCTGAAAGGCACCGGCCTCCCCGGAGCACCCACCGGGGACCTGCTGACCCGCATCGAATCCGCCGTGGAGGCCACGGTCTTCTGGCCGTCCACCCCGACCGCGAACGTCGACAACACCCGCACCCACCTGCGCCTGGACGAGTCCCGTCTCATCGACCTGGACGAGGCGTGGATCCCGATCGTCACCCCGGACGGCCCGGGCGTACTGCTCTGGTGCAACTCGGACTGAAAACCCGTTGCCGCCGCCACAGACGATCTTGAACAGTGCCCGCATGACCTATCCCGACCCGACCCTGGCGAAGCACATCCTGATCGAGCGCTCCACCACCCCGGCCCCCGTTCCTCCGGACGCCCTGGCCTACACCCATCTGGTGGGCGAACGGGACGGCACCGTCCTCCACTACTCGCAGTGGCCGGACGAGGGGTCCGCCGCCGCGTTCGCCAGGGCCCGTCCGGAGGCGAGGGCGTTCACCCTCTACCGGAGCTCGCAGATCTCCGCCACCACGACCCCGACCGGCTGCGCCGTCCTGGCCCGCGCGGTCTTCGACTCCCCCGACCCCGACCGCCAGCGAGCCTGGATGGACGCCCTGCTGTCCCTGGAGACCGACGACCCCATGCCCGGCCTGCTGGCGGCCCACTTCCACCTGAGCGAGGACGGCACGGAGATCATCAACTACGCCGCCTGGACCTCCCGCGAAGCCCACCGGGCGGTGATGGAGGCCCCCTCCACCGACGACGACCCCCTGGCCGCCGAATGGGAACGCCTCTACACCTGGCCAGGCCTGATCCAGGCCGAGGCCCAGCGCTTTCACCCGTTGTGAGGCGTGCCGGTGGTCAGCCAGCGGCGGACGTCGGTCATGGCCGTGCCGCCGCTGTCGGTGTCGATGGCGGCCGCCAGGTCGGCGATCGAGATCTCGGCCAGTGCCCGGGCCCAGGCGTCCTGGGCGGCCGCCATGGCCCGGGCGATCGCGCAGGGGCGGGTGCACTCCTCGGCGGGAACGCCCAGCGGTCCCTGCTGCCGGATCTCCGTGCACCGGTAGGCGGGCTCGGTGCCGTCGATGGCCCGCACCACCTCCAGTGCGGTGATCGCGGACGCGGGCCGGGTGAGGGTGTAGCCGCCGACCTGGCCCGGTGTGGAACGCACGATGCCCGCGCGGGAGAGCGCCTGCAACTGCTTGGCCATGTACGCGGGCGGCGTGCCGTGCAGTTCGGCGAGACGCGCCGCGGGCACCGGGGAGTCGCTCTGGCTGAGCGTGACACAGCCGTGCAGCGCCCACTCCACCCCGTTCGACAGCTTCATGGCCCCAGCCTACCGAACTCGGATAGCGAGTGTCCGCGTTGTGATATATCTCGGATAGTTTCTGTCCGAGATCATTGGGAGGGGTCATGGCGCACGGTGTGCGGGAGGTGCCGAAGGCGGCGTTCGGGGCGGCCGCGGTCGCGCTGTTCGTCGCGGCGGCCAACCTGCGGCCCGCGATCGCCGCGGTGTCGCCGCTGGTGGAGCGGGTCCAACGGGACCTGGAGCTGTCCGCGACGGCGGTGTCGCTGCTCACCACGGTCCCGACGCTGGCGATGGGGGTCTGCGCCCCGTTGGCCGCCGTCGCCGCGCGGCGGCTCGGGCTGCAGCGCGGGGTGCTGCTCGGCCTGGCGATCATCACGGTGGCCACCGCGGCCCGCGCGTTCGGCGGCGCGGCCTGGATCCAGCTGAGCTGCGCCGCCGTGGTCGGCGCCGGGATCGCCATCGCGCAGACGCTGCTGCCCGCCGTGGTCAAGGCGCGCTTCGCCGACCGCGCGGGCGTGGTCACCGGGCTCTACACCGCGGGCCTCGGGCTGGGCGGCGCGGTCGCGGCAGGGGTCAGCGCCCCGCTCGCCGACGCGCTCGGGTCCTGGCCGGGGGCGCTGGCCTCCTGGGCGGTGCTCGCGGCCGCGGGCATGGTGGTCTGGTCGGCCGCGCGCCGCTCGCTCGCGCTGGACGACGTCGCCGCCCCCGCCGGGCCCGCGACCGCCGGGCTGCCCTGGCGCAGCGCGGCCGCCTGGCGGATCACCGCGCTGGCGGCGGGCAACTCGGCGCTGTACTACTGCGAGCTGGCCTGGGTGGCGCCGCTGCTCCAGGACGACGGCGGACGCGGCGCGACCGCCGCCGGGGCGCTGCTGACCGTGATGATCGCGATCCAGGTCGCCGCCATGCTGGCCGTGCCCGCGCTGCTGGGCGAACGCGCCGACCCTCGGGCCGGCCTCGCCCTCACGACCGCGCTGACCGCCGTGGGCTTCGCCGGGCTGGCCGCCGTCCCCGCCGTCCCCTGGCCGTGGGTGCTCGCGCTGGGCGTCGGCCACGGCGGCCTGTTCACCCTCGTGCTGACCCTGCCGGTGGTGGTCGGCCGGGACCCGCGGGAGGCGGGCCGGATCAGCGCGATGGCGTTCTTCGTCGGGTACGCCGCCGCCGCGCTGGCGCCGGTCCTGGTCGGCGTCCTGCGCGACGCGACGGGAGGCTTCCGGCCCGCCTTCGGCGCCCTGGCCGCGCTGACCGCCCTGATGCTCGTCCCGATCACCCGCCTGCGCTGACCCTCCGGAAGCGAGAAGCTCCGGGCGCTCGAGATGGCCAGGAGAGAAACCACCATGTCACGCCCTCCCGTATCGCGGGCGCGGCGGCCTCGGTCCCGGCGGCGGGTCTGCTCGTGGAAGCCCCGGGCGTCGGCCACGGTGAAGGTCTCGCCCACGCAGGGCACCGTGACCACCGCCGCGAAGGCCAAATACCGAGCCGAGGTCACGTGCAAGGCCAAGTGACGCTGGGGCAAGGGCTACGTCAAGACCGACGGCAAGCCCGGCCCGAACGGCAAGACCCGCGTCCTGGGATGGGGCTACGCCGTCCAGCGAACCAGGAGCAATCACAAGAACACCCGCGTGGAGGCGTGGCGCATCTCCGGAGCGCCACCGGCGAGCATTGGTCAGGTGGTCCCTGCCACGTGACCAACGGCATCGAGGACAACAAGTGGCACCAGGGCAAGCTGTACTCCAACAGCACCCACATCGATAAGGGCACGCTCGGCCAGATGTACATCGCCTTCGTCTTCGAGTTCGACAAGGGCACCGGCGGCGGCTGCACCAAGCGCCTGTGCGTCAAGGACCTAAAGAAGATCCATTGAACGGAGCCCGGCTCCAGCCGCTGGGGCGAGCCCAGCACGCCCTGGCCGCTGGCTCCTCGCATGCAACCGCCCTCCCCGCTCCCGCATCTCATAGAGGACACCAACGCGGGAGCGACCATGCCCCACATGGACCTGACCCCAGCCGAACGAGCCCTCTGGAACGCGTTCCCTGAAGCCAGTCCAGTCGAATGCCCCAGCGCTCCAATCCGCGCCGAGGTAATCGTCCGTCTCCTCTTGGGAGCCCACACCCCTTCCCCTGGCAAGAACCCTGTCATCCGCCTCACGGGCGCGCACATCACCGGCCAACTCGACCTGTCCTACACCGAAACCAAGTACGCCCTGATCCTGAATTCCTGCTCTTTCGACGAGCCTCCACTATTGACCGGGGCACGCACAGGAATGATCCGCATGATCGCCTGTGACCTCCCTGGGCTGGAAGCCCAGGACGTACAGATCGAGGGCGTTCTCGGCTTGACGGCCAGTCGCTTCACTGCTCCCGTTCTCCTCAACGGTGCACACATCACTGCAAGTCTTTGCCTAAACGAGACCACCCTCCAAGGAGATCCAGCACTCCACTGCGCCAACGTAAGGATCGAGCAGGACCTGACCGTTCAGAACGCCGTGATCAACGGCGAAGTCACCCTGTGGAACACACAGGTCGGAGGGGTGCTGGTCCTCGCTCACACTCAAATAACCAACCCTGGAGGAGCAACCTTCAACGGCCCTGGCGTCGTCGTTGAGAACGGCCTCTTCGCCTCCTGCCTCAGGTCTGAAGGCGGAGTGCAACTCCAGGACGCCCGCATTGGCCGCCGTTGCACGTTCCGTAGCGCCCATCTCACCAACCCGAGTGGTATCGCACTTCGCGCCGAACGCCTCACCGTCGAAGGCATCCTCGCCCTGAACGGTGGTTTCACCGCTGAAGGAGAAGTCCTACTCCAAGCCGCCACGGTCCATGGACCGCTCTACCTGAACAACGCCAGACTGATCAACCCTGATGGCCTCGCATTCAACGCCAATACCGCCACGTTCGACGGCGGCATCCACGCGTTCCGGAGCTTCACTGCAAACGGCATGTTCTCACTCGTCGCTGCCCAGGTCAGAGACGCCCTCAACTTGACTGACGCCCGATTGAGCAACCCCGGCGGTATCTCGCTTGCCGCGCACCGCATGGAACTCAACGGCGCGCTCCTCTGCCGAAATCTTCATTCCAGAGGTAAGATCGCGCTGGACAACGCCAAGGTCAGCTCCAACATCGACCTTTCAAGTGCACGCCTCGTCAACCCAGGCGACACGCATTTCAGTGGTGACGGACTACAGGCAGAAGGCGGCTTTCTCGCACGTGAGCTCACAGCTGAAGGCGAGATGCGTCTGCAAGATGCTCGTGTCGGCCGCCGCTGCACGCTGAGTGGTGCCCGCCTCTCCAACCCGAATGGCGCCGCGCTGAACGCCGAACGCCTCACAGTCGAAGGCATCCTCGCGCTGAATGAGACGTTCACGGCCGAAGGCGAGGTCATGCTGCGGACTGCCGCCATCAACGGATCGCTCTTCCTCAGTGAGGCGAGACTCCAGAATCCGGGTGGCACCGCGCTCAACGCCGGGCTCGCCACCATCGAGAACGGAATCCGCGCGTCGCGCGGGCTCACGGCGTTCGGCATGGTTTCTCTCGTGGGCGCCGTCATCCGGGGGTCGGTGTCGCTCGACAACGCTCGTCTCACCAACCCCCAGGGCACCACGCTCTGGGCCTCTCGCGCCGATATAGGCGGAACCCTCTTCTGCCGCCAGGGGTTCCATTCCGAAGGTACGATCATGCTCGATGACACCCGAATCGGTGCCGGCCTGGAGTTTCCGAACGCACAGCTCGTCAATCCTCACGGTCCGGCTCTCGTCGCCTGGCGGTTGAATGTGGGTGGCACCCTGAACCTGTGCTCCGGTTTCAACGCAAAGGGACGTGTGTCCTTCGCCGCGGCCCAGGTCGGCGACCTGTTCTGTATCCAGGCGGCGACCTTCTACGACGAGCTCGACCTGCGCAAACTCCGAGCTATGTCGATGCGCACGGATGATCGCACAGTATTCCGCAGTACCGTGGACCTCCGCCACGCGGTCATCACCATGTTGAGTGACGAACCGTCGCGTTGGCCGTCCGGTACCCGGCTGGACGGCCTCGTCTACGAGATCCTGGAAACTTCCCCTCTGATCCGCGACCGGCTCGCATGGCTGGCCAGGAGCGCGGAAGCCCATCACCCCCAGCCGTACGAGCACCTCGCCGCGCTCTACCGTCGCCAGGGACACGAGACCGAGGCACGAGACGTCCTCCTCGCCGCGCAACGTCGTCAGCGGGCGGGCTTGTCGCCGCTTCTCCGTGTCTGGGGGTTGGTACAGGACTGGACGGTCGGTTACGGATATCGGCCGTTCCGGGCGGCGATCTGGTTCTTGACATTGCTGGCCATCGCCACCACCGCATTCGCGCTTCGGCACCCACCGCCTGCCAAACCCGCTGAGGCTCCTCCCTTCAACGCTTTCCTCTACTCGCTCGACCTGCTCATTCCTGTGGTCGGATTCGGGCAGGAAGGGGCGTTCCACCCTCGTGGATGGCAGCAGTGGCTGGCGGCCACGATGATCGTCGCAGGATGGGTGCTCGCGACCACAATCGTCACCGGGATCACGCGCACCCTCGCTCGGCAGTGAGAGACGCCAGCCGATCATGATCGCGTTATGTGGGCGACGCCGCCCGCCTGCGCTGATCCGGGTCCGGCGGTCGTCGGCGGGTTGAATGGGCGGATGCTTCGGACTCGTCCTGACTCCCGGCCGGTCGTGGTCGTCCTGTCGCTGGTGTTCGGTGGCGCGGTCGCCACCGGCGCCATGGCCGTGACGACGGTGGCGCGGATGTACACGTCGGACTTCCTGCGCGAGTTCCGCGACTCGCTGGGGTTCGTCGTCCTGCAGTGCCTTCTCGTGGGGCTGCTCGTCGGCGTGGCCCTGCTGGTGGTGCGGTCGCGGAGCTTGGTGCTTCCAGCTGTGGCCGCCGTCGTGGCGCTGGTCGCGCTCTACGTGGGCGCCTCTTTCGGGTTCCTGCTCGCGCCGCTGGTCACGGGCCACGGCCCGAGCCTGAGGTTCGCGGCCCCCTGGCGGCCCGCCTTCTCCCTCACCCTGCTCGTCGCCCCCGGCGTGGCGGCGCTGCTGTCCGGGCTGCGCGTCCTGATCACGCGGAGCCCGGCGTCGCGGGCGGGCGGAGCCGGTGATGCCCGTCCTTGACGGGATGCGCCGCCCGCCGCCGGGCCCGACAATGCCCCGGTGAGCGAACTCGACTTCTTCGCCGATCTGCTGGCCACCGGGACGGTGCTGGGGCTCGACCACACCAGTTCCCTGGACGAGGTCGAGGCGGTCCTCGGGAGGGTGGAGGATCCCTGGACCCCGCCCGGCGGCATGCTCCTTGATTTCGGGCTGGTCGAGTTCGGCTGGCATCGGGACGATCGCGGTTCTCCCTGGTCGGTGACCTACTTCGGGGCGCAGGCCCATCGGCTGGCGTGGCTCGTGGAGGACGGCGGGGTCGAGCCGCGGCTCGTCGAGCGCTACGGGCCGTTCCGCTCGCGGCCCGATGCCGGGGAGCTTCTGGGGGCCCTGCGGGAACGCGGCTTCCCGCTGGAGGAACGCCCCTCCCTCAACGACGGCTGCGCCGAGTACTGGGAGCCGACCTCCCGCATGGGCCTCATCGCCGAATCCTCTGGGGACGTGGTGAAGGTGCTCGGGCCACAGCCTTCTCCGGCCTGGCTGCGGTTCCGAGGGCGGAAGCAGACGTTCGAGTCCTACGCCGGGCACCTGGTCCCGCTTTCCGAGCCGGAGCTCTCGGCCTGGCTGGACGAGCGGGAGCCCGCCGGGCCCGAACGCGCCGACTGGTGGCACTGCCTGCGCGGCGCCGCCGGTGGCCCCGCCCGGTGGCGGCTGGCCAAGGCGTTGGACCGCCAGGCCGCCGAACGGGGCGTCGATCCGCCGGACGAGGCCGCCGTCACCCTCGTCCGGAATCTGGTCAGGGACGGCGCCGATCCGAGCGAGGCGGTCGAACGCTGGCTCGCCGCCGTTCCGCCCCTCGCCGAGGCCGAGCGCCTGGCCGCTGTGCGCTCGCTCGCCCCGGACGAGATCCGCCTGTCCCGCCGCCTCCGCGACCAGATCCACGACCTCCGGACCGTCCTGCCGTCCACGCACTCCCCCGAGCTGCGCGCCTGGTTCGCCCTCCGGTCCGCCCTGCTCGGCGGCGGAACGCGGGAGAGCTGATGGACAGCGTCAGCGTCGTCCATGTCGAGACGTGCCGTTCCTGCGGCGGGCGGACGCGTTGCCACGGTGGGCAGAGCCTGGTCGGCGACGTCCTGCACTGGGGCATCGAGCGGTCCTGCCCCGCGTGCGGCGGCGCCGAAGCCGTGTGGGCAAGGGCGACCTCCCCGACGACCTGCGGCGGCGTCTCCTCGCCGCGTGCCCTCCCGCCCGGCTCCGTCTGACGATCCCGGACCCCGACCGCGTGCGGGGCATGAAGGTCCTGCGTTCTGTGCTGGGTCTTGACCTCGCTTCGGCCGGGGCCGTGTTCGAGCAGGTCAGGGCGGGCGGCTACACCGGAACGCCGCCGGAGATCGCGCTGCTGGCGCGGGTCCTGGCGCGTTCCGGTGTCCCCGCCGAGGTCCGCTAGGGAACGGCGAGCCGCGCCATCTCCTCGGCGGAGAGCTCCAGTGTTCCGGCCGCGATGTTCTCCTCCAGGTGGGAGGGGTCGCCGGTGCCCGGGATGGCCAGGACGTGCGGTCCCTGCCTCAGCGTCCACGCCAGGCGGACCTGCGCGGGGGTCGCGTCGTGGGCACGGGCGATCTCCTCCAGCGCCGCGTGGCCGAGGTCCACGGATCCGGCGTCCCTCCCGGACCCCGCGATCGCGTAGAACGGCACGTACGCCACCCCCTGCTCCCCGCAGGAGCGCAGCAACGCCTGCTCCTCCGGCGGCGCGCCGATCCCGTAGGGGTTCTGCACGCACACGACCGGCGCGATCGCCTGCGCCTCGGCGAGCTGGGCGGCGGTCACGTTGGAGACGCCGAGGTGGCGGACCAGACCGGCGTCGCGCAGCGCGGCCAGCGCGCCGAAGTGCTCGGCCAGCGACCCGTTCCGGCGGCTGCGGGGGAGCCGCAGGTTGGCCAGGTCGAGGTGGTCGCGGCCGAGCTGGCGCAGGTTCTCCTCCACCTGGCCGCGCAACCGGGCGGGCTCGGCCCACCACCAGTCCCCCGACGGGTCGCGGGCGGGCCAGACCTTGGTGGCGATGACGAGGCCGTCGGGGTAGGGGGCGAGGGCCCGGTTGATCAGTTCGTTCGCCGAGCGCAGCGGCGAGAAGTAGAACGCGGCGGTGTCGATGTGGTCGACGCCCAGGTCGACCGCGCGCCGCAGCAGGGCGACGGCGCGGTCCCGGTCGGTCGCGGTGAGCCGCATCGCCCCGAACCCGATGCGGTTGACCGTCAGGTCGCCCAGCGTCCAGGTCCCGGCAGCGGCGGCGGAAAGGGTGTTCTCGCTCATGAACGCAGAATGCGCCCCGTCGGAGGAGGCGCCGGGAACACGTTACCGGGTCCGGAGCGCGATCAGCGCAGCAGGGAACGCCCGGTCGGCGACAGGCGCAGCGCCCCCGGCACGTCCTCGCGCGTGAACGTCACCCGCACCCGGTCCGTGCGGACCGGCAGCCGGGGGAAGTCGTTCTCCGCGTCCAGCGTCTCCAGGACCGCCAGCGCCCCCGGGCGTCGCGGGGCCGACGGCGGCTCCACCACCGCCGTCAGCGTCGTGCCCGGCGGCTCGGCCCCATGACCCGGACGCGACCCGGGCACCGTGAAGTCCCGCACCGGGCTCAGCAGGCGCGCGTCGGACACGTCGAGCATGGTCGCGTTCGCCCGCTCGCGGTGCGCCGCCCACACCGGGCCCCCGTAGAACGCCGTCAACGCCTTCAGCCGCGTCTCCAGGTCCGCGAACGACCGCACCCACACGAACCGGTCCGGGTCGTCCAGGTCGCGGAACGTCCCCACGATCCGCATCCCGCACTCTTCCTGGGCCTCGACGAACTCCCTCTCGAACAGGTCGATGAGCTCGTCGCGGCGGCCCGGCCGCAACGTGTACTGGCGCAGCTCGATCACGGTCATCCGGTCACCTTCGCGTGGAACGGTCCGGGGCCGCAAGGGGCGGGGGCGCCATGCGGCCCACGGATCGCGCCATGGAGGGGTCAGCCGCCCGAGGCCGCGGCGCTCGCCGCGACCGTCACCGCGATCAGCACCGCGCCCTGGATCTCCTGGATCGCCCTGCGGACCGCCTCGCCGCCCCAGTCCCGTTCGCCGATCTCCTTGCCGCGCCGCTTGAGCGCCCTGCGGTCGGCCTCGGGGAACAGCTTCGGCAGCAGGCCCACCGTGTGCACGAGCGCGACCAGCGCGGCCGTGCGCGGGTCCGGGTCGGCCCCGGCCACGACGGTGGCGCGGACGCGTTCCAGGACCTCGGCCTCGACGCCCGGGTCGGCGGGCTTCCACGCCTTGCTGGGGAACAGTCCGAGGACCTTCCCCTGCTCCTCGCGCAGCGCGCCCGCCTCGGCGAGGTCCGCCAGCAGCGCGTCGCGCAGGTCGCGGCCCCGGTCGCCGCGCCAGCCGTTGAACCCGGCGGCCCGGGACACCGCGTCCTTGGGCTTGCGGCCGGCGACCAGTTCGACGAGCCCGGCGAAGCGTTCGTGGGCGACGGGCCCGCCGGTCGCCGCCAGGCGGCCCGGCTCGCGGCCCGGCTCGTCCGGCCCGGTCAGGCGGAGCGCGCCGTCGAGGGCGAGCTCGACGATCGCCGCTCCGGCCAGCGCCGCCTTGAGCCTCGTGCCGTCCACCATGGGCTTGCCGGTGTCGTCGCGCAGCGCCAGCAGCAGGAACTCTTCAGCCAGGGTCAGTGCCATGCCCCTATGACTACCGGTGGTGCCGCAACGGTTCCACGGCGGGGTCACCAGTCGGCGGCGCCCGCGAACGACGTCTCCTCCGGCTCGTAGCCGAGGACCTCCCGGGCGGCCGTGATGTCCAAGGTGCGTTCCACCGCCAGATGGCTGATGGCGTACCGCGTCAGGCGCGGCGGCGAGGCGCTCCCGGCCAGCAGGAACGCCCCCTCCACCGCCGCCGCCAGCGGGCGCGCGGCGCGGTGGGGCAGGTAGACCGGCCGGGCCCGGATGCCGCGTTCGGCCAGGATCGCGCGGAACGCGTCGTCCAGCACGACCGGTTCGGCGTCGGTGACGTTGAAGACGCCGGAGGCGACCGGGCCGGTGGCGGCGAGCAGGCACGCCGCCACCAGGTTGGTGACCGAGGTGAGGCTGACCGGCTGGCGGCCGGTGCCGACGGCGACCAGCAGCGGGCCGCGCACCGCCGCCAGCACGCGCGGCAGCAGCGTCGTGTCGCCCGGCCCGTACACCGCGTGCGGGCGCAGGACGACCGTGTCGCGGCGGGCGGCGAGGACCGCGCGTTCGGCGGCGGCCTTGGACGCGCCGTAGGCGTTCAGGTACCGCGCGACCGGGGCCTCGTCCTCGGCCGCCCGCACCGTCGGCCGGAACGGGTCGTACACGCTGGCGGTGCTGACGTGCACGAACCGCGCGCCGGGGAACGACGCCAGCGCGTTGCGTGTCCCGGTCACGTTGGTCGTGAACAGGTCGGCCGCCGGTCCCCAGTCGGTGACCGAGCCCGCGCAGTGGATCACGGCGTCCACCGGCGGCACGTCGGCGAGCGGCCCGCGGGTGAGGTCCCAGGAGCGGTAGGGCGCGCCCGCCAGGTGCCCCGGCGCGACCGTCGCGCGCCGCCCGAACGCCAGCGTCTCGATCCCCCGCCCCACCAGCGCCCGGCACACCGCCCCGCCGACGAAGCCGGAGGCCCCCGTCACCGCGATCCTCATCGCTCCCCCCGCCGCACGAGTTCCCTCAGCCGTTCCCGGTCGAGCTTGCGGCCGCGTCCCGAACGCGGCAGCTCGGGCACGGGCACGATGCGGTCCGGCAGCGCGTCGTGGTCGATGACGTCGCGCAGGCGGCGGTCCAGCCCGGCGGTCGCGCCGACGACGGCCAGCACGACCTCCTCGTCGCCGGTCCCGGGGTCGGGCAGCCCCACGTAGGCGGCCTCGACGACGCCGGGCAGCGCGGCGACGGCGGGTTCGTACAGGCCGGGGTACAGGTTGAACTTGCCCCGGATGAGCATGTCCTTCTTGCGGCCGGTGAGGACCAGGCGGCCGTCGTCGATCCGCGCCAGGTCACCGGTCGGGAGCCGGTCCAGCGGCGGTTCGCCCAGGTAGCCGCGGCACAGGTTCGGGCCGGACAGCAGCAGCTCGCCGTCGTCCGCGACGACCGCGTCCACCAGCGGCTCGCCCAGCAGGTCGCCGTCGGCCCCCGACGCGGTGTGGGCGATCTTGTCCTCGGCGGACGCGAGGGCGACCGGCAGGATCTCCGTCATCGCGTACACCGACAGCACCTTCGCCGAGGGGGCCGCCGCGACGGCCCGCCGCAGGACGCCCGCCGGGGCCGGGGCCGCGCCCAGCAGCACGTACCGCAGGTGGCCGGGCAGCCGGGGCGCGGCGTCCAGGACCTCGGCGAGGTGGACCGGCACGCAGAACGTGTGCGTCGCGCCGCGCTCGGCCAGCAGCCTCGCGAAGTCGGCCGGGGGGCAGGACAGCGGCGGCATCGACCACCGCGCCCCCGAGATCAGGGTCGGCAGCCCCAGCATCAGCTGGTCGGTGTGCACGACGTCGCCCGGGCCGAGCGGCAGCCGCTCCCGGAACAGGTCGAGCGCCGCCGCCAGCGAGCCCTGCGTGTGCACGACCGCGCGCGGGTTCGCCGTGGTGCCGGACGTGAAGATCACGGCGGCGGGCGCGTCCGGATCGCCGGTGAACGGCTCCTCCGGCGCGTCCCCGGCGGCCAGCGACGCGAAGGACAGCGCCCCGCGCGGCACCCCCGGCAGCCGCCGCCCGGTGAAGACGTGGCGCATCGGCCGTTCGTCACCGGGGATCCGCAGGTCGGCGAGGTTGGGCAGCAGCAGCCCCCGGCGCCGCGCGTACGCCCGCACCGGGCGCAGGCGGCTGCCCGCGTACAGCAGCGACTCGGCCGCCGACCAGCGCGGGCGCGCCAGCCCCAGCCGCGCCGTGAACATCTCCGGTCCGGCGCCGGGGTCGGCGAACACCACGACCCCGCCCGCCGCGACGACGCCCAGCGCCAGCACCAGCGACTCCGGCGACGGCCGCACGGAGAACAGCACGCCGTCGCCGGGTTCCATCCCGGCGGCCAGCAGCCCGTGCCGCACGGCCAGCACGCGGCGGCGCAGGTCGCCGTAGGTGAGCTCCGCGCCGTCCCCCGCGACGAGCGCGACCTCCGCGGGGGTGCGCGCCGCCTGCTCCAGCAGCCTCGCGACCAGCGTCACGCCCTCGCCTCCTTCCGGATCACCAACCGCTTGTAGGTGGGCAGCAGCACCCCGCGCGCCGCCGCCCGGCGCGTGATCCTGACGGGGGCGGCGGCCAGGACGGTCCGCGCGACCGCCCGCGTCTCGGCCATCGCCAGCGGGTACCCGATGCAGAACCGGGGCCCGGCCCCGAACCACAGCCGCCGCAGCTCCGGCGGGTGCGGCCGGTCCAGGTCGAACGGCCCGTGGGCGGCGCAGCAGTTGTGCGTGGCGATCAGCACCCGGTCGCCGGGCCGCACCGCGACCCCGCCGATCTCCGCCCGCGCGTGCACGCCGCGCAGCATCACCGGCGTCGGCGTCACCACCCGCATCGCCTCGTCGATCGCCCGGTCCAGCAGCCCGTCCGGGTCGGCGGCGACGCGGTCCAGCGTCCCGGTGTCGCACAGCAGCGCGATCATCCGGGGCACCAGCGTCGCGACCGTCTCGGTCCCGGTGAGGAAGAACGCCCCGGCCGCGCCGCGCGCCTCCTCCTCCGACAGCCCGAGCGAGCGCATCCGGCCCATGACCGTGCGGTCGTCCCCGGCCGCGTACGCTTTCGCGGCGATGTCGCCGAGCGGGTCCAGGACCTCGCGGGCCACGGCGATCTGCTCGTCCGACAGCCGCCGGGTGCGCAGCGACACCATCGCGGTGATCCGCTCGCCGCCCTCGAACAGCGCCCGGTAGTCCCCCTCCTCCGCCTCCAGCCCGATGACCCGCCCGATCACCGTTCCGGCCATGGTGCGCATGGTGTCCACCAGGTCCACGACCGCGCCGCGTTCCAGCCGGTCGGCGAGCCGGGCCAGCGGACCGGCCAGCACCTCCGCGCACAGGGCCTCGGTATAGGCGGGCGTGAACAGCTCGGTCAGCCGCGCCCGCATCGCCCGGTGCTCCTCGCCCTCCATGTTGAGCAGCACCGACGGCCCCAGCACCGGCGTCCACAGGTCGCCGGGCGAGCCCGGCCCGTCCTTGCGGAACGTCTCCCGGTCCATCAGCACCTCGCGGGCCGTCGCGGCGTCGTTCACCACCACGCCGACCCCCGGCACCCGCACGACCGGCCCGCGCCGCGCCAGCCCCCGCAGCAGCGGGTAGGCCAGCGGATGCGCCGCCAGGTACAGCCGCCTCTCCCAGCCGGTCATGGCGCCGCCTGGTCTGGACTGAGGAGTATCGAGATCGGGAGCTTGCGAGCGATCGTGTGAGCGACGAGGGAAGACCTGGCGTCAAAGCGCCAGGACCCGTCGTGCCGGAGGCGCGACAATGAGCCCGTCACCGGATGTCCACCACTTCCGGGCGGTACCGGTGGTCGGCGTACCAGCCCAACGTCCTGACCAGCCCGAACGCCCGCAGCCGCCGCACCGAGCCGTACACGACCACATCGTCGCGCAGCCCGTAGTCGGCGGTGAGGCGGCGGACCCGGTTCACCAGCGCGCGGTCCTCGTGCACGTCCTCGATGCGGGTGCGCGGGAAGCCTCCGGCGCGTTCGTACAGGTCGGCGGTGATGGCGACGTTGCAGCCCGGCATCATCACGTACGGCCCCAGGTACAGCGGATCCTGGTTGCCGGGCCGGAACCGCCCGAACAGCGCCGCCGTCCGCACGACCGCCGGCAGCAGCCGCCGCTCCCACCACTTCAGCGGGAACTCGTCGGTGCGGGGCAGCAGCGGCCCGCTCACCATCAGCAGCCCGTCGTCGAACGCCCGCTTCACCGCCGCCACCCACTCCGGGTGCGGCAGGCAGTCGGCGTCGGTGCGCGCGACGTGCGTGGCGCCGCCCGCGACGGCGTGCCGGACGCCGGTGTCGGCGGCGGCCCCGGTGCCCTTCTCGGCCTCGTGGACGATCCGCACGTCCAGCTTCGGGTTCTCCTCGGCGAACGCCCGCACGATCTCGGCGGTCCGGTCGGTGCTGGCGTTGTCCACCACGACCAGGGTGAAGTCGGTGTCGGTCTGCTCGCCCAGCCGCCGCAGCGTCGCGCCGATCGACCTCTCCTCGTCGTAGGCGGGGATGACGATCCACAGCTCCATGGGCGCCCCTCCTCTCACAGCTCGGCGAAGGTGACGCCGAGGCTGACGCCGCCCGCCAGCCCCACCATCGCGACCCTGTCGCCGGGGCGGCAGCGGCCCTCCCGGATCGCCGTGGCCAGCTGCACCGGCAGCGACGCCGACGCCATGTTGCCGTGCTCGGGCAGCGTCACCACCAGCTTCTCCGCCGGGATCCCCAGGATCGACCGCAGGATCTCCAGATACGGCAGCGTCACCTGGTGGACGGCGATCACCGCGAAGTCGTCCCAGGTCAGGCCGGTCTTCGTCAGCGCGTTCACGAAGATCTCCGGGCCGTGGCCGACGAACGCGTCCTTGAGCCGGCGCCCGTCCCCGCTGAAGTAGGTGTACTCGGGGTCGCGCGGGTGCATCGACCCGCCGCCCGGCAGCGTCCCCACCCGCCAGGCCGCCGACACCGCCGCGAAGTCCCGGTAGAAGATCCCGCCGTCGGAGGCGGCCTCCACGACCACCGCCGCGCCCGCGTCCGACAGGGTGTAGCCCGCGAACGCGTCCACGAACTGCGCCCGGTCGCGCACCGACCAGCGGATCGCCCGCGACGGGGCCTCGCCGGTGCACACCAGGACCCGTTCGGCCTGGCCGGTGCGGATCAGCGCGTCGGCGGTCTGGAGGCCGTTGAGGAAGCTGTTGCAGGCGTTCTTGACGTCGAAGACCGGGCAGGTCGCGCCGAGCTTGGCGGCGACGATGTGCGCGGTGGCCGGCTCGACCAGGTCCTGCGAGGCGGACCCGAACACCAGCAGGTCGAGCCGGTCGGCGGGCAGCCCCCGGTCGGCCAGCGCGGTCCGGGCGGCGGCCACCGCCAGGTCCGACGCCTGCTGGTCGTCGTCCATCACGTGCCGGGACCGGATGCCGGTCATCCGCTCCACGATGGTCGGGTGGGGCCGGAACGCCGGGCTCGCCGCGTCGACGCGCGCCTCGACCTCGGCGCTGGTCAGCGTGCGTTCGGGCAGATGGGCCGCGACGGCGGCGATGCGTGCTCGCATGGCTGGTGACTCCCCCGGATGTCCAGTTCGGTGCGTGGTAGGGGCGTCAGGGAGGGCGCCCGGAACCAGACTCGCCGGGTCTCGGCGGCGCGGACAGAGAGACCTTACGGAAATGTACGTGAGTACCACTACTCATCCGAATTGAGCCCTCCCCCCGTTTCCGCACGTGGAGGGCGATCGGGAGACTGTGTCCCGTGACCGAGAGCGACGTGACCCCCACCGTGACCCGGGCGCCGCGCGGCGCCGCCGAACGCGCGGAGCGGCGGCTGCTGTGGCACGGCAACCCCGGCCTGTTCGCGCTGCTGGAGGCCGCCCGGGGGCTCGGCCCGATCACCCGCGTGCCGCGCCTCGGCTGGGTGGTGACCGATCCGGTGCTGGCCCGCCGCGTGCTCAACGACCACGCCGCGTTCGGCATGAACGGCGAGGGCGGCGTCGGCCACCTGTGGACACAGTTGTTCGGGGAGGAGATGGGGAGGTTCTTCGATGGGGCGCGGCACACCGAGGTCCGCACCCGCGCCCGGGACCTGTTCACCGAGGATGCCGCCCGCGCACTGGTGGAGCGTTCCCAGGGCCCCTTCCACGAGATCATCGCCGGTCGGCTGGCGGCCGGGGAGACCGTGGACGTGGCCGACGCCACCCGCGTGCTGGCCGGGCGGATGGTCGCCGACCTGCTCGGCCTCCCGGCCGGCGGGCCCGACGACGGGTACCGCCGGATCTTCGCCGCCGGGGAGCGCCTGGCCGCCCTGGCGATGGGCACCATGGGCTCCACCGAGCTGGCCCCGGGGGTGGTGGCCCGCGCCCGCGCGATCGTCGAGGAGATCACCGTGGGGGTCGAGGACGGCTACCGCACCGGCGGTCCCGGAACGCTGCTGGGCCGCTGCCGGGAGATGGACCTCGGCCTGCCGCTGACGCGCGGGCTGGCGACGCTGCTGGTCATCGCGGGCACCGAGACCGGCGCGTCCGGCACCGCCCGCACCGTCGCGCTCCTGCACGACACCGGCCAGCAGGACCTGCTGCTGGCGGCCCGGCGGCGGGACCCGGCCGGTGAGCCCCACCGGCGGCTGCTGGCCAACGCCGTCCGGGAGGGGCTGCGGGTCGCGACGCCCGCGCCGGTGATCGGGCGGCACGTCGCGCGCGACGCGACCGTGGCGGGGCGTCGGCTGCGGGCGGGCGAGCGCGTCCTGCTGCTCACCTACCGGGCCAACAACGACGTGGGGGCGTTCGACGTCACCCGCGACTACGTGCCCGAGAACCGCCAGCTGTGGTTCGGCGGCGGGCGGCACCTGTGCCTGGGCGCGGCGGTCGCGCGCACCCAGGTCGCCCGGATGCTGGAGACGCTGCACGCGGCGGGCCGCCCCTACGAGGTGGTGTCACGCCGCGCCGCCCGCCGCGTCCTGGTCCCGAACTACGCGACCCTGAACGTCAGGCCGGCCTGACCCGCCGCCCGCGTGGGCACCGGCTCCGGGGCCTCGTCCGACGGCTGGCCCGGCGGCTGACCCGGCGGCTGGCCCGGGGGCGGCTGCTGCTGCTCGTTCTTCGGGACCTGCGGGACGACGGGCACGACCGGCGCGGGCTCGGGCCGGTTGACCCACCACAGCCCGGTGGAGATCGCCAGCAGCGCCAGCACGACCAGGACCAGCTTGAGGACGTCCGCGCGGCTCGCGCCGCCGGGCCGTTCGGCGGCGCGCCGCTCCCGGGCCGACGCCCGCTTGCGCCGCCGCCACTCGCGCCGCATCCGCCAGCGCTCGACGCGGCCGGGCGTGCGGACGCGTTCGTGCGCGGCCGGCTCCCTGATCGTCGCGCCCCGGACGAAGTCCTCGTCGAACACCGGTCCCGGCTCGTCGTGATCGGTGGTCATCGCCACCCCTTCCTCGGCGGGGAACGCCTGCTGCGCACGCTACCCGAGCCGGGCGCCGATCCCCACGCCCCGTTCCCGCCGTCCGCCGGAACACTGAATGGAACTCGTTCTAGATAAACCGTCCCTTGCGGGTGACGATCCTCACTTCCCCCACCCTTGCCTCTGACATGCTCTCTGCAATCACACCCGAGGGGGTCGCATTTCGCCAGGCGGAACGCATGTACATGCACACTTACTTTGCCGGACGGTCGACGAGACTCGTGACGAGACTCATGTCTCATTCGCTCTTGTCCCGGCTCAGGAACGGGTTCTACGGTGGGCGTGATCCCACCCCCGCGTGAGCGTGAGGAGCCCGGATGACCACCACCCCCGTGCCCGTCGCCCCCGTCCCCGGAGTCCCCGAGGGGTTCGACTTCAGCAGTCCCGACCTGATGGCCGAGCGGGTGCCGCTGCGGGAGTTCGCGGCGCTGCGCCGTACGGCCCGGCCCTGGTGGAACCCGCAGCCGCGCGGCGCGACCGGGTTCGACGACGAGGGCTTCTGGGTGGTCAGCAGGCACGCGCACATCAAGGAGATCTCCCGCGACCACGAGCGGTTCTCGGCCGCCGCCAACGGCGCGGTGATCCGCTTCAACGAGTCGTTCGGCGCCGACGAGCTGACCGTGCAGCGCGAGAACCTGCTGCTGCACATGGACCCGCCGCAGCACGCCGCGCTCCGCCGGATCGTGTCGCGCGGGTTCACGCCGCGCGTCGTCGACGGCCTGCACGACGCCCTCCAGGAGCGCGCCGGGCGCATCGTCGCGGAGGCGCGCCGGCGGGGCGGCGAGGGCGACTTCGTCAGCGAGATCGCCGCCGAGCTGCCGTTGCAGGCGATCGCCGAGCTGATGGGGGTCCCGCAGCGGGACCGCCGCCGCCTGTTCGAGTGGTCCAACCAGATGCTCGGCTACGACGACCCCGAGTACGACGCGGACCCGGCGTGCGCCGCCGCCGAGATCATCGGGTACTCGATGGACCTGGCCGAGCGGCGGCGCGGCTGCCCCGCCCACGACATCGTCACCCGGCTGGTCCAGGCCGACGTGGACGGGCGCGGGCTGAGCGACGACGAGTTCGGCTACTTCATGATCCTGCTGGCGGTCGCCGGGAACGAGACCACCCGCAACGCCATCACGCACGGGATGATGGCGTTCCTCGACCACCCCGAGCAGTGGGAGCTGTACAAGGCCGAACGTCCCGCGACCGCCGCCGACGAGGTGGTGCGGTGGGCGACGCCGGTCACCGCGTTCCAGCGCACCGCCACCCGGGACACCGAGGTGGGCGGCGTGGAGATCCGCGCGGGCGAGCGGCTGGCCATGTACTACAGCTCGGCCAACTTCGACGAGGACGTGTTCGACCGCCCCGAGCGGTTCGACGTCACCCGCGACCCCAACCCGCACCTGGGCTTCGGCGGCACCGGGGCGCACTACTGCATCGGCGCGAACCTGGCCCGGCTGGAGATCCGGCTGATCTTCCAGGCGATCGCCGACCAGATGCCGGGCATCCGCCGCGCCGGGGAGCCGCGGCGGCTCCGGTCGGCCTGGCTGAACGGGATCAAGGAGTTCCGGGTCCGGTACGCGTGACCCTTCCACCCAAAACTAGAACACGTTACAGTCAACGGGCAGGAGGCGAACTCCGTTCTAGTCGTGTTCCGTAAGGAGGCCGGATGGGCACCCCGGTGATCGTCGAGGCGGTACGCACGCCGCTCGGCAAGCGCAACGGTTGGCTGGCGGGCCTGAAGGCGCAGGCCGTGCTGGCCCACGCGCTGACGGCCGTGCTCGACCGCGCCACCCTCGATCCCGCCCAGGTGGAACAGGTTTTCGCCGGGTGCGTGACGCAGGCGGGCGAGCAGGGCGGGCACGTGGGCCGCTACGCGTGGCTGTACGCCGGTCTCCCCTGGCAGACCGGCGTGACCACGATCGACGCGCAGTGCGGGTCGGCGCAGCAGGCCGTCCACCTGGCGGCCGCGCAGGTCGCCGCCGGGGTCGTGGACGTGGCGATCGGCTGCGGCGTGGAGGTGATGAGCCGCGCCCCGCTCGGCAGCAACGTCCTGCCCGCCAGGCCGCGCCCCGACGACTGGTCGATCGACATGCCCAACCAGTTCGAGGCGGCCGAGCGCATCGCGAAGCGGCGCGGGCTGACCCGGGAGGACCTGGACGCGTTCGGGGCGCGCTCCCAGCAGCGGGCCGCCAAGGCGTGGGCCGACGGCCGCTTCGACCGGGAGATCGCCCCGATCGACGCCCCGCAGGTCGACAAGGAGAGCGCCCCGACCGGCGAGACCCTGCGCGTCACCCGCGACCAGGGGCTGCGCGAGACCACCGTCGAGGGGCTCGCCGGGCTGAAGCCCGTCCTCGGCGAGGGCGCGCTGCACACCGCCGGGACGTCCTCGCAGATCTCCGACGGCGCGGCGGCCGTGCTCGTCATGTCCGAGGACAGGGCCCGGGAGCTCGGGCTGCGTCCGCGCGCCCGCATCCGGGCGCAGGCGCTGGTCGGCTCCGAGCCGTACTACCACCTGGACGGCCCGGTCCAGTCGACCGAGAGGGTCCTGGCCCGCGCCGGGATGACGATGCGCGACATCGACATCACCGAGATCAACGAGGCGTTCGCGTCGGTGGTGCTGTCGTGGGCGAGCGTCCACCGGCCCGACCTGGACCGGGTCAACGTCAACGGCGGCGCGATCGCCCTCGGCCACCCGGTCGGCGCGACCGGCGCCCGCCTGGTCACCACGGCCCTGCACGAGCTGGAGCGCCGCGACGCCGCCACCGCGCTGGTCACCATGTGCTGCGGCGGGGCCCTGTCCACCGCGACGGTCCTGGAACGGATCCGGTGAGGCCGGAGGACCTGGGCGGTGGGGTGTGGAGCGTGCCGGTGCCGATCCCCGGCAACCCGCTCGCCCACACCCTCGTCTACGCGCTGGAGTCGCCGCGCGGGCCCGTGCTGGTCGACGCGGGCTGGGAGCACCCCGACTCCTGGGGCGCGCTGAGGGACGGGCTGGCGGCGTTCGGGATGGACGTCGCCGACGTCCACGGGGTCGTCGTCACGCACTACCACCCCGACCACGCGGGGCTCGCCGGGCGCGTGCGGGAGGCGTCGGGGGCCTGGATCGCCATGCACCGGGACGACTCGGCGGTCGTCCGGCTGTTCCGGGAGGCGGTCGCGGCCGACGACGAGCGGACCTGGGAGCTGGCGTCGCTGCGCCGCGCGGGGGCCGACGACGGCGAGATCCTCGGGACCGCCGGGCGGCGGCGCGAGCGGATCGACCCGCCCGCGCAGCCCGACCGCGAGCTGGAGGACCGGGAACTGGTGGACCTGCCGGGGCGGCGGCTGCGGGCGGTGTGGACGCCGGGGCACTCCCCCGGCCACCTCTGCCTGCACCTGGAGGACGGCGACCGCATGTTCACCGGCGACCACGTCCTGCCGAAGATCACGCCGCACATCGGGCTGTACCCCTACGACCTGCCGGACGTCGATCCGCTCGGGGACTTCCTGCGGTCGCTGGACCGGGTCGCCGCCATCCCCGTCGGCGAGGTGCTGCCCGCCCACCAGCACCGCTTCCACGACCTCGCCGGGCGCGCCGGGGAGATCGCCCGGCACCACGAGGAGCGCCTGGCCGAGCTGACCGGGCTGCTGTCGCGCGAGCCGGTGACGCTGTGGCAGGTCGCGGCGGGGCTGCGGTGGCGCGAGCCGTGGGCGGACATGTCGTCCCGGTCCCGGCGCATGGCGGCGGGCGAGGCGGCGGCGCACCTGCGCGTCCTGGAACGCCGGGGGATCGCCCGCCGGGAGGGCGACAGCGACCCGCTGCGGTTCGTCCTGCGCTGATCGTCCCGTCCCCTGGCGGCGGGGTGTCAGACACGTCACCCTCCCGACGAGACTCTTGATGAGACTGGAGTCTCATGCTAGAACTCGTTCTAGATCCAAAAACCGAGCAAGCGCTCGATCACATCGGGTCCCGTGTGGCGCGACGCGGTACCGCCCCTTTCTCCAGCGGTTCACCACCGAAGGGACGGCAGTGACGCACAAGACACGGCAGGACGTGGGCCTGGCCGGGCGGGTGGCGGTCGTCACCGGCGCCGGGCGCGGGCTCGGCCGGGCCGAGGCCCTCGCGCTCGCGGGCGCCGGGGCGCACCTGGTCCTCAACGACCTCCCCGGCGACGACGTCCACGAGACCGCCGAGCGCGTCCGCGCCGGCGGCGGCCGGGCGGCCGTGGTGCCCGGCGACGTCGCCGACGCCGCCACCGCCGACGCCCTGGTCAAGACGGCGCTGGCCGAGTTCGGCGCGCTGGACGCGGTGGTCAACAACGCCGGGTTCACCCGCGACCGCATGCTGTTCAACATGGCCGACGACGAGTGGGACGCGGTCGTCCGCGTCCACCTGCGCGGCCACTTCGTCGTCTCCCGCGCCGCCGCCGCGCACTGGCGCTCCCGGTCCAAGGAGACCGGCGGCCCCGTCTACGGCCGGATCGTCAACACCGCCTCCGAGGCGTTCCTGCTGGGCGCGCCCGGCCAGCCCAACTACGCCGCCGCCAAGGGCGGCGTCGCGGCCCTGACCCTGTCCACGGCGCAGGCGTGCGGCCGTTACGGGGTGCGCGCCAACGCCATCTGCCCGCGCGCCCGCACCGCCATGACGGCGGACGTGTTCGGCCCCGCGCCCGAGGGCGGGCCCGACCCGCTGGGCGCCGAGCACGTCGCGCCGCTGGTCGCCTACCTCGTCTCGCCCGCCGCCGACCGGGTCACCGGGCAGGTGTTCGTCGTCTACGGCGGCCGGGTCGCGGTGATGGCCCCGCCGACCGTCGCCCACCTGGTCCGCACCGACGGCGTGTGGACCGCCGACGCCCTGGCCGACGCGCTCGGCCCCCATGTCGCCACCGGGAGCGCGGGCTTCAGCGCCGCCGCCTCCCTCGCGTTCGACTGACCCGCCAGCGGTCACCCGGACCGGGCGCCGCCCGGCCCGTCCCCGGCACGCCCCACCCCGGCGGAAGGATTCCCCGTGCCCACCGAGCTCGAAGTCACCGACGTGATCGACCCCGGCGTCTACGAGGAGATCGGCGTCCCGCACGAGCGGTTCGCCTGGCTGCGCGAGCACGACCCCGTCCACTGGCACCCCGATCCCAACGACGGCGTCCCCGGCTTCTGGGCGGTGACGCGGCACGAGGACGTCGTGCACGTCTCCCGGCACCCCGAGCTGTTCTCCTCCCACACCCGCACCGCGATGTTCGAGGAGTTCAGCCCGGACGACCTGGCCCTGTACGGGGTGATGATGCTGTTCCAGGACCCGCCGGACCACACCCGGCTGCGGTCCATGGTGAACAAGGGCTTCACGCCCCGGATGATCGGACGGCTGGAGCAGCACGTCCGGGAGATCTGCGCCGGGCTGATCGACGAGGCCGCGCCGCTCGGCGAGTGCGACTTCGTGGAGCGGTTCGCCGCCCCGCTGCCGCTCTACACGATCTGCGAGCTGCTGGGCGCGCCGCTGGAGGACCGGGAGAAGATCTTCTACTGGTCGAACAAGCTGGTGGCGTTCAACGACCCCGACTACATCGGCGACCGCAGCGAGTCCACGGCGGTGGCGGCCGAGTTCATGGAGTGGGCCTCCGCCCTGGCCAAGGACCGGCGCGACACCCCGCGCGACGACATCGTCACCAAGCTGCTGTCGGCGGACGCCGACGGCACGCGGCTCAGCGAGGAGGAGTTCCAGCTCTTCGTGCTGATGCTGTCGATCGCCGGGAACGAGACCACCCGCACCGCCACGGCCGGGGGGATGCGGACGTTCTTCGAACGGCCCGACCAGTGGGAACGGCTGCGCGCCGACCGCTCGCTGCTGCCGACGGCCGTCGAGGAGATCGTGCGGTGGGTCAGCCCGATCAACCAGTTCCGGCGCACCGCCACGGCCGACACCGAGCTCGGCGGCAAGCGGATCCGGGCCGGGGACAAGGTGGTGCTGTTCTACGCGTCGGCCAACCGGGACGAGCGGGTGTTCGAGGACCCGTTCGCGTTCGACGTCGGGCGCGACCCCAACCCCCACCTGGGGTTCGGCGGCGGCGGGCCGCACTACTGCCTGGGCACCCACCTCGCCCGCCTCAACCTGAAGATCATCTTCGACACGATCCTGGACCGGATGCCCGACATCGCGCCCGCCGGGCCGGCGCGGCGGCTGCGCTCCAACTTCGTCAACGGCCTCAAGGAACTCCCCGTCCGCTTCACGCCACCCCGGCGGTGACCGAACCCGGGCGGCGGGCCTGCCGGGAGGGCCGTTCGCCCAGCGCAGACCCGCTGCCCGGCCGGGACCGATGTGCTCTTCGAAACACTTTTGGACGTCATGCCCAATATTGAACTGTCGGGTAACGTGCGCAAGCTAAGGTCTCTCTCAACAAGGGCATCAAGGTGAGGCGGCGCCGTGCACGCCCGCCCCACCGTGACGGACAGGAGTGGCGCGTGGGCTGGGGCAGGCGTGGCTGAGGCGGTGGAGCCGGACGCGTTGGAGCCGGGCGACGGGCCCCTGCGCGTGGCCCTGCTCTCGTACCGGAGCAAGCCGCACTGTGGCGGGCAGGGCGTCTACCTGCGGCACCTGAGCCGCGAACTGGTCGACCTCGGGCACTCGGTGGAGGTGTTCTCCGGGCAGCCGTACCCGGAGCTGGACCGCGACGAGATCGTGCTGACCAAGGTCCCGAGCCTGGACCTGTACCGGGACGAGGACCCGTTCCGCACGCCGGGGCGCGAGGAGTTCCGGGACTGGATCGACGTGCTGGAGTTCGCGCACATGCGGACCGGCGGCTTCCCCGAGCCCCTGACGTTCAGCCTGCGGGCGCTGCGCGAGCTGAGGCGCCGCCGCCGCGACTTCGACGTCGTGCACGACAACCAGGTGCTCGGCCTGGGCAATCTCGGCATCACGCGGCTGGGCCTGCCGCTGGTCACCAGCATCCACCACCCGATCAGCGTGGACCGCCGCATCGAGATCGAGGCCGCGCCCGACCTCAAGGCCAAGCTCGGCAAGCGCCGCTGGTACGGGTTCGTGACGATGCAGTCGCAGGTCGCGCGGCGCATCGGCCCGGTGCTGACGGTGTCGGGCTCCTCCAAGGTCGACATCGTCAAGGACTTCAAGGTCGACCCGCACGACATCCACATCCTTCCGCTGGGCGTGGACACCCGGATCTTCCACCCGCGCGGCGAGCGCGTCCCCGGCCGGATCGTCGCGATGGCCAGCGCCGACGCGCCGATCAAGGGCGTGGACGTGCTGCTGCGCGCCGTCGCCAAGGTCGCCACCGAACGCGACGTGCACGTGGTCGTCGTCAGCCGCCCCAAGGAGGACGGCCCCACCGAACGCCTCGTGCGGGAGCTCGCGCTGGGGGACCGCGTGCGGTTCGTCAGCGGGATCTCCGACGAGGAGCTGGGCGAGCTGCTGGCCTCCGCCGAGGTCGCCGTCGTGCCGTCCCGGTACGAGGGGTTCTCGCTGCCCGCCGTCGAGCACATGGCGTCGGGCACCCCGCTGGTCGCCAGCCGCGCCGGGGCGCTGCCGGAGGTCGTCGGCGACGCCGCGATCCTGGTCGAGCCCGGCGACGTCGAGGAACTGGCCGGTGTGCTGCGCCGCCTGCACGACTCCCCCGAGGAGCGCGGCAAGGTCGGCGCGGCGGGCCTGGCCCGGGTGCAGGAGCGGTACGCGTGGCGGGCCGTGGCGCAGGCCACCGTCGGCCACTACCGCGACGCCATCACCCAGCGCCGGTATCTGCGGATGGCCGCGGGCCGGTAGGCACCACGCCGAACAACCGGGGCCTCCTCCCCCGAGGCTCCCGTACGGAAGGAGCACGACCCTGCTGACCGTGGATTTCCAGCGGTTCCGCGTCACCCCCGGAGAGCGCGTTCTCGACATGGGATGCGGCGCCGGACGGCATGCCTTCGAGCTGTACCGCCGGGGTGCGCACGTCGTGGCCTTCGACCTGGACGCCGAGGAACTGGCCGGGGTCGAGAAGATGTTCGGCGCGATGCGCCTGGAGGGCGAGGTCCCCGAGCAGGCGCACGCCGAGACGGTGCGGGGCGACGCGCTCGACCTGCCGTTCCCCGACGACCACTTCGACAAGATCGTCGCCTCGGAGGTGCTGGAGCACATCCCCGACGACATGCGCGCGATGCGCGAGCTGCTGCGCGTGCTGAAGCCGGGCGGGCAGCTCGCGGTGACCGTCCCGGCCTGGCTGCCCGAACGGGTCTGCTGGGCGCTGTCGGAGGACTACCACACCGCGCCCGGCGGCCACGTGCGGATCTACACCCGCGCCGAGCTGGAGGCCAAGCTCAAGGCCACCGGGTTCCGCGTGGACGGGCACCACCACGCGCACGGCCTGCACACGCCCTACTGGTGGATCAAGTGCGCGGTCGGCGTGAACAACGACGGCAACCCGCTCGCCAAGGCCTACCACCAGGTCCTGGTGTGGGACATCATGAAGCGGCCCCTGGCCACCCGCCTGGCGGAGAAGGCGCTGAACCCGGTCCTCGGCAAGAGCGTGGTCGTGTACTTCACCAAGCCCGCGCGGCGCGACGCTCCCTCCACCAAGGAGAAAGTGGATGCGGTCTGAGGTCGCGCCCCCCGCCGTCGAAGGCATCCTGACCTCCGCCGACATCGTCGCCACCGCGCAGAGCATCGTCCGCCAGCAGGAGGGGTCCGGGGCGATCCCCTGGTTCTCCCCCATCGACGACGTCCCCGGCCACGTCGACGCCTGGAACCACGTCGAGGCCGCGATGGCGCTCACCGTCGCGGGCCTCGGCGACCACGCCCGCCGCGCCTACGAGTGGCTGGCGGGCGTCCAGCGCCCCGACGGGTCCTGGCCCGCCAAGTGGGTGCTCGGCGAGGTCACCGAGCCGGGCGGCGAGTCCAACCACGCCGCCTACGTCGCCGTCGGCGTCTGGCACGAACTGCTGATGACCGGCGACGAGGACTTCGCGCGCCGCATGTGGCCGGTGGTCCACAAGGCCGTCGAGTTCACCCTCGGCCTCCAGACCCGGCGCGGCGAGATCCTGTGGATCCGGCACGAGAACGGCGAGGCCGCCGACCACGCCCTGCTGACCGGCTGCTCCTCGATCTACCAGTCGCTGCGCTGCGCGGTGGCCCTCGCCGACCGGCTGGGCCACCCCCAGCCGGACTGGGAGCTGGCGGCCGACCAGCTCGGCCACGTGGTGGCCGAGCACCCGGAGGCGTTCGCCGACAAGAGCCGCTGGTCGATGGACTGGTACTACCCGATCCTCGCGGGCCCGGTCCGCGGCGGGGCGGCCGAGCGGCGGTTCGCCGCGCAGTGGGACACCTTCGTGGTGGACGGCCTGGGCTGCCGCTGCGTCTCGGACCAGCCTTGGGTCACCGCCGCCGAGAGCTGCGAGCTCGTCATGGCCCTGGACGCGGCGGGCCGCCGCGACCGCGCCCTGGAGCTGTTCCGCACGATCCAGCACCTGCGCCACGAGGACGGCTCGTACTGGACGGGGTGGCAGTTCGAGCACGGCAGGCACTTCCCCGGCGACCGTTCCACGTACACGGCGGCGGCGGTGATCCTGGCCGCGGACGTGCTGGAGGGCGCCTCCCCGGGCGCGAAGATCTTCAAGGAGATCGCCGACCACCCGCTGGGCCCGTCGAAGGCGGCCGACCCGACGGCGTGCGGCTGCGCCCTGGTGAGCGTGGCCAACCCGGTCCGCACCCGCCTCTGAACGACACGAGGCTCTGAACGACGACGGCCCCGCCCACCCGGGCGGGGCCTCCCCTCCGCGTCAGCTCAGGGGGTCGCCGTCGTTGACGCGTTCCAGGACGCGGAGGGAGCCGACGACGCGGCGTTCCTCGAAGGCGCCGCTGTCCACCGCGCGCAGGTAGATCTGCTCGTAGGGGGCCTGGCCGCCGTCGGCCGGGTCGGGGAAGACGTCGTGGACGACCAGGGCGCCGCCCACGGCCACCCAACGCGCCCAGCCCTCGTAGTCGGCGCGGGCGTGTTCCGCCGCGTGGCCGCCGTCGATGAACAGCAGGGACAGGGACGTGTTCCAGAAGCGCGCCACCGTGCGGGACGCGCCCACGATCGCCACCACGTGGTCCTCCAGGCCCGCCGCGGCGATGTTCCTCCGGAACACCGGCAGGGTGTCCATGCGGCCCGTCAGCGGGTCCACCAGGGACGGGTCGTGGTGCTCCCAGCCCGCCTGGTTCTCCTCCGAGCCGTGGTGGTGGTCCACGGTCACCACGGTCGCGCCGGTGTGGCGGGCGGCGGTGCCGAGGTAGATGGCCGACTTGCCGCAGTAGGTGCCCACCTCCAGCAGCGGGCCGAGGTCGCGGGCGGCGTACTCCAGGGCCGTGTCGTACAGCGCCAGGCCCTCGTCCTCGGGCATGAAGCCCTTGGCGGCGCGGGCGGCGCGCAGCATGTCGGCGGGCATCGGGAGCTTCGCCGCGCCGTCCGTCAGGGTGTCAGTCATCTCTCGCCTCCGCCGCGCACTTTATCCGGATCTTCGAACGGGATTCGACTCTTGCCGCCCAATACTGGAACGTGTTCTACTTTCGGGGTGGGCGCACGCGCCGGGCCCGCCGCACGGGTCGAACCGAACCTGGTTCGGTAGGTTGGTCCGCACCGCACGCCCATCGGGAAGTGAACGGAGAAGGCGATGAAGGTAAGCGTCGACCCCCTGGTCTGCGAGGCCAACGCCGTGTGCGTCGGCATCGCCCCCGAGGTCTTCGACCTCACCGACGACGACGAGTTGGAGATCCTCCTGCCGGAGGTGCCCGCCGACCAGGCGGACAAGGTCCGGCACGCCGTGCGGTCCTGTCCCAAGGCCGCGCTGACGCTGGAGGAGTAGCGCCCGCCTCGCCCCCCGTCAGGTCACACCCACCCCCCAGGGGCGCCGCGTCCGGCGCCCGTCCCTCGATGTGGAGGCAGCCATGGCACGTGCCGCGGTCCTGCATGCGGTCGGCGACACCGAACTCGACCTGCGCGACGACGTCACCGCCGTCGATCCGGGTCCCGACCAGGTCAAGGTGAAGATCAAGGCGACCGGGGTCTGCCATTCGGACCTGTCGACCATGTCCGGGGTCCTGCCCTCGGTGCCCCCGGCGGTGATCGGCCACGAGGGCGCCGGCGTGGTGGCGGAGGTCGGCGACCGCGTCCCCAACGTCCAGGTGGGCGACCACGTGGTCATCAACTGGACACCCGACTGCGGGACCTGCCCCGAGTGCCTGCGCGGCGAGCCGTACCTGTGCATGGGGTTCATCGGGGCGGCGTTCAGCGACCCGAGGTTCCGGATCGGCGGCGACACCCCGGCGTTCGGGATGGCCGGGGTCGGCACGTGGGCCGAGGAGGTCACGCTGCCGTACCAGGGCGTCATCAAGGTCGCCGAGGACGTGCCGTTCGAGTACGCGGCGCTGCTGGGCTGCGGCATCCCGACCGGCGTCGGCGCGGCCGTCAACACCGCGAAGGTGCGGCCGGGCTCGAAGGTCGCGGTGGTCGGCGCGGGCGGCGTGGGCCTGTCGGTCATCCAGGGGGCCCGCATCGCCGGCGCGGCCACGATCCTGGCCGTCGACCCGAACGAGGCCAAGCACCCCCTCGCCAAGCAGTTCGGCGCCACCCACACCGCGACGCTGGACGACCTGGAGGAGACCAAGGGGCTGCTCACCCTCGGCCAGGGCTTCGACCACGTCTTCGAGGTCGTCGGGAAGTCCGCGGCGATCACCACCGCCTGGGGCATCACCCGGCGCGGCGGCGACGTGATCGTGGTGGGGGCGGGCGCGGCCGACGACAACTGGGAGATGAGCGCGTTCTCGCTGCTGTTCGAGGGCAAGAACGTCAAGGCCTCGCTGTACGGCGGCTGCGACCTCAAGCGGGACGTGCCGATGTTCGTGGACCTGTGGCGGGCCGGACGGCTGGACATCGACGGCCTGATCAGCCGCCGGATCCGGTTCGAGGACCTCAACGACGCCGTGCGGGCCCTGCACCAGGGCGACGTGATCCGGCAGGTCGTGCTGTTCGACTGACGAGAAAAGCGCACGTCGGAACGGGTTCCGGGGCATGACCGGAACCCGTTTTCCGTGCGGTCGAGCTGAGATTCTCCGGACGGGGCGCACCAAATGATCGCCGCGCGTGTCATCCTTCTGCTGTCGAGACCCAGGTGAAGCCAGCGAAGCCAGCATGGAGGGTGGGTGGCACACACCGGCGAGGCGGGACGGCTCCCGCTGACGGCCCGCGCGATCGCCGCGGCGTTCGCGCTCTGCGCGCCGCTGGCCGTCGTCCCCGCGGCGGCGGCGGACACCACCGCCCCGGCGCGCCTGATCCGCGACGTCCAGGGCCGGGGCCACCTGTCCCCGGTGAACGGGCGGACGGTCGCGCGCGTCCCCGGCGTCGTCACCGCCGTCACCGGCAACGGCTTCTGGATGCAGGACCCGCGCCCCGACCGCGACGACGCCACCTCCGAGGGCGTCTTCGTCTTCACCCGCACCCGCCCGACCGCCGCGGTCGGCGACGCGGTCCGGGTGGACGGCCGGGTCAGCGAGTTCCGGTCCGGCGGCCCCGCCTCGCCGCACCTCGGCCGCACCGAGATCGACGCCACGGCCACGCTGGTCGAGGCGCGCGGCGTCCCCGTCCCGCCGCCGGTCGTGCTCGGCCCCGCCGGGCGCCGCGCCCCGTCCGCCGTCGTGGACGCCGACCACGCCGGTCCCGGCCAGATCGACGTCGAGACCAGGGGCCGGTTCGTCCCCGGGCGCGACGCCATCGACTTCTACGAGTCCCTGGAGGGGATGCGCGTCCGCGTCGAGGACGCCGTCGCGGTGGGACCGTCCCGGGCCGGCGAGGTCCCGGTGCTGCCCGCCGACGGCCGGGGCGCGGGCGAGCGCACCGGGCGCGGCGGCCTGCTGCTGCGCGCCGACGACCCCAACCCCGAGCGCGTCGTCCTCGACGACGCGCTGGCCCCGCTGCCCGCCATGAACGTCGGCGACCGGCTGCCCGGCGCCAACGACGGCGTGCTCGACTACGGCTACGGCGCCTTCAAGCTGCTGCTCACCGCCACCCCGCGCCGCCGCGACGGCGGCCTGCCGCGCGAGACGACCCGCCCGCAGCGCGACGGGGAGCTGGCGGTGGCGACCGTCGACATGAACGGGCTGAGCCCCGACGCCCCCGCCGCCCGGTTCCGGGCGCTGGCCGCGGACGTCGTGGACGGCCTGCGCAACCCCGACCTGATCGCCGTGACCGGCCTCCAGGACAACAGCGGCGCCGCCGACGACGGCACCGTCGCCGCCGACCAGACCGTCGCCGAGCTCGTCACCGCGATCAGCGCGGCGGGCGGCCCCGCCTACGACTGGCGGTCGGTCTCCCCGCGCGACAACGCCGACGGCGGCGTGCGCGGCGGCAACGTCCGGGCCGGGTTCCTGTTCCGCACCGACCGGGGCCTGGGCTTCGTGGACCGCTCCGCCACCGGCGCGCCCGCCGACCCCACCGTGGGCGTGTCCGCCGGAACGGACCCCGCGCTGACGCCCGTCCGCGCCGTCCCCGGCCCGGCGGACGGCGGGGGCCCCGGGAAGGTCGCCCTGTCGTCGAGCCCCGGCCGGGTCGCGCCCGCCGACCCCGCCTGGAGCGCCGCCCGCAAGCCGGTCGCGGGCGAGGTGACCTGGCGGGGCCGCCGCATCGTCGTCATCGCCAACCACTGGTTCGCCAGCGGAGACGACCAGCCGCTGTTCGGCCGCCACCAGCCGCCGCTGCGGCCCAGCGAGTGGCGGCGCGACGCGCAGGCCCGCGTGGTCGCGGGGTTCGTGCGGTCGCTGCGCGCCGTGGACCGCGACGCCGACGTCATCGTCGCCGGGGACCTCAACGAGCGCGAGTTCGCCGCCCCGCTCCGGACCCTCACCGACGGCACCGGCCTGCGCGGGCTCCCGTCCCGGACGCCCGCGAAGGACCGCTACACCACCGTCGTCGACGGCAACTCCCAGATGTCGGAGCACATCCTGCTCAGCCCGTCGCTGGGCGAGCGCCGCCACGAGTACGAGATCGTGCACCGCAACGCCGAGTTCGCCGACCGCGCGGGCGACCACGACCCCACGATCGTGCGGATCGACCTGTCGCCGGAGAAGCCGCGCGAGAAGACGGCGAAGAAGAGGTGAGAACCGCGATGGCCGGCGAGCGCTGCCCAGTGCCGCCGGCCATCGCGCGATGTCTCATTATCGTGCCAACCGCCGGATTCGCTACACCTATCCGACCGATCGGTCCGGGCCGCCCACGACGAGCCTGGTCGGAAGGGCCGCGGCGCGCGGCGACCCGCCGTCGATCCGCGCCTCCGGCGGCCCGACCGGCCCCGGCTGAACCGCTCCCACGGCTGGCGGCCCGCGGTCGACCGCGGGCCGGTGGTGGCCGCCGGAGAGACGAACACCGCGATCCGGAGGGTCGGCCGGCAGCCGATCCGAGCCGCCGGAGGCGTCCAGCGGCCCGGTGACCGTGGCGGTCCCGCGGCGGCCCGGTGGGTGGCGGGTCATCCGCCTCGCGGCTCGTCGACCAGCGGCATGGGAAAGTCAGGGCCCTCGAACGGGCGCTCCCACGGCCCGGCGAGGACGGACGCGACCGGCTGGGGCCGGGTCCCGGTGCGGAGGACGGTGTTCTCTCCGCTGGTCGTGCGGGGGTACACACCGCGGCGGGCCTCCGACAGACTCGGGGGGCCGGTCTCCCGTGAGAACGGCAGGGGTGCTTTCATCGACGACGGTCTGCCCGCGCGTGCCGCCGGGCGTCTCAGGGAGGTCATGTGAACGAGGCGGTCGTGGCGTTCCGGGAGGCGTACGGGACGGAGCCGGAGGGGGTGTGGGCCGCTCCGGGACGGGTCAACCTGATCGGCGAGCACACCGACTACAACGACGGGTTCGTGCTGCCGTTCGCGCTGGAGCAGACGGTGACGGTGGCCGCCGCGCCCTGGGCGGGGGCGCCGGACGGGGCGCTGGAGGTCTCCTCGCTGCGCGCGCCCGGGGAGCGGATCGGCGTTCCGCCGGACGCGGAGCCGGGCTCGGTGCCGGGCTGGGCCGCCTACCCGGCGGGGATGCTGTGGGCGCTGCGGGACGCCGGGCACAAGGTCGGCGCGGCGCGGCTGGTGGTCGGCTCCGACCTGCCCGACGGCGCGGGGCTGTCGTCGTCGGCGGCGCTGGAGTGCGCGACCGCGCTGGCGCTGACCGGGCTGGCCGGGATCGCGCTGCCGGGCGCGGAGCTGGCCCGGCTCGCCCAGCGCGCCGAGAACGTCTTCGTCGGCATGCCGTGCGGCATCCTCGACCAGAGCGCGTCGCTGCTGAGCACCGCCGGGCACCTGCTGCTGCTGGACACCCGCGACCTGGGGGTGCGGCAGGTGCCGTTCGCGGCCGACGGCCTGGAACTGCTGCTGGTCGACACCCGCGTCAAGCACAGCCTCGTGGACGGCGAGTACGCCGCGCGCCGCGCCTCCTGCGAGGAGGCCGCGCGGCGGCTCGGGGTGCGGGCGCTGCGGGACGCCGGCGACCTGTCGGCCCTCACCGACCCGGTGCTGCTGCGCCGGGCCCGGCACGTGGTCGGCGAGAACGCCCGCGTCGAGCGGGTCGTCGCGCTGCTGGAGGAGGGCCGCGCCGCCGAGATCGGCCCGCTGCTGACCGCCTCGCACGTCTCGCTGCGCGACGACTTCGAGGTGAGCTGCCCCGAGCTGGACGCGGCCGTGGCGGCGGCGCTGGCGGCGGGCGCGCTGGGCGCGCGGATGACCGGCGGCGGCTTCGGCGGCTCGGTCATCGCGCTGGTCCCGGCGGACGCGGTCGCCGAGGTGGCCGCCGCGGTCGCGCTGGCGTTCGCCGAACGCGGCTGGGCCGAGCCGCACTGCCGCACCGTCACCCCGTCGGCGGGGGCGCGGCGGGTGCGGTGACGCCCCTGGCCGCCGGTCCGCATCTGACGGCGGCGACAGGGGCACCTCGCGGTCCGGTGATAGACCGAGCGCCATCGCGGAGGTACGTTCCGCTCATGACCAAAGGTGGATGCAGTTGCGGACACGGCGGCGGTTGCTCTTGCCCGAAGGGCTGCTCCTGCGGGTGCAACGGGTGACCCGACCCGCCCCGCCGTCCGTCAGGACGGCTCGGTGAACACCTCCGGATAGACGAACAGGCCGGGCGAGCCGCCGGTGTGCCAGAACACGACGGTCTCGTCCGCGCCGATCTCCCCGGCACGGACCATGCCCACCAGCCCGGCGGCGGCCTTGCCCGAGTAGACCGGGTCCAGCAGCAGGCCCTCGGTGCGCGCGAACAGCCGGACGGCCTCGGTCATCGCGGCGGTCGGCAGCCCGTACCCGGCCCCGAACCAGTCGTCGCGCACCCGGTGGTCCCCGGTCGGCCGGGCCATGCCGACCAGGTCGGCGGTCTCCTCCACCAGCGCCTCCAGCGTCGCGGAGGTGACGTCGGCGGGCTCGTACACGCAGATCGCCTCGACCCGCGCCGGCAGCCCGGCGTGGGCCAGCCCGACCACGAGCCCGGCGGAGGTCCCGGCGGTGCTGGTGGCCGCGACGACCCGGTCCACGCGGCCGGGGCCGCCCGGGGCCGCGAGCTGGCCGGCCAGCTCCAGGGCGGCGCCCACGTAGCCGAGGGCGCCGGTCGCGTTGGAGCCGCCCGGCGGGATGACGCAGGCGGGGCCGATCTCCTCCAGGGCCTTCACGGTCTCGTCGATGCCGTCGACGATCCGGACGTTCGCGCCGAGCAGGTGGTCGAGCAGGACGTTGCCGGAGGTCTCGTACAGGGCGTCGTCGCGGGGGACCGACCGTGACAGCAGCAGCTCGCAGCGCAGGCCGAGACGGGCGCAGGCGGCGGCGGTCTGCCGGGCGTGGTTGGACTGCACCGCCCCGAACGTGACGACCGTCCCGTGCCCCTCGGCGAGCGCCCGCCCGAGCAGGAACTCCAGCTTGCGGGTCTTGTTGCCGCCGATGGCCAGCCCCGTGCAGTCGTCCCGCTTGATCCAGATCTCGGGTCCGCCGAGCGCCGCCGAGAGCCGCTCGGCCCGTTCCAGCGGGGTGGGCCAGTGCCCGAGCACGGCCCGGGGAAAGCGCGCGAGAAGGTCGGTCATGGCCCCCATTGTGCCCGCGTGGCCCGCCGCCGCCTCAGGCCGGGCGGTCCGTGACCTCGGCCGCGCCCCGGTGGACCAGGCTCCTGACCCGCACCGTCACGCCGTCCCACGCCGGGGCCCCGGTCACGGACGTGGACACCCCGGCCCCGCCCGCCTCGACCCGCGTCCCCGGCGGGACGACGATCCGCACCGTGGACCGGTGGGCCAGCACCCACACCGTGACGCGGGCGGGCAGGTCGGCGTCGCGCAGGTCCAGCAGGCAGCCGCCCTTGTGGGCCATGACGGCGAGGGTCTCCGGGCAGCGCCACCGCCCGGTGCGGCGGACCTCGCTCCGGTAGGCGACCTGGAGGCGTCCGGACACGCCCGGCTCCGGCGTCCAGACGGTGCGGCGCGCGGGCAGGTCGGCGGCGATGCGGTCCAGGTCGTCGTGGGTGCGGGCGGACAGCGCCCGCCCGATGCGCTCGTCCAGCTCGGGCTCGTCGAGGCGGCCTTCGGCGTAGGCCCGGTGCAGCCGTACCAGCAGCGCGTCCCGGTCGAGGTCGGAGGCGCGCGGGGCGGGGCGCTGGTCGACGCTCATCGGCATCCTCTCCTTCGGTCGCCCCTCCAGCTTCGACCCTTCCGTTACTGGAAGGTCAAGCGCGGCCCGCGCGGGATCCGGTTCGACGCGGCGTTCGAGGGCGTCCCCGGAGCGCCTGCGCGCCGCGCCCGGGATGATCCATTACTCTCGCGGCAACGGTGATCTTCTGGGGGAGGAGGCCGCCGATGCATGCCGTCGCAGGCCACGAGCACGGCCCGTACACGCTGTACGACCTGGACGCGCTGCCCGACGAGGGCGACCGGTACGAGCTGGCCGACGGCTGGCTGACCGAGCTGCCCGGCGACCTGTGGCACGACAACGCCGCCGAGCAGCTGCGCAGGATCCTCAAGGAGGCGGCCCGGCAGGCCGACGCCGACGTCCATGTGGCGGGCGCGCCGCAGCACGTCACGACCCCGGCCGGGATCCGGCGGCCCGACGTGTTCGTGGTGCCGCGCGACATGGCGCGGATGGCGCTGGAGCGCCGCACCCACACCTACTACGGCCCGGACCTGATGCTGGTCGCCGAGGTGGTGACGCCGCGCACCGACAACGAGCGCACCGACCGCGTCCACAAGGTCGCCGAGTACGCCGCCCTCGGCATCCCGCACTACTGGATCGTCGACCTGGAGCCGCGCCCGCTGGTGACCATGCTGGAACTGGACGGCGCGGCCTACCGGACTGTCCGCCGCGCGAAGTCGGGCGAGCCGGTCGAGACGCCCGCGCCGTTCCCGATCGTCTTCGACCCGTCGCGGCTGTCGGAGATGGAGTGAATGGCCGGATCCTTGCGGACCTTGGCGATCAGGCCACTCGTCGCCCGGGTCGCGCGGCGGCACGCTGGGGGCCATGACGACGATGCGAGCCATCAGCCAGGACGTCCTCGGCGGACCCGAGGTCCTGAGGGAGATCGAACTGCCCCGCCCGGAACCGGGACCGGCCGAGGTCCTGGTCCGTGTCCACGCGGCCGGGGTGAACCCGACCGACTGGAAGCACCGCGCGACCGGCGGGCTGCTGGGCGAACCGCCGTTCGTGCTGGGCTGGGACGTGTCCGGCGTGGTGGAGGCGGTCGGTCTCGGCGTGACCCTCCACAAGCCGGGCGACGAGGTGTTCGGGATGCTGCCCTACCCCGGCGGGCACGGCGCGTACGCCGAGTACGTGACCGCCCCGTCGCGGTGCTTCGCGCCCAAGCCCGCGAACCTCGACCACGTGCGGGCCGCCGCGCTGCCGCTGGCGGCGCTGACGGCGTGGCAGACGCTGGTCGACACCGCGGACGTCCAGCCGGGCCAGCGCGTCCTGGTCCACGCCGCCGCCGGTGGCGTCGGCCATCTGGCGGTCCAGATCGCCAAGGCACGCGGCGCGTACGTGCTGGGCACCGCGCGCGCCGCCAAGCACGACTTCCTGCGCTCGCTCGGCGTGGACGAGCCGATCGACTACACGACGACCGACTTCGCCGAGACGGTGCGGGACGTGGACGTCGTGGTGGAGGCGATCGGCGGCGACTACGGCCCGCGCTCCCTGCGGACGCTGCGCGAGGGCGGCGTGCTGGTGTCGCTGGCGCTCAGCAGGCTCGCCGACTTCGACCCCGGTGACGCGCGCGCCGAGACGCTCCTCGTCGAGGCCGACCACCACGCCCTCACCCGGATCGCGAAGCTGGCGGAGGAGGGACGCCTGCGCGCCGAGATCGACACGGTCCTGCCCCTGGCGGAGGCGGCGAAGGCCCACGAGAGGGGCGAGTCCGACCGAAGCCGGGGAAAGATCGTCCTGACCGCATAACCCGGCCCCGCACGCGAGCGCGTCCGGAGGCTGAGGCAGGGGGCTGAAGCCGAAGGCGAGACCCCCTGCGGAAGATCGCGAAGCGATGCAGCGCTCGCCCGCGTAGTGGTCAGTCCCGGAGCCCCCAGGGCGGAGGGACTGGGCCGTGGAGCCGTTGAGCACTGAGATGCAGCGCTCGCCCGCGTAGTGGTCAGTCCCGGAGCCCCCAGGGCGGAGGGACTGGGCCGTGGAGCCGATGAACACAGCCGAGAATCCGCCTACGACGCGACGGCCGACCCGTTTTCCGGTGAGGAGGAAGGGTCGGCCGTCACGCCGCCGTATGCCCGGTGGCGGGCGCGCGATCCCCCGATGCGCCACCCGCCCGTTCCAGGCCGCCCGGTCCGCGGTCGGCGCGGATCCCCGTGGAGGCATCCCCGCGACACCTCCGTCACCGCGCCCGTGAGCCCACCCGTGGGCACGCCGGACCGGGCGACAGGAACTCTGCCGTACGCCGATCAGCATCCGATCAACAATCGATCAACGCGCCGGTAGGCTCGCTCCCGTGCTGTTGCTGACGACGCTTGACGCCTGGCGGGCCCAGGAAGGTCCGAGGTTCGTCCTCGGGGAGGCCGGGGCGGTGTGGGCCGGCGGGGACGACGCCGACGTGCTGGCGCTGGCCGACGCCGAGTTCCCCGAGGGGCAGGTCCTCGCGGTGGACCCCGGGCCGGACGCGGGGCTGCGCGGGGTGGTGGACCGGACGGGGGCGGAGGTCCGTTACCTGCGGCGCGCCCCGCACGGCGGGCACGTGGCGGTGCTGGAGCAGCCCGCGACGGCGCGGGCCCTGGACATGCTCCCCCACCCCGAGGGCGGCTGGTTCCGCGAGACGTGGCGGACGGGCCGGACGTTCACCCCCGACGGCTATCCCGGCGAGCGCAGCAGCGCCACCGGCATCTACTTCCTGCTGCCGCCCGGCGAGGAGTCGATCTGGCACGTGGTGCGCTCGGACGAGGTGTGGCTGTGGCACCGGGGCGGGCCGCTGTCGCTGGTCCTCGGCGGCGACGGCGAGCGGCCCGGCGGGGCGACGACGGTCACGGTGGGGCCGGACGTGGAGCACGGCCAGGTCCCCCAGGCCCTCGTCCCGGCGGGCGTCTGGCAGTCCGCCCGGCCCGCCGGGGACCGGGAGGTCCTGGTGAGCTGCGTGGTCTCCCCCGGTTTCGACTTCGCCGACTTCCGGGCGCTCTAGGGGCCCGGTCAGGACGCGGCGAGCGCCTCGGTCGGGGCCAGCCGCGCCGCCCGCACCGCCGGGTACAGGCCCGCGAGCGCGCCCACCAGCAGCGTCGCGCCCAGCGCCCCGGCCAGCGCCGGGAGCGGCAGCGCGAACGGCCAGCCGCGCGCCAGCGCGTACCCGGCGGTGGCCAGGGCGCCCAGCAGCAGGCCCGCGACGCCGCCGAGGGTTGACAGCAGCAGCGACTCGGTGAGGAACTGGGCGCGGACCAGCCCCCGGGTCGCGCCCAGGGCGCGGCGCAGGCCGATCTCGCGGCGGCGTTCCAGCACCGACACCACCATGGTGTTGGCGATGCCGACACCGCCGACCAGCAACGCGACCGCGCCGAGCCCCAGCAGCAGGCCGTCCAGGGTGCCCGCGGCGGCGGCGCGGGCGGCCAGCGCGTCGGAGGGGCGCGACACCGCGACGTCGCTCGGGCGCTCGGGGTTCAGCGCGCGGGGCAGCAGGGCCCGCACGGCCGGGACCGCCGTGTCGGGGGCCTGCCCGTAGACGGTGGTCGGGCGGCCGTCGTACCCCAGGTGGGCGCGCGCGGCCGGAACGCCGACGAGCGCCGCGCGGTCGATCTCGGGGGCCAGCGGCAGCGGCGCGAGGACGCCGACCACGGTGAACCAGCGGTCCCCCACGTGGACGCGGACGCCGGGGCCGGTGATCCCGAGACGGTCGGCGGCCACCGCGCCCAGGACGACGGCCGGGTGGCGGGCGGTGGCGTCGTTCAGCCAGGCCCCGGCGCGCACCCCGCCCCGCAGGGTGCGCAGCAGTCCCAGGTCGGCGGCCTGCACGGTGAGGCCGCCGGTCTCGACGCGGGGGATGCGGTCGGTGCGGCGGACCGTGGCGTCCAGCTCGCCGGTCGCGCTCGCCGACGCCACCCCGTCCACGCGGGCGGTCAGGGCGACGGCGCGTTCGGGCAGCCGCGGTTCGCCGCCGCCGATGCTCTCCCCCGGCTGCACGCGCAGCAGCCCGGTGCCCAGGGCGTCCAGGCGGCGCAGCAGGTCGGCCTGCCCGGACGCGGCGATGCCCAGCATCGCGACCATGGTGGCGATCCCGATCGCGACACCGAGCGCCGACAACGCGGCCCGCGCGGGCCGGGCCCGCAACCCGGCCGCCCCCAGCCGGGCCATGTCAGCCGAACGCAGGCGCATCACAACCCCCTCCCGCCAATGACGGCCACGCCGTCGCGGACGTGGGCGCGGCGCGGACCGGCCGTCCGGCCGCAGGCCCGATCGGTCGGGCGCGAGCTCAACGCGACCCCCTCGCCGGCGGCGATCACGCTGTCGAAGGCGTGGACGCGACGTGGTTCGGTCGTGCGGTGGTGGGGCCGATCGGTCGGGTGCGGGGTCAACGTGTTCCCCTCTCGTCCTTGACTATTGCGCCGTCGCGGACGTGGACGCGGCGGGGGCAGCGGGCGGCGACCGCGCGGTCGTGGGTGATGACGACGACGGTGGTGCCGGCCGCGTTCAGGTCGCCGAGCAGGGACAGCACCTCCTCGCCGGAGGCCGAGTCGAGGTTGCCGGTGGGCTCGTCGGCCAGCAGCAGCGGCGGGTCGCCGACGACGGCGCGGGCGACCGCGACGCGCTGGCGTTCGCCGCCCGACAGTCGCCCGGGGCGGTGGCCCAGGCGGTGGCCGAGGCCGACGCGTTCCAGGGCGGCGGCGGCGCGGGCGCGGCGCTCGCGGCGGGGACGCCCGGCGTACAGCAGGCCGTCGGCGACGTTGTCGAGGGCCGAGGCGCGCGGGTCCAGGTGGAACTGCTGGAACACGAACCCGATGCCGGTCGCGCGCAGCCGCGCCAGCCGCTGGTCCGGCAGCCGCCCCACGTCGTGCCCGGCCACGCGGACCGTGCCGGACGAGGGCCGGTCCAGTGTGCCGACCAGGTGCAGCAGCGTGGACTTGCCCGAGCCGGACGGGCCGACGACGCCGACCAGCTCGCCGGGCGCGACGGTCAGGTCCACGCCGCGCAGGGCGTGCACGCCGCCGGGGTGGTGCTTGGTGACGCCGAGGAGTTCGATCACTGGGCGGGCACCCCCACCCGGGTGCCCTCGGTCAGGCCGGTGCCGGAGACCTCCACGCGGTCGCCGCCGTAGGCCCCGGTCCGCACGGGGATCCGGCGGCGGGAGCCGTCCGCCGCGACGACCTCCACGCCGTAGCCGCCGCCCCGCAGGGCTAGCAGCGCCTCGACCGGGACGGTGAGCACGTCGCGGCGGCGTTCCCGTTCCAGGGTGACGGTGACCGGCGCCTGGTCGAGCCCGCCGGTGTCCTTTCCCCCGGTCAGCTCGATCTCGACGTCCACCGTCGGCTCCTGCTGCCCGTCGCCGCGCGCCTTCTCGGCGGTGCCGCCCACCCGGACGACCCGGCCGGGCCTCGTCCCGCCGCCCGGCAGTTCGACGGTCACCCTGGTGTTCGCGCGGGCCAGGGCCCGGTCCGACACCTTCAGGTCCACGTGGACGACCGGCCGGGTGCCGGTCAGCGTGAGCAGGGGGCGGCCCGCCGCGACCCGGTCGCCCACGGCCGCCCCGACGGCGGTGACCCGGACCGGGGACGGCAGGAACACCGCCTGCGCGGCGTCCACCGTCCCGGTCTCCGGCAGTCCCGCGTCGTCCTGCCAGTCCCGCACGGCGCGGGCCGTCGCCGGGGTGAAGCGCCGGTCCACGGTCAGCGCGGAGCCGTGGCCGAGGGCGCGCAGCGCGCGTTCGAGCTGGGTCACGTCGGGCCCGTCGGCTCCCTCGGCGAGCGTGCGGTACAGCGGCAGCGTCCCGTGCAGGAGCACCACCGGCCGCCGGTCCACCCGGTACAGGACGTCGCCCTGGCGCAGCACCCGGCCCGCCCGGGGCACGGCGGTGACGACGCCGGACGTCCCGGCGGCGACCTTCCGCTCCCCGGCGAACGTCAGCGTCCCGTCCACCGCCTTGGTGTCCACCAGATCGCCGCGCGTGACCGGGGCCGTCGCACCGGACGGCCGGGCGGGGCCGCGCTCGGGTCCGTCGCCGGTGGCGGCGACGGCCGCGGCCCCGGCCGCCGCGAGCGCCGCCACGGCGACCCCGGCGACCAGGAGGCGGTTCACTTCCGCCCCTCCCCCAGGATGTTGTCGCACTTCGCGTACGCCTGCTCCCATTTGCGCGGGTTGCGCAGGTGGATGTCCGGCGGCGCGTTGTCGGGCATGTCGTAGCCGTTGGACCGCATGCACCTGGCGAACCGCGCGAACCGGTCCTTGGTCGCGGGGTCGTTCATGTCGATCGTCTTGCCCGGCGGTTCGAGGCCCGCGCACGCCCTGCGCGCCCTCTCCGGGATCTCCAGCCCGCCCGCCGGGATCTTCTTCGGGTCGTCGGGCATGTTCACGCCGTGCTCGCGCAGGCAGCGGGCGTGCTTCAGCTGGGCCGCGTCGGACGGCGTGGACGGCGTGGCGGCGGGCTCGGAACCTCCGCCGCAGGCCGCCGCCGCGAGCAGCGGCACGGCGAGCAGGAACGACAGTCGTCTCACGGGAACTCCTTCTGGGCATGGTGAGGACACCGCACGGCGGAGGAGGGCCGGGCGGGAACGGATCAGCGGATCAGGGGCAGCCGACCAGCGGCGGGACGCGGGGCGGCGGGGCCGGGTCCGCCACCAGCAGGGCCTTTCCGGGCTCGGTCAGCCAGCCGTCGTGGACGCGCCAGGTTCCCGGCACGCTCGGGCGCGAGCCCTTCTCCGGCACGGCGAACACCCCGACGGTCACGCCGCGCTTCCGCAGCATCGCGGTGACCTGGTCCACCGTGCGGCCGATGAACGCCCGGCACGCCAGCGGCTCGCCCGGCGTGCTCAGCCGCGCGAAGCCCCGGTGCCGCTCGCCCGGCCGCGCCCGGCGGCCCAGCGAGATCATGGCGGGCCCCTGGTACTCCGGCCCCTTGTAGGCGCGGTAGTCCACCGGGATCCGCACGCCGATCACGCAGCGGTCGGCGGTGGCGCAGGCTCCCGGGCGCGCGATGGGGACGATCGCGTCGGGGCGGCGGGACCGCTCCTGGTCGGGCACGCCGTTCAGCCGGGGGTCGTACGGGGTGAAGATCATCCCTTCCATGCTCGGGGAGACCGGCTGGACGCTCAGGCCGATGTCCAGGCCCCGGGCGCGCAGTTGCGCGGCGTAGCGCTCGGGCGCGGCGAAGGCGTCCTTCACCGTCACGATGTAGAAGCCGCCCTCCCGGCGGATGTCGAGCGCGGCGGCCGGGCGGGGGCCGAGGGCGGGGCCGAGCGGCAGCAGCCAGCCCGCCAGCACGGCGGCGGCGGCGAGCGCGACGGTCAGCGGGACGGTGAGCCGCCACCGGTCCCGGCGCGGGCGGGCGGCCGGGCGGGGCCGCGCGGTGATCTCGTCGAGCAGCTCCCGCGACCCGTCCCCCGCCGGCGGCACCGCGTGCGCGGGCTCGGCGCACCTGACGATCTCTTCCAGGCTCATCGGAGCGCTCCCTCCGCCAGGGCGACCGCGCGGGCGCCGTACCGTTCCACGTCCACGCCCTCGTCGGCGAGCGCGCGGGCGAACCGTTTGCGGGCGCGGTGCAGCCGGACCCGGACGGTCGCGGCGCGGCGGCCCAGCACCGTCGCGGCCTGCTCGGGGGTCAGGCCCTCCCAGCCGGTCAGCGACAGCAGTTCCCGATCCTCGTCCGACAGCCGGGCGAACGCGGCGCGGATCTCGGTGGCGGCGCCGTGCCGTTCGGGCGCGGCCTCGGCGAACTCGGCGCGCAGCCGCGTCAGCAGCAGCTCGCGGCGGGCCGCGCCGCGCCGGTGGTTGGCCAGCACGCGCCGCGCGACGCCGTACAGCCACAGCCTCGCCTCGTCACCGTCCGGCACGTCGTCCAGCCGCCGCCAGGCGACCAGGAAGGTCTCGCCGAGGACGTCCACGGCGTCGTCGGACGACGTGGTGCGACGCAGCGCGTATCGCGCGACCGCCTCATGATGGGCCGCGTACAGGGCCTCGAAGCGCGCGCGGTCCCCCGACGCCTGGTCCACGCCGTCTCCCTTCGTCCGGTCATCACAGCAGATGTCCGGACGAAGGGAGGCGTTACAGGGGGGCGCGGAGGTTTCTCAGTCGCCGCCGAACGCGGCGTCGAACGCGCCCTCCGGCGGGGTGATCGCGTTGAGGCCGCGCACATACTCCAGGGCCTGGGGCGCGCCCTGGAGGCGGTCCATGCCCGCGTCCTCCCACTCCACGGAGATCGGGCCGTCGTAGCCGATGGCGTTCAGCGCGCGGAAGCAGTCCTCCCAGGGCACGTCGCCGCGCCCGGTGGACACGAAGTCCCAGGACCGCCGCAGGTCGCCCCACGGCAGGTGGGACGACAGCCGTCCCCGGCGGCCGTCGCGGGCGCGCAGCCGGGTGTCCTTGCAGTCCACGTGGTAGATCCGGTCGCGGAAGTCGTACAGGAAGTTCACCGGGTCCACGTCCTGCCACATCATGTGGGAGGGGTCCCAGTTCAGGCCGAACGCGGGCCGGTGCCCGACCGCCTCCAGCGCGCGGACCGTCGTCCAGTGGTCGTAGGCGATCTCGCTGGGGTGCACCTCGTGCGCGAAGCGGACGCCGACCTCGTCGAACACGTCGAGGATCGGGTTCCAGCGGTCGGCGAAGTCGGCGTAGCCGCGCTCGACCATCGCGGCCGGGACCGGCGGGAACATCGCCACCAGATGCCAGATCGCCGAGCCGGTGAACCCGACGACGGTGTCCACGCCGAGCCGGGCGGCGGCGCGGGCGGTGGCCTTCATCTCCTCGGCCGCGCGCCGGCGGACGCCCTCGGGCTCCCCGTCGCCCCAGACGCGGGCGGGCAGGATCGCCTGGTGGCGCTCGTCGATCGGGTCGTCGCAGACGGCCTGCCCGACGAGGTGGTTGGAGATCGTCCAGACCTTCAGGTCGTGCTTGGCCAGGGTCTCCAGCCTGCGCGGGACGTAGGAGTCGTCCTCCACCGCCGCCCGCACGTCGAAGTGGTCGCCCCAGCAGGCGATCTCCAGCCCGTCGTAGCCCCAGCCGGAGGCCAGCCGGCAGACCTCCTCGAACGGCAGGTCCGCCCACTGCCCGGTGAACAGGGTGATCGGTCGGGTCATCGGCCGTCTCCTCCAGATCCCTCGACGGTCGTCCACGCGCCGCTGTCCGCGCTGGTCTCGACGGCCGCCAGCACCCGCTGCACCTGGAGGCCGTCGGCGAACGACGGCGCGGGGTCGGTGCCCCCGGCGATGGCGGTGAGCAGGTCGGCGGCCTGGTGGGTGAAGGTGTGCTCGTAGCCGAGCAGATGGCCGGGCGGCCACCACGCCCCCGCGTAGGGGTGGTCCGGCTCGGTCACCAGGACGCGGCGGAACCCGGCGGTGGCCGGGTCCTCGGCCGCGTCGTGGAAGGAGAGCTCGTTCAGCGACTCCAGGTCGAACGCCAGGCTCCCCCTCGACCCGTTGACCTCCAGCCGCAGCGCGTTCTTGCGGCCGGTCGCGAAGCGGGTCGCCTCGAACGACGCCAGCGCTCCCCCGTCGGTGCGGGCCAGGAACAGCGCCGCGTCGTCCACGGTCACCCGCGCCGTCCCGCCCTCCGGCAGCGGACGTTCGGGCACGAAGGTGCCCGTCACCGCCGAGACGCCGACGAGCCGCTGCCCGGTGACGTACTGCGCGAGGTCCACGATGTGCGCGCCGAGGTCGCCGAGCGCGCCCGACCCGGCGCGTTCGCGGTCGCTGCGCCAGGTGAACGGCGCGTCCGGGTCGGCCAGCCAGTCCTGGAGGTACTGGGCGCGCACGTGCCGGATCTCGCCGATCCGGCCCTCGGCGACCAGCCGCCGGGCCAGCGCCGCGGCGGGCACGCGCCGGTAGTTGAACCCGACCATCGCCCGCACGCCGTGCTCGCGCGCGCGGTCGGCCGCCGCCGCCATCGCGGCGGCCTCGGCGACGGAGTTGGCGAGGGGCTTCTCGCACAGCACGTGCTTGCCCGCCTCCAGCGCCGCCACGGCGATCTCGGCGTGGGTGTCGCCGGGGGTGCAGACGTCGATGAGCTGGACGTCGTCGCGTTCCAGCAGGCGCTTCCAGTCCGACTCGGCCGACGCCCAGCCGAGCGTGCGGGCCGCCGCCGCGGCGCGTTCGGCGGAACGGCCCGCCACGGCGGCCATCACGGGCGTCAGCGGCGGTGCGAAGAACGCCCCGACGCTGCGCCACGCCTGCGAGTGCGCACGCCCCATGAAGGCGTGGCCGACCATTCCGACCCCGATGGCACCGCTCACGACTCGAACCCGATCGGCAGGTAGCTGTCCACGTTCTGGCGGGTGACCGTCTCGGACGCCAGCGTGATCGACTGCGGGGCCTGGAGCTCCACCAGGTCGGTCATGCCGCGCCCCTGCGCCACCAGCCGGGCGACCTTGACGGCGGAGGCGGCCATGGAGGGGCTGTAGGTGACGGTGGCCTCCAGCAGGCCGCCCGCCTTGATCTCGCGCATGGCGTTGGCGGATCCGGCGCCGCCGACCATGAAGAACTCCTTGCGGCCCGCCTGCTTGATCGCGGCGAGCACGCCCACGCCCTGGTCGTCGTCGTGGTTCCACAGGGCGTCGATCTTCTTGTGGGCCTGGAGCAGGTTGGCGGCGACCTGGTTGCCGGTCTCGACGGTGAACTTGGCGTCCTGCTTGGCCGTCACCGAGAACCCGTGGGTCTTCAGCGCGTCGGCGAAGCCCTTGCTGCGCTCCTGGGTGAGCGGCAGCGTCGCGATGCCCTGGATCTCGACGATGACGGGCTTGGCGACGCCCTTCTCCTTCAGGCGGCGGCCGACGTAGTGCCCGGCGGCCACGCCCATGCCGTAGTTGTCGCCGCCGATCCAGGTCCGGTAGGAGAGCTTGTCGGGGAAGATGCGGTCGAGGTTGACCACGGGGATGCCCGCGTCCATGGCCTTGCGGGCGACCTGGTTGAGCTGCTGGCCGTCGTTGGGCAGCAGCACCAGCGCGTTGACCTTCGCCGAGATCAGCGACTCGACGGCCGAGATCTGCTGGTTGATGTCGTTGGTGGGCTCGACGGCCCGGAACGTGACGTCGGAGTAGCGCTTGGCCTGGGCCTGGGCGTTCTTGGTGATGGCGGCGATCCAGCCGTGGTCGGCGGCGGGCGCCGAGAACCCGATGGTGACGGGGCGGCCCGGCTTCTCGTTGTCGCCGCCCCCGGCCGCGGACTGGGCGGCCGGGGCGTCGTCGGCGGGGTCGTTGCCGGTACAGGCGGTGGCGAGGGCTCCGGCGGCGACGGCCGCGCCGCCGAACAGCACGCCTCTTCTCGATGGGATGGGCATGGTGGTCCTCCTGCGGGGGTGGGTCAGGTGGGGGTGCGCAGGCCGCGGCGCTGCAGCAGGACGGCGGCCACGATGATCGCGCCCTTGGCGATCAGCTGGTCGCTGGTCTGCAGGCCGTTGAGGATGAACAGGTTGGTGATGAGCGTGAACACGAGCACGCCGAGGATCGAGCCGACCAGCGAGCCGCGCCCGCCGGTCAGCAGCGTGCCGCCGATGATGACGGCCGCGATCGCGTCCAGCTCGTACAGGTCGCCGTGGGTGCTGGAGCCGGTGGTGGTGCGGGCCATGATGATGATCGCGGCGATGCCGCAGCACAGCCCGGACAGCGCGTACAGCAGCAGGGTGTGGCGGCGCACGTCGATCCCGGCCAGCCGCGCCGCCTCGGGGTTGCCGCCGACGGCGAACGTGCGCCGCCCGAACGTGGTGCGGTTCAGCAGCACCCATCCGGCGGCGGCGACGGCCGCGAAGACGAACACCACCGGCGGCAGCCCGAGGATCCGGCCGGTGGACAGCGCCTCGATGGCGTCGTTCTCGGGCCGGACGAGCTGGGTCCTGCGGTCGGACATGCGCTGGGCGAGGCCGCGCGCGGCCACCAGCATGGCCAGGGTGGCGATGAACGGCACCAGGCGCCCGTAGGAGATGAGCAGGCCGTTGACGAGCCCCGCGCCGGTGCCGACGAGGATCGCGCACAGCACCATCACCGCCGGGCCGTAGGACTGCGTCGCCAGCGTCGTCGCCCACACCGAGGCCAGCGCCATCAGCGCGCCCACCGACAGGTCGATGCCGCCCCCGATGATCACGAAGGTCATGCCGACGGTGATGACGCCGATGGTGGAGGCCAGCGCGAGCACGCCGACCAGGTTGGCGGAGGTGGCGAAGTTGTCGGGCCGGGTCACCAGGCCGACCAGTGCCAGCAGCACCAGCGCGGCGACCAGCCCGGCGTGCCGCACCTCGCGCCGCAGCCGCGGCGGGGCGGGCGCGGCGGGGCGGGAATCGGTGATCACAGGGCGCTCCCTTCCATGATCATTTCAAGTACGGCGGCCTCGTCCAGCCCCCGGGCGTCGCCCTGGTGGACGACGCGGCCCTCACGGATCACCAGCACCCGGTCGGCCAGGCCCAGCACCTCGGGCACCTCGCTGGACACCAGCAGCACCCCGATCCCCCGGTCGGCCAGCCCCCGGATCAGCGCGTACAGCTCGGCGCGCGCCCCGACGTCCACGCCGCGCGTCGGCTCGTCCAGCACCAGCAGCCGCCGGTCGCCGACCAGCCAGCGGGCCAGCACGACCTTCTGCTGGTTGCCGCCCGACAGCGTCCCGACCGCGCGGCCCGGGTCGCCGGGGCGGATGTCGAGGGCCCGGACCAGGGTGGAGACCTCGTCGCGTTCGCGCCGCCGGTCCAGCCAGCCGAGCTTCGAGAAGCGGGGCAGCGAGGCGACGCCGACGTTGGCGGTGACGCTCTGGTCCAGCAGCAGCGCCTGGCTCTTGCGCTCCTCGGGCGCCAGACCCATGCCGCGCCGCACGGCCGCGCCGGTGGAGCCGGGGCGGACCGGCCGCCCGTCGACCAGGATCCGCCCGGCGCCGGGGCGGCGGGCGCCGTAGACGGTCTCCAGGATCTCCGAGCGGCCGGAGCCCACCAGCCCCGCCAGGCCGACGATCTCGCCCGCGCGCACGGTGAACGACACGTCCGCGAACACCCCCGGCAGCGTCAGCCCCTCCACCCGCAGCACCTCGGGACGGTCGTCCAGGGTGGCGGCGGGGGGCCGGTCGGGGAACGCGGAGCTGGTCTCGCGGCCGGTCATCAGCGCCACGATCCGGTCGGTGGGGGTGTCGTCGGCGGCCAGGCCGCGCGCCACCGTCCGCCCGTCCTTCAGGACCGTGATCCGGTCGCCGATCTCGCGGATCTCCGCCAGCCGGTGCGAGATGTAGACGACGGCCACCCCGGCGGCGGTCAGCTCCCGGATGATCCGGAACAGGTTGTCGACCTCGTCGTGGGCCAGCGCCGCCGACGGCTCGTCCATCACGATCAGCCGGGCGTCGTGCGACAGCGCCCGCGCCATGCTGACGACCTGCTTGCCCGCCGCCGGGAGCCGCCCGACCTCCCGGCCCGGCGGGATCTCGCCGTGGCCGAGGCGGCTCAGCAGCCCGTGCGCGCGGCGCTCGGCCTCGCGCCGCCGGGTGAAGCCGAGGCGGGCGCGCTCGTGGCCGAGGAAGACGTTGTCGGCGACCGACAGCCCGTCCACCAGGTCGAGCTCCTGGTAGATGGTGGCGATCCCGGCGCGCATCGCGGCGGTGGGGTGGACCGGGCGGAACGGCCGGCCGTCCAGCTCGATCTCCCCGGCGTCGGGCCGGTACGCCCCGGCCAGGATCTTGATGAGGGTGGACTTGCCCGCGCCGTTCTGGCCGAGCAGGCAGTGCACCTCGCCCGCCCGGACGTCGAGGTCGACGCCGTCGAGGGCGCGCACGCCGGGGAACTCCTTGACGATGCCGCGCATCGTCAGCAGCGTCTGCTGCTCGCCCATCGGGGCCTCCGCGGGTTAGACGGCGAACACGTGGTCGCTGATGAGCCGGACCCCGCCGATCACTCCGGCGGACCCGGCCAGTTCGGACAGCACGATCGGGAGGTTGCCGGTCGCCAGCGGCAGCGACCGGCGGTAGACGACACTGCGGATCTCGGCGAGCAGCGCGTGGCCGAGCCCGGCGACGCCGCCCGCGATGATGACCAGTCCGGGGTTGAAGAAGCTGACCAGGCCGGCGAGCACCTGCCCCACGTGCCGCCCGCCCTCGCGCACCAGCCCGACCGCCACCGGGTCGCCGCCCGCGGCGGCGGTGGCGACGTCCTCGGCGGTGAGCGCCGGGCGGTCCCCGAGCAGGCTCGCCAGGCGTTCGGACCGGCCCGACCGGGCGGCCTCGGTGGCGTCGCGGGCCAGCGCCGCGCCGCCGAAGTAGGCCTCCAGGCAGCCGGTGTTCCCGCAGGCGCACACCGGGCCGTCGTCGTCGACGCGGATGTGCCCGATGTCCCCGGCGCTTCCCGACACGCCCCGGTAGATCGCGCCGTCCACGACGATCCCGCACCCGATGCCGGTGCCGATCTTCACCAGCAGGAAGTCGTCGACGGCCTTGGCCAGGCCCGCGTGCAGCTCGCCGAGGGCCATGAGGTTCACGTCGTTGTCGACCAGCACCGGGCAGCCGAGCTCCTGCCCGATCGCCGCCCGCACCGGGAACCGGTCCCAGCCCGGCATGATCGGCGGCGCGACCGGGATGCCCTCGCGGAACGACACCGGGCCCGGCACCCCGATCCCGGTGCCGTGCACCGCGCCGGGGATGAGGTCCTGCTCGCGCAGCTTGCCGAGCAGGTCCAGGGCGCGTTCCAGGACCACGGTCGCGCCCTGCCGCACGTCGCACTCCTCGCTCAGATGGCCGAGGACGTTCAGCTCCCCGTCGGTGACCGCGACGTCCACGGAGGTGGCCCCGATGTCGAACGCCACGAACCGCAGCCCCGGCGCCAGCCGCACGATCTCCGACCGCCGCCCGCCGCGCGAGGCCGCCAGCCCGGCGGTCTCCACCAGCCCGAGCGCGACCAGCCGGTCCAGCTCCACCGCCAGCTTGGACCGCGACAGCCGGACGACGTCCCCGAGCTCGGCCCGCGACCGGGGACCCTCGTCCCGCAACAGCCGCAGCAGCCGCGCCTGGTGCGCGTTCTGGGGCCGCGCCGTCATCCGCATCACGCCGTCCCTTCGGGGTCGGGAGCAGTGTGACGAAGGTAACTCCCTTTCGCCTCAAGGAGAAGACTCTTTCACCTGAAAATCCCGAACTTTCTCCTTTGACAGGACAAAGTCAGGCGGGCAGTCGTGGCTTCCGTGTCCGGATGTGACAGAACGCCGTCATTGCGGTCATCCGCGATCACGGTGACCATGGAGGCATGTCCACCACCCGCCGCGTCGTCATCGCGGTCTTCACCGACGTCGACCTCCTCGACGTCACCGGCCCGGCCGAGGTGTTCGCCCTGGCCAACCGGGAGACCGGTGGCCGGGCGGGCTACCGGGTGCAGCTCGCGGGCCGGGAGCCCGGCACGGTCACCACGTCGGCGGGGGTGCGGCTGGTCGCCGACCTCTCGTTCGCCGAGGTCGACGGCGTGGTCGACACCCTGCTGATCCCCGGCGCGGTGGACATGCGCCCCGGCGGGCCGGTCGCCCGGATCGACCGGGACGTGGTGGCCTGGCTGCGGACGGCCGCGCCGTCGGCCCGGCGGGTGGCGTCGGTGTGCGTGGGCGCGCACCTGCTGGCGGCGGCCGGTCTGCTGGACGGCAGGACGGCCACCACCCACTGGTCGACCGCCGCGCAACTGGCGGCCGACCACCCCGAGGTGACGGTCGACCCCGACCCGATCTTCGTACGGAGCGGCAACGTGTGGACCGGGGCGGGCATCAGCGCCTGCATGGACCTGGCGCTGGCGCTGGTCGCCGAGGACCTGGGCGAGGAGGTCGCCCTGGCGGTGGCCCGGCAACTGGTCATGTACCTCAAGCGCCAGGGCGGGCAGAGCCAGTTCTCGGTCCCGCTGAGCAGGCCCCCCGCCTCCCGCCGGGACATCGACGAGCTGCGGGTCTTCATCGCCGAGAACCTGGACGGCGACCTGTCCGCGGCCGCCCTCGCCGAGCGGATGTGCCTGAGCGAACGCCACTTCGCCCGGGTCTTCCGCCAGGAGACCGGCACCACGCCGGCCGCCTACGTCGAGGCCGCCCGGGTGGAGGCGGCCCGCCGCCTGCTGGAGGGCACCGACCAGCCGCTGGACCGGGTCGCCGCCGCCTGCGGGCTCGGCTCGGTGGAGACGCTCCACCGCGCGCTGCGCAAGCAGATCGGCACCACCCCGGCGGCCTACCGCCGTCGCTTCCGCACCACCGCCTGACCCTTTCCCGGACACGGCGCGACCGCGCCGCGTCCCTCAATTCCCTCTTTTCCGACAAGGAGTGTCTACTATGACCGTTTCCCCGAGCCTCCGCGACGTGGTCGGCCTCGACAACCGGCTGCCCCGGCTCGCCGACGCCGCCCTCGTCATGATCGACTTCCAGAACACCTACCGCACCGGTGTCATGGCCCTGGAGGGCGCCGAACCGGCCCTCGCGGCCGGGGCCCGCCTGCTGTCCGCCGCCCGCGCCGCGGGCGCCCCGGTCGTGCACGTCGTCAACGACGGTGGCGAGGGCTCCCCCTACGACATCCGCGCCGAGATCGGGGCCATCAGCGCCGAGGTCGCCCCCGCCGACGGCGAGCCCGTCGTGGTCAAGCGGACCCCCAACGCCTTCCACGACACCGAGCTGGACAGGACCCTGCGCGACCTCGGCGTGGGCGAGGACCTGGTGCTGGCCGGCTTCATGACCCACATGTGCGTCGCCTTCACCGCCCAGGGCGCGTTCGCCCTCGGCTACCGTCCCACCGTCGTCGCCGAGGCCACCGCCACCCGGCCGCTGACCGCGCCCGACGGCTCCGTGGTGCCCGCCGCCGCCCTCCAGACGGCCGCCCTGACCACGATCGGCGACCTGTTCGGCGTCGTCGCCCCCACCGTCGACGACCTCCCCGCCTAGGGGGCCGCCGCACCAGGGGTCCCGGCCACCGCGCGAGGCGCGTGATCCGTCCGGGGAGGCGAGGCCGGAGGCGGGCCTCACCGGACGGAGCGCCGGGCGGGCGTCATGAGCCGCCCCTTGGGAACACCGCCTAACCGGACGCCGGCGGTTCCGCGCCTACCGCAGGACGGGCGCGAAACGTGTCGCGGTACGGCTGTGTTCACTGGCTGGCGGCCCAATCCCCTCGCCTGGGGGCTCGGGGATTGACCACCAGGCTGGCGAGCGCCGCATCGCTTCGCGATCTTCCGCAAGGGACCTCGCCTCCGGCGTCGGTCCCTTGCCTCAGACCTCCGGACGCGCTCGCGGTGCGAAGTCGAGCTGGGCGACATGGTTGATCGCGGTGTTGAGGGTCGGCACGAACAGCACCGCCGAGTCCGCTCACACCCACGGGTACACAGTGATCAGCTCGAACGCGAACCGCCGTCCGCCGCGTGATCGAGGCCGCCACCGCGATCATCGAACTCGGCGGCCTGCGGCTGCTCACCGACCCGGCCTTCGACTCCCCCCGCGACCACCCGGTCGCCCCCGGCCGGGTGCTGACCCGCACCGCGCCCCCGCCGCTGCGGCCCGAGGAGGTCGGGCCCGTGGACGCCGTGCTGCTCTCCCACGACCAGCACCCCGACAACCTGGACGAGTCCGGCCGCGCGTTCCTCGACCGCGTGCCGCTCGTGCTCACCACGGTCGCCGGGGCCGGGCGTCTCGGCGGCGCGGCCCGCGCGCTGCCGCCGTGGGAGCACCACGACCTGGCCCGTCCGGACGGCGGCGCGCTGCGGGTGACCCGCGTTCCCGCCCTGCACGGTCCCGAGGGCTGCGAGCCGGTGGTCGGCGAGGTCGCCGGGTTCGTCCTCACCGGTGACGGGCTGCCCACCGTCTACGTCAGCGGCGACAACGCCTCCCTGGACGCGGTGCGGGAGGTCGCCGGCCGGTTCGCCCCGGTGGACGTCGCCGTGCTGTTCGCCGGGGCCGCCCGCACCGCCGTGCTCGGCGGGGCGCTGCTCACCCTGGACAGCGCGGGCGCCGCCGAGGCCGCCCGGATCCTGGGCGCGCGGCACGTCGTCCCGGTGCACTTCGACGGCTGGAAGCACTTCACCGAGGGGGCCGACGCGCTGGACGAGGCGTTCGGGCGTGCCGGGCTCCGCGACCGGCTCACCCTGCTCGCTCCGGGCGCGTCGGTCGCGCTGCCCCGGTAGCCCGGTGGCGCGCCGTCCCGCCGCACGGTGTCGTGTGCGGCGGGACGCGGCGCGGCCGGGTCAGTGGGTGAGGGCGTTCGGGTCGCGGCGGCTCATCGTGCGCATGATGTGCTCCACCAGCGTGATGAGCACCTTCTTCGCCGACTCGCGGTCCCGGACGTCGCAGTTGATGACCGGGATGTCCGGCGACAGGTCCAGCGCGTCGCGCACCTGCTCCGGCGTGTGCCGGCCGGAGCCCTCGAAGTTGTTGACGCCGATGATGAACGGCACGTTGCGGCGTTCGAAGTAGTCCACCGAGGGGAAGCAGTCGGCCAGCCGGCGGGTGTCGACCAGCACGACCGCGCCGAGCGCGCCCTTGGCCAGCTCGTCCCACATGAACCAGAAGCGGTCCTGGCCCGGGGTGCCGAACACGAACAGCACCAGGCCGTTGGGCAGGGTGATCCGGCCGAAGTCCATCGCCACCGTCGTGGTGGTCTTCTGCGAGACGGCGGAGGTGTCGTCGATCCCGATGCTCTTCTCGGTCAACGCCTCCTCGGTGCGCAGCGGCCGGATCTCGCTGACCGCGCTCACCAGGGTCGTCTTCCCGACGCCGAACCCGCCCGCCACCAGGATCTTGACGGTCAGCGCCGAGTCGCCCTGCGGGGCGGTCGCGTCAGAGCGCACGGATTCCATCGATCACATCCTTGAGTACGCGCTCGCCGGGGAACAGGGCGACCGGCGCGGGGCGCCGGACCTCGATCCGCGAGCGGTCGAGCAGGTCGCCGAGCAGGACCCGGACGACTCCGAGGGGGAGTTCCAGTTCCGACGCTATCTCGACAACCGACAACGGGGTGCGGCAAAGCTCCAAGATCATCTCATGTTCCGGGTCCGGAACCCATGGCCGAGTGGCCGCCGCCCCGTCCTCACCCGCCGGATCACGGGTGAGGATCAGGGCGACGAGGTCGAACTCGCCCTCGTGGCGCGTGCGGCCGCCGGTGAGCGCGTAGGGGCGCACCACCGGACCGGCCTCGTCGTCCAGCCAGGCCGCGCCCGGCGGCCCCGGCTCACCACCGGTCCGCGACATGTCAGACGCCGCCCGGGTTGCCCGCACCCGCCGACGCGGCCGTCCGCGGGTCGACCGACAGGTGCTGTCCCACGCGGGTCACGAGCATCGCCATCTCGTAGGCGATGATGCCGAGGTCGGCGTCGGCGTCGGCGAGCACCGCCAGGCACGCGCCGCGCCCGGCGGCGGTGACGAACAGGAACGCGTGCTCCATCTCCACGATGGTCTGCCGTACCGCGCCGCCCCGGAACGACTCGCCCGCGCCGCGCGCCAGGCTCTGGAAGCTGGCGGCCACGGCCGACAGGTGCTCGGACTCCTCGCGGGTGAGGCCCTGGGAGGCGGCCATCAGCAGACCGTCGCCGGACAGCACCACCGCGTTCTGCACCTGGGCGACGCGCTGGACGAGGCTGTCCAGCAGCCAGTTCAGCTCGCCGTTCGCCGGGTCGCCGGCATGCTGGGGAAGGGTCATCGGGTGTCGTCCTCCTCGGGGGCTGCTTGCTCGGAAGCTTGCTCGGAAGCCTGCTCGTGCGGACGCCCGGCGGCCCGCGCCTCGTCGCGGCCGCGCTGCCAGCCGCTCTGCATGGCCGACAGCATGGACCGCATCGCCTCGGGCGAGCGTTCGGGACCGGGTTCGGGAACGGGCGCCGCCAGCGGTGCCGCGGGCTCCGCGGCGGGCCGTCCGGCCTGCGCGGGGGGCCGTTCGGCCTGCGCGGGGGGCCGTTCGGCCTGCGCGGGCGGCG
>NZ_BCQR01000011.1 GCF_001552175.1 Actinomadura kijaniata NBRC 14229
GGCTCGGCGGTCGTGGCCGAGCGCCGCCGGACCGGCCCGGACGGGGCGCGGCTGGCGGCGGCGCTCGCCGAGGCCGCCGCGGACCTGCTGGGCGATCCGGCGGTCACCCGGGTGCGGCGGTGCGAGGCGGACGACTGCGTCCTGCTGTTCCTGCCCGCGCACCCCCGGCGCCGGTGGTGCTCGGCCTCGCGGTGCGGCAACCGGGTGCGCGTCGCCCGCCACTACCAGCGCCACAGGCCCGCCTGACCTACAGGCGCGCCATGGCCAGCCGCGCGCCCAGGGCCACGAACGAGCCCGCGAAGACCCGGCGGAGCCAGGTCATGGTCCGGGCGGTCAGGCGGTCGCGGACCGACGCGGCCAGCACGCCGTAGACGGCGAAGACCGCGAACGTGACGGCCATGAAGACCGCGCTCAGCCGGAGCATCTGCGGCACCGGGTCGGCCGGGCCGACGAACTGCGGCAGGAACGCCAGGAAGAACATCGTCAGCTTCGGGTTGAGGACGTTCACCAGCACCCCGGAGACGATCACGCGGACGGGGCTCGCGGGCGCGGTCCGCTCGACGGTCAGCGCCCCCTCGTCCCGGAGCGTGGCCCACGCCATGTAGAGCAGGTAGGCGACGCCGAGGTACTTGAGGGTCTGGAACGCCACCGCGCTGGTGTGCAGCAGCGCGGCGACGCCGGTCACCGTCGCCAGCATGTGCGGGATGGTGCCGAGGGTGCAGCCGAACGCGGCGACGACGCTCGCGCGGCGGCCGTGGGCGAGCCCGGCGGCGAGGGTGTAGACGACGCCGGTGCCGGGGGTGGCGACCACGACGAGCGCGGTCAGCAGGAACGCGATGCTCATGCCCGGCACTCTCGCTGCGACCATGGCGCGGTGGACAGGTCCAATGGGCGTGCTTTCGACAGGTCCGTAGGCGGGTCGGACTTCCTCCAGCTCGACGTGGGCGCGGCCCCGCCCGGAGGGCTGGCCGGCTGGCTGGCCGGGCGGCTGCGGGAGGCGGTCACCGACGGGCGGCTTCCGGTGGGCGGCAGGCTCCCGGCGACGCGGGTGCTGGCGGCCGAGCTGCGGGTGTCGCGGGGCGTGGTGACCGAGGCGTACCAGCGGCTGGCCGAGGAGGGGCTGGTCGTCGGGCGCGGGCGGAGCGGGACGGTCGTGGTCGCGGCCCCGGTCGCGCCGCCCGTCCCGTCGGGGCGCGCGCCGTCGGGGGTCTTCGACGGCCCGCCGGGCGGGGACGTCTTCGAGGCGCTGCGGGCCGCTCCGGCGCGGATCGACCTGTCGCCGGGCGTTCCCGACCTGGGGGCGTTCCCGCGCGCCGCCTGGCTGCGGGCGGAGCGGGAGGTGCTGGCCGGGCTGTCGGCGGCGGACTTCGGCTACGGGGACCCGCGCGGCGCCCCGGCGCTGCGGGTGGCGGTCGCGCGCTGGCTGGCGCGGTTCCGGGGGATCCGGGCCGACCCCGAGGAGGTCGTGGTCGTCGCCGGGACCGCCCAGGCGCTCGGGCTGCTGGCCCGGGTGCTGCGGGAGGACGGGATCGGGGCGGTCGGCGTGGAGGACCCCGGGTCGCTGGGGGTGCGGCAGCACCTGGCGGACGCGGGGCTGGCGACGCCGCCGGTCCCGGTCGACGGGGAGGGGGCGCGGGTCTCGGAGCTGGCGGGGCTGGAGGCCGTGCTGCTGACACCCGCGCACCAGTTCCCCACCGGAGTCGTGCTGAGCGGGGAGCGGCGGCGCGCGTTGATGCGCTGGGGCGGCCTGGTCATCGAGGACGACTACGACGCCGAACACCGCTACGACCGGCCGCCGGTCCCGGCGCTGCGGTCGGTGCTGGCCGAGCGCGTCTGCTACGCCGGGAGCGTCTCCAAGCTGCTGGCCCCCGCGTTGCGGACCGGGTGGGTGCTGGTGCCCTCCCGGTACCGGGAGGCGCTGGTGGCCGCCAAGCGTCACGCCGACCTGGGCAACGCCGTCCTCCCGCAGCTCGTGCTCGCGCGGCTGATGGAGTCGGGACGGCTGGAGGGGCACCTGCGGCTGGTGCGGCGGCGGCACCGGCGGCGCCGGGACCGCATGGTCGAGGCGATCCACGCGGCGCTGCCCGGCGCGACCGTCCACGGGACGGCGGCGGGCCTGCACCTGACGGTCACGTTCGACGGCGACGTCAGCGACGTCGAGCTGGCGGCGGCGGCGCTCGCGCGGGGAGTGAAGGTGCACCCGCTGTCGTGGCACGCGCAGCGCCCGTTCGCGCCGGGGCTGGTCCTGGGATACGCGGCGGGCGGCGCGACGGACATCGCCGAGGGGATCGGCGTGCTCGCCGACCTGCTGAAGTCCGGAAAGCGGAGGTAGGCTTGTAGTAGTTCAAATTTGAACTTAATGATCCCGTTCCCCGGAGGTGCCCATGGCCGCCGACAGGATGCCGACCCTCTACCTCGGACACGGCGCGCCGCCGCTGGCCGACGACCCGGTCTGGCCCGGCCAGCTCGCCGCCTGGGCCGCGGACCTGCCCCGGCCGGAGGCCGTGCTGATGGTGTCGGCGCACTGGGAGGACGCCCCGGTGACGCTGGGCGCGACCGAGACGGTCCCGCTCGTCTACGACTTCGGGGGCTTTCCCGAGCACTACTACCGGGTGACCTACCCCGCGCCCGGCGCCCCCGGGCTGGCCGCCAGGGTGCGCGGGCTGCTCGACCGGCCGGGAGGCCGGGTCCACGACGCGCCGGACCGGGGGCTGGACCACGGCGCGTACGTCCCGCTGAAGGAGATGTACCCGGACGCCGACGTGCCCGTTCTCCAGATGTCGATGCCCACGCTCGACCCGCGCGGCCTGTACGAGGTGGGGCGGCGGCTCGCGCCGCTGCGGGACGAGGGCGTGCTGGTCGTCGGCAGCGGGTTCTTCACCCACAACCTGCGGGCGCTGTCCCCCGACAACCGGGTGGCCACGCCGACCGCCGAGTTCGACGAGTGGGGGCGGGACGCGCTGGACGCCGGGGACGTGGACGCGCTGCTGGACTTCGAGCGCAAGGCCCCGGCGGCCCGGTTCGCGCACCCGCGCACCGAGCACTTCGCGCCGCTGTTCGTCGCGCTCGGCGCGGCCGGGGCCGACCTGGACGACCGGCGCACCGTGATCGACGGTTTCTGGCTGGGGATGGCCAAGCGCTCGGTGCAGTTCGGCTGATCAGGAGCGGCCGGCGTTGGCCATCACCCGCCGCAGCACGCGCAGCACCACCGCGTAGTCCTCGTCGGCGACCCCCTCATGGAGGTGGTCGCGGATGGCGGGCGCGGCCTTCTTGACGCGTCCGTGCAGCTCCCGGCCGGATTCGGTGATCGTGAGCCCGCCGGTGGCGTCCCGGTCGACCAGGCCGCGCGCCGCCAGGTCGGCGGCGGCGGACGCCAGGTCGTCGCCGGGCAGCAGGTAGTCGCGCATCGCCTCGGTCAGCCCGGCGACGGTGCGGGGCGCGCCGTCGCCGAGGTCGCCGGGGTGCAGGTGCCGCAGGATCCAGTACTGCGGCTGGGTGATCCCCTGCTTGCCGATCTCGGTGCGGATGAAGTCGATGGCCGCGCGGTGCGCGACGCCGAGCCAGTAGGCGATCGGCTGGTTCCTGTCGTCCATGCCGCTCAACGTAGATCCTCGACTTTGCTTGAGGTCAACCGTCCCCGGAGCGCCGCCACCGCCGCCACCGCGACCGGGATCACCAGGTAGGGGCCGCAGGACAGGGCCGCGACGGCGGTGAACGCGGTGGTGACGCGGGCCGCGGCGCGGGCGCGGCCGGTCAGCAGCCGGGTCGCCGACGCCATGCCGACCACGGTGACCGAGGCCAGGCAGGCGGCGGTCGCCCGCAGCAGCGGGTCCAGCCCGAATTCGGTGACCGTCACCGCGACCGCGAGCGGGACCGCCAGCGCCTCCAGCAGCAGCAGCCCCCGGTGCGGCACCGGGCCGCCCCGCCCGAACCAGGCGGGCAGCGCGCCGTCGCGGGCCAGCGCCGCGCCGAGCCGGGAGCCCCCGGCGATGTAGGTGTTCATGGCGACGAAGCTCAGCACCATCGCGGCCACGGCCGTCGCCGCGCGGGCCAGGTCGCCGAGCCCGGTCTCCATCAGCAGGGCCAGCGGGACGGGCGAGGTCTCGGCGCGCTCGCCCAGCACGCCGGTGACGGCCGCCGCCAGCGCGAGGTAGAGCGTTCCGACCAGGGCCAGCGCCAGCCCGGTGGCGCGCGGCAGCAGGCGGCGCGGGTCGGCGAAGTCGGCCGACAGGTGGCTGGCCGCCTCCCAGCCCGCGAACGCGAAGAACAGCACGCCGATCGCGTGGACCACCCCGCCGATCCCGTACGGGGCGAACGGCGTGAAGTGCGCGGCGTCGGCGTGCGGGGCGGACGCGAGGACGGCGACGCCCAGCAGCACCGCCAGTCCCGCCACCAGGACGAGCTGGACCCGGCCCGACATGCGCAGCCCGCCGTGGTTGGCGGCGAACGCGGCGGCCAGCAGCACGACCGTCATGACCGCCGCGCCCGGCCGTCCCCAGCCCGCCGCGTTCGCCACGTACCCGCCGCCGATCATCGCGCCCGCCAGGGTGCCGACCGGGACGACGGCGAGGAACAGCCAGCCGACGGCCGCCGAGGTGCGGGGCCCGAACGCGCGGGCCGCGAACGCCGCGACCCCGCCGCCGTCGGGGAACCGCGCGCCGAGCGCCGCGAACGTGAACGCCACCGGCACGCTCAGCGCCAGCAGCAGGGCCCAGGCGGCCAGCGCGGCGGGACCGGCCGCCGAGGCGGCCGCGTGCGGCAGCGCGAGGATTCCGGGTCCGAGCACCGCGCCGGTCAGCAGCGCGGTGCCCTGCCCCAGCCCGAGCCGGTGCCCGGCCGCGACGTCCGCGCGCGGCCGGGCCGAAGTGGAGACGGTCATGGAGGATCCTTCGGAAGGGGGAGTGAAACGCCACGAAAGTTAGGCACTCGCACGGAAAGATGGGCCGTCTTCCGAATGTTCGTTCGGAATTGAGCCCATAATCCGGTCATGGACGAACTCGACGAGCAGATCGTGCGGCTCCTCCAAACGGATGCCCGGCTGTCCAACCGCGAGCTGGCGCGGCGGATCGGCGTGGCCCCCTCCACCTGCCTGGAACGCGTGCGCTCCCTCACCCGCCGCGGCGTGATCCGCGGCTACCACGCCGACATCGACCTGCCCGCGCTGAACCGGGGCGTGCAGGCGCTGGTGTCGGTGCGGCTGCGGACCCCGAACCGGGCGGCGATCGACGGTGTGAAGGGGGACGTGTCCCGGATGCCGGAGGTGATGGGGCTGTTCGTGGTGGCGGGCGAGGACGATCTGGTGCTGCACGTGGCCGTCCCCGACCTGGACCACCTGCACGCGTTCCTGGTGGAGCGGCTGGCCCCGCGCCCCGAGATCGGCGGCTTCCGCACCTCGGTGATCTTCCAGCACTCGCGCCGCAACGTCCTGGAGAGCTTCGACGCCTCAGCCTGACCCTGCCGGTGGTACGAAAGCACGGTGGCTGGGTAGCCGGTGCGGCGCGCAGCAGGCTGTCTCCCGTTCGACCGATGAACGGAGGCAGTGATGCGGAAGCTGATGGCGGCGACGGTGGGGTTCGCTCTGGTGGCGGCGACGCCGGGGATCGCGCTGGCGGCGCGGGAGCGCACGGAGCGGACGGCGCAGGCGGCGCAGGCGGCGCGGCAGTGGACGGCCGCGTGGGCGGCGGCCCCGCAGCGGCCCAGCGTCGGGTTCGAGCCGAACTGGTCGGAGCAGGGGTTCTCCGGGCAGACCGTGCGGCAGGTCATGCGGATCACCGCCGGAGGGTCGGCGGTGCGGGTGCGGCTGTCGAACCGCTACGGGGCCTCCCCGCTGAAGGTCGCCGCGATGACCGTCGCGAAGGCGGGCCGGGGCCCGGAGTTGCGGCCCGGCAGCCTGCGGCACCTGACGTTCGGGCGGTCCCGGTCGGTGGTGGTCCCGGTCGGCGGGCAGGTCGTCAGCGACGGGGCCAAGCTGAAGGTCGCGCCGCTGGAGTCGCTGACCGTGACGATGTACCTGCCGGAGACCACCGGCCCGGCGACCGCGCACCTCCAGGGGTACGCGACCGCCTACCGCGCCCAGGGCGACCGGACGGCCGACGCGGGCGGGGCGTTCCCCACCGACGCCGGGAAGGTGACGCACTCCCGGTACTACCTGAGCGGCATCGACGTGGCGGGAGGCGCCGCGCGGCGCGACACGGTGGTGGCGTTCGGCGACTCCATCACCGACGGGTTCGGGGCCGGGAACGACACCGACGCCCGCTACCCCGACGCGCTCGCCGAGCGGCTGGCGAAGGCGGGCCGCCCCCGCCCGGTCCTGAACGCGGGCATCGGCGGCAACATGATCCTGTCCGACTCGGCCTGGTTCGGGGACCACGGGCTCGGCCGGTTCCGCCGGGACGCGCTCGCCGACCCGCGCGTCGGCACGGTCGTGGTCCTGCACGGCCTGAACGACATCGGCTTCAGCGAGGTGGACCTGCCCACCTACAAGCCGAACCCGGACCGCTCGCTCGCCGAGCTGATCGCCGGGCACCGCGCCCTGATCCGGCAGGCGCACGCCCGGGGCGTCAAGGTGATCGGCGCGACGCTGCTGCCGATGAAGGGCGCCGAGTACTACACGCCCCGTTCGGCCGAGAAGATCCGGCGGCTCAACCACTGGATCCGCACCTCCGGCGAGTACGACGCGGTCGCCGACTTCAACAAGGCCGTCGCCGACCCCCGCGACCCGGAGCGGCTGCGCGCGGCGTTCGACAGCGGCGACCACAAGCACCCCAACGCCGCCGGATACCGCGCGATGGCCGACGCGGTCGACCTCGCCGAGATTTCCTGATCTCACCTGCAACCGCCGGGGCGGGGACGGGGTTCCACCTTCCGTCCCCCACGAGAGGAACCACTATGGATCTGCAGTTGACCGGCCGCGTCGCGATCGTCACCGGAGCGTCCAAGGGCATGGGCCTGGCCGTCACCCGCACCCTGCTGGAGGAGGGCGCGAAGGTGGTCGCGGTCTCCCGCCGGACCACCCCCGAGCTGGACGCGCTGGCCGGGCCGAACCTGCTGCACGTCACGGCCGACCTGATGGACGAGGGGGCCCCGGCACGGATCGTCGCGCGGGCGGTGGAGACGTTCGGCGGCGTGGACGTGCTGGTCAACAACGCCGGCGGCCCGCCGCCCGGGGTGAGCCTGCCGCAGTTCGGGTTCACCACGCCGGACGACGACGACTGGCGGCGGATGTTCGAGTTCAACCTGTTCGCGCCGGTGCGGCTCATCCGGGAGGCGCTGCCGCGCCTGCTGGAGAGCGACGCCGCCGCGATCGTCAACGTGTCCACGACCATGGCGCGCCAGCCCGGCCCGATGAACTACGACTACAGCGCCGCCAAGGCGGGCCTGGCCAACGTGACCAAGGGACTGTCGGAGGAGTTCGGCCCGCAGGGGATCCGCGTCAACACCGTCTCGCCCGGTCCGGTGCGCACCGCGTGGTGGACCGAGGAGGGCGGCGCGGCCGACATCCTGGCGGGCGCGACCGGCGCCGACCGGGACGCGGTGATGGACAAGGTCGCGCCGGAGATGATGAACCTGGTCACCGGCCGCCTGGTCGAGCCGCAGGAGGTCGCCGACGCGGTGGTGCTGCTGGCGTCACCGCGTTCGGGCAGCACGACCGGGGCCGAGGTCGTGGTGGACGGCGGCTCCCTGAAGGGGCTGTAGGCGACACCCCCTGGCCGTGCCGGATCCCTCGGGCTCCGGCACGGCCACTGTCATAAGTAATCCTTCTCATTAGTAGCAAATCCATCTCTTGGACTTCTGATCCAAGTGTCGGCAGGGTTGGAGGTGAAGCGAGAACGACCGTTACGGGGAGACCGAAATGAAGGACCATCAGGAGTTGGCCGACCGGATCGCGGGCGCCGTGCTCGTCCCCGGCGACGAGGGCTACGACGCGGAGCGTTCCGGTTTCCAGCTGCACGGGCAGCACCGCCCGGACGTGATCGTCGCGGCGGCCGGGGTGGAGGACGTGCGGGAGGCCGTCGCGTCCGCCGCCGCGCACGGGACGCCGATCGCCGTGCAGGCCACCGGGCACGGGCTGCCGCGGGGCGCGGACGGCGGCATGCTCATCACCACGGGCCGGATGGACGGGGTCCGGATCGACGCCGCGGCCCGCACGGCGCGGGTCGAGGCGGGCGTCCGGTGGGGCGCGGTCGTCGCGGCCGCCGCCGACCACGGCCTGGCCCCCGTCAACGGCTCCTCTCCCACCGTCGGCGCGGTGTCGTACACGCTCGGCGGTGGCGTCGGCCTGCTGTCACGCCGGTTCGGGTTCGCCGCCGACCACGTCCGCGCCATCGACGTCGTCACGGCCGACGGAGAGTTCCGGCACGTCACCGCCGAGAGCGACCCGGACCTGTTCTGGGCGCTGCGCGGCGGACGCGCCAACTTCGGCGTCGTCACGGCGCTGGAGTTCGACCTGATGCCGGTGGAGCGGATCTACGGCGGCGGCCTGTACTTCGACACCGGCCACATCCCCGCCGTGCTGGACGCCTACCGGGCGTGGACCGCGACCGTGCCGGAGGAGATGACCTCCTCGGTCGCGCTGGTGCCGTTCCCGGACGCCCCGGGCGTGCCCGAGCCGCTGGGCGGCCGGTACGCCGCGCACGTCCGGATCATCCACGCGGGCGACGCCGCGACCGGCGAGCGCCTGGTGGAGCCGCTGCGCGCCGTCGCCCCCCGCCTGATCGACACCGTGCGGGACATGCCGTACGCCGAGTGCGCCACCATCCACGCCGAGCCGCCGTTCCCGATGGCCTACCACAGCGCGCACGCGCTGGTCGGCGAGCTCGACCCGGCGATCGTGGCCGCCGCGCTGGACGCCGGGGAGCGGTTCATCGTGGAGATCCGGCACCTGGGCGGCGCGATGTCCCGGCCCCCGGCGGTGCCGAACGCCGTCGGCCACCGCGACGCGCGGTACCTGGCCGCCGTGCTGTCCCCGATCCTGCCGGGCCACGGCCCCGAGGCGACGAGGCCGGCCCACGAGGCGTTCATCGACGCGCTCGCCCCCTGGGACCTGGGCCGCCACGTCAACTTCCTCTACGGGGACGACGCGACCGAGGCCGAGGTCCGCCGCGCCTACGAGCCCGCCGACCACGAGCGGCTGGTGACGCTGAAGGCGAAGCTCGACCCGTCGGACCTGTTCCGCCTCAACCACCACATCGCCTAGACGGAAAGGAGAAGACCCCCGGAAAGGGGGTCTTCTCTCTCGTCCGTCCCTCACTCGCTCCGCCAGATCTTGCTGGCCAGGTCCGTTCCCCGGATCACCTGGACCCGCCAGGGGTCGAGCCGCAGCACGTGCAGCTCCGGATCGTCGATCCCCTTCCAGAACTGCCCGAGGTCGTAGCCCGCCCCCTGGGGGCTGGTCCGCCGGTACAGCTCCCACACGTGCCGCTTGGTCTCGCGGTCCTCCACCCAGTGGGCGACGGTGTCCACGCTGACCGCGTTCTGCCGCTGGGTCCAGTAGGAGAACGTCGTGTGCGGGTTGTTCGCCAGGTGCGCGGCCTTCACGGGCGTCTTGTAGGTGGCCAGCCACCCCACGGGCTTCCCGTCCACGACCTCCCACACCGGGATCAGGACCCGGGCCCGCGGCCGCCCCTTCTTGTCGACCGTGGTCATCGTCGCGTACACGATGCTCCCGACGTACGCCTCGAACTGCTCCCGCAGGTCGGCGAACGACCTCACCTTCGTCGCCATGGTTCAGACCCCCGCCTCGACGCGCTCGGTGACGGCGGGGGCGGGAACGCCGGCGGAGTCCCGCCGCCCCAGCCCGAACGCGGTCACCACGAGGGCCACCACGGCGCCCACCACCGGTACCACCATCGCGGACCGCACCGCGTCGATCCCGAACGGCCCGGCCGCCACGCTCACCGCCGTCACCGCCGAGATCCCGAGCGCCGTCCCGAACTGGATCGACGTGTAGAGCAGGCCCCCGGCCAGCCCGTGCTCCTCCTCCGCGACGCCCTCGGTGGCGGCCACCGTCAGCGGACCGTAGACCAGCGAGAACGTGAGCCCGAGCAGCAGGAACGCCGGGAACATCGCCGCGTACGACCAGTCGGAGGAGACCGGCAGGAACAGCGCGTAGGCGATCGCGCCGAGCACCAGCCCGCCGAACAGCACCCGCACGTTGCCGAACCGCTCGGTCAGCCTCGGCGTCACCGTCGGCGCCAGCACCATGTCGATCCCGATCACCAGCATCGCCAGGGAGGTCTCCAGCGTGGACCAGCCGCGCAGCTCCTGGAGGTACAGCGTCACGAGGAACTGGAAGCCCGCGAACGAGCCGATGAACAGCAGCGCCGCGATGTTGGTCCGCACCAGCGGCCCCGACCGCAGCACGCCCAGCCGCACCAGCGGCGCGGCCGACCGGCGCTCGATCGCCACGAACGCGCCCAGCAGCGCCAGCCCGCCCGCGAACGCCGCGACCGTCAGCCCCGGCCCGTCCGCCGGGTGCTCCAGCCGCACCACGCCGTAGGCCAGCAGCAGCATCGCCCCGGTGATGCTGAACGACCCGGCCAGGTCGAACCGCCCGCGCACCCGCTCCGGCGCGGCGTCGTCGCGCACCAGCGGAACCGCCGCCGCCAGGATCAGCGCCGCCAGGATGACCGGCGCGAAGAACACCCACCGCCAGCCCGCCATCGTCAGCAGACCGCCGATGACCAGGCCCAGCGTGAAGCCGCCCGCGGCCGTGCCCGCGTAGAACATCAGCGCGCGGTTGCGCGCCCGCCCCTCGGCGAAGTTCGTGGTGATCAGCGCCAGCCCGGCCGGGGCCAGGAACGCCGCCGCCACCCCGGTCACGAACCGGGAGACCAGCAGCGTCCACCCCTCGGTGGCGAACCCGCCGAGGCCGGAGAAGACCAGGAACACCACCAGCCACGTCAGGAACATGCGGCGGCGTCCCAGCAGGTCGGCGGCGCGCCCGCCCAGCAGCATGAACCCGCCGTACCCGAGCACGTAGGCGGACACGACGCCGCTCAGCATGCCGGTGGACAGGTCCAGATCGGTGCGGATCCTCGGCAGGGCGACGTTCAGCATCGCGACGTCGATCCCCTCCAGGAAGATCGCGCCGCACAGCACCAGCAGCATCGCCCAGGCGCGGCCGTTCATCTCGGTGATCTGACCCGGCGGACGCGCGCCGGACAGCGTTGCGGACATGGCTGTCTCCTCGTCGACAAGGGGGGACGAGGGGCGGTCACCGAAAGGGTGCCGGTTCCCTCTTGTTACCGACCTCATCTTGGGTGACCATTGGTGACCATGGAAGACGGCACTTCAGAGTTCCCCGGTACCCCCTGTGATACCGGCACCGACTACGACGCGTTCCAGTGGGACACCCGCGAGGGCTGCGAGGTCCGGCAGATCCTCGACCGCGTCGCCGACAAGTGGTCGCTGCTGGTGATCGCGCTGCTGGACAAGCGGAGCCTGCGCTTCACCGAGCTCAAGCGCGAGATCGACGGCGTCAGCCAGCGGATGCTGACCCGCACCCTGCGCCACCTCGAACGCGACGGCCTGGTCAAGCGCACCGTCCACCCGGTGGTCCCGCCGCGGGTGGACTACGAGCTGACCCCGCTCGGGGTGAGCCTGCACGCCACCATCAAGGCCCTGGTCGACTGGACCGAGAACCACCAGCGCGAGATCGCCGAGGCCCGCCACACCTACGACCGCCGCGCCGAGCGGGAGGAGGAGCTCGTCCACTGACCCCGGCCGCGCCGGACGCCAGACGGCGTTCACGCGGCGCTACCGTCCGGCTCGACGGGCGTTCACCGCGCGCTGCTTCGCTGGGGGATCCCACCCCGCACAGGAGTCGCATGCGCGCGTATCTGGCCGTCGTGGCGGTGGACCGCGGCCGACCCGTCCCCCGGCGCGTCATCGAGGCCGCGGAGCGGGCCGTGCACGAGGCGGTCCCCGTCCCGGCCGACGTCCTGACGGCCGACCGCTGGACGAGCGAGGACGGCGCGGTCACCCTGCTCGCCTGGGCCAACGAGCCCGAGCACGCCCTGCTGCCCCGCCCGCTGCGGCGCGAGGGCGGACGCGTCCTCGGCTACTGCGGCTATCTCGCCGACCCGGACGCCGGGGAGCGGGCGCTGCTGGCCGCCGACCGGGTCGGGCCGGTCACCGAGACGCTCGGCGGCTGCTTCTCGGTCTTCCGGGCGGGCCCGGACGGCGTCGAGGCCGCCACCTCCATCGCGCGCGTCTGCCCCGTCTACCACGCCGAGACCGGCGGGGCCCGGGTGATCGGCACCCGCGCGCTGCTGGTCCACCTGGTCGCCCGCGCGATCGGGACCGGCGCCGCCGACCCCGGCGTGGACCTCGACGTCCCGGCGTTGCAGCCGATGGTCCGGCACGGGTTCTTCACCAACGACGACACCCCCTTCCGGGGCGTGCGCACGCTGCCCGCCGCGACCGTCCTCACCGCCCGTCCCGGCGAGCCCACCGAGACCCGCGAGGTCCCCACCCCCGTCGCCGAGCCCGCCCCCGGCGGCCCCCGCCGGGCCCGCGCCCGCGTCGCCGACCTCGCCGAGGCGCTGGTCGCGTCCGCCGCGCCGCTCGCCCGGCACGGCGAACCGGTCACCCTGGCGCTGTCGGGCGGCCGCGACAGCCGCCTCATGGCCGCCGTGCTGAAGGCGGCGGGCGTGCCGATGACGGCGGCCACCCACGGGTTCGCCGACGACCCCGACGTCGTGCTGGCCACCCGCATCGCGCGCCGCCTCGGGATCGAGCACCGGGTGAGCCTGCCGGCCACCGACGACGCGCGCGACGAGGTCGTCGTCGAGCACCCGTTCCTTCGCGCCTACGACATCATCCGGCGCTGCGAGGGGATGACCTCGGCCTACGAGCGGGTCAACGGCTGGACGCCCTACTCCCTCACCCCGCGCACCTCCGGGTCCGGCGGGGAGACGCTGCGCGGCGGCTTCCTCTACGACCAGGGCGACCGGTCCCCGGCGGGCATCGCCAGGCGCGTCCGCACGATCTTCCTGTCGGCCGAGCGGTTCTGCACCCCGGGCGCCAACGACCGCGCCCGTGCGGCGCTCCGGCCCTGGGCCGAACGCGCCGAGCGCGACGGCGCCGACGTCCTCGACCGCCTCTACCTCTACTACCGCTCGGGACGCTGGATCGTCGGCTCGCACACCGCGACGCTGACCAACGGCCCCTACTACCACCCGTTCTTCGACAACCGGGTGGTCCGCGAGGCCCTGGCGCTGCCGCCGGGCTGGCGGGCGAGCGAGGAGGTCGTCTTCCGGCTGATCGAGACGCTCGCGCCCGAACTCGCCGACATCCCGCCCGAGGGCAAGCGCTGGCGGTTCGAGGAGAACCGCCCGTGCGGCCTGCGCGACCTGCTCGCCTGGCGGCGCCGCGCCGCCCTCGTCCCCAGGGGCCGCACCTCGGGCTTCAACTGGCGCAAGAGCTACGACGACGCGTTCCTGAAGCTCCTGCGCGACGAGGTGGCGGCGGCCCCGCGCGAGCTTTTCGACATCGTCGACGAGGTGAGGGCCAAGGAGCACTTCGCCGCGGTCTCCGGGACGTGGGTGCTCCAGACCTGGCACATCTACACCCTGGCCGTCCTGCTGTCGGGAGCGTGGCGGGAGCCCCGCCCCACGCTGCCGAAGGTGCGCATCCCGATCCCCTCGTAGCCGCGCGGGCGGGTCAGGCGAGGGTCTGGCCGCCGTCGACGGTGAGGACCTGGCCGGTCATGTAGGGGTTGGCCATGAGGAACAGCGCGGCCGCGGCCGCCTCCTCGGCGGTCCCGTACCGGCCGAGCGGCACCGCCGCCCCGGCCTCGGCGATCTTCGCGTCGGTGTCCAGCCCGCCGGCCGAGCGCATCAGCGGGGTGTCGAACGCGCCGTACCGGACCGTGTTGACGCGCAGGCGGCGCGGAGCGAGCTCGACCGCGAGGGCGGGGGCCAGCGCCTCGACGCCGCCGACCGCCGCGATCGCCCCGCTCACCCCGGGCACGGGCCGGACGGTGAAGGTGCCGGAGGTCAGGGTGATCGATCCGCCGGCCGGCAGCCGCTCGGCGGCGACGCGGGCGGCGGCCAGCGCGCTCCACAGACGCAGGTCGGCGACGGTGCGGACGGTGTCGGGGGTCAGCTCCTCCAGCGGACCGGCCCCGACGTAGCCGCCCGCGGTGACCAGGACGTGGTCCACGCGTTCGGCCAGGTCGAAGACGCGGCGGACGGCGTCCTCGTCGGCGGCGTCGGCGGTGCCGCCGAGCACGGCGTCGGCCGGGGCGTCGGCGCGCAGCGCGGCGAGGGCGGCGTCCAGGCGGCTCCGGTCGCGCCCGGACAGCACGACGCGGGCGCCGAGGCCGACCAGCAGACGCCCGGCGGCCAGCCCGATGCCGGAGGTGCCGCCGAGGATGACGGCGGTCGATCCGGCGAGCCCGTCGGGCAGCGGCGAGCGGACCGGAAGAGGGGCGGCGGCGAGGGTCATGGGGAATCTCCGTTCGAAATAAACCAGACGGTTGGTTTAGAGCATGATCGGATGCGGGTGGAAAGTCAACCGGATGGTTTAATTTCGGTATGGGGTACGACGCCGAGGCCACCCGCCGCCGGATCTTCCAGGCCGCCACCGAGGAGTTCGCCGCGCACGGCCTGGCCGGGGCGCGCATCGAGCGGATCGCCGCCGCGGCCAAGGCCAACAAGCAGGCGATCTACCTCTACTTCGGCAACAAGGAGAAGCTGTTCGGCGCGGTCGTGGGCGCCAAGGTGGACGAGGTCTGCAAGACGGGCGCGCTCGACCCGGACGACGTCGCCGAGACCGTCGGCCGGCTGTTCGACTGGTACCAGGAGCATCCCGAGCTGGTCCGCCTGCTGCTCTGGGAGGCGCTGGAGAACGGCCCCGGCCCCGTCCAGGGCGAGCCGGAGCGCCGCGACGCCTACCGGGGCCACGTCCGGGGCTGGGTCGAGGCCGGGTACGCCGCCGACGCGCCCGGCGACCGGGCCCGCGTCCACGCCGCCCAGGACTGGATGTTCACGCTGCTCGGCCTGATCGCCTGGAACTTCGCGGTCCCCCAGCTGCGCCGCCTGGTGCTGGACGAGGACGACGAGAGGGTCGCCCTCGCCCGCCGCCGCGCGGCCGTCGTGGAGGCCGTCCGCGCCCTGTGGTCCGCGCGCTGAACCGGGCACGCCGGCGGCCCCGGTCCACGCGGGACCGGGGCCGCCGGCGCGTTCACCTCCGGCGCGGGATCAGCAGGGCGGGCACGATGGCCAGCGCGACGAACGCCAGCGACCACACGTACGTCCCCCGGAACGCCTCCGTCAACGCCCCGGCGTCGGCCGGGACCGCGCCGCGCAGCGCGCCCGACCCGCCGGGCAGGTTCGCGGCCAGCACCACCGAGATCACCGCAGTGCCGACCGCGCCCATCGTCGTGTTGATCAGGTTGACGGTCGTGCTGCCCGACGCGGCCTGCCCGGGGGCGAGCTGCTTGGTCGCGGCCGTCATGGCGGGCATGATCGTCGATCCGCCGCCCGCGCCCATCAGCAGCATCGCCCCGCCGAGCGCCCAGTACGGCACGTCCGCCGACAGCAGGAACGTGAACAGCCCGAACCCGGCGACCGCCGTCACGACCCCGAACGGCACGACCCGGCCCGGCCCCACCCGGTCGACGATCCGCCCGGTCACCTGCATCGCCGTGCCCGACGCCAGCGCGAACGGGATGCCCAGCGCGCCCGCCACCGTGGCGCTCTCGCCCCGCACCACCTGGAAGTACAGCGGGCCGAGGATCATCGTGCCGAAGTAGCCGAGCACGAACACCGTCGTGGTCGCGGTCGCCGCCGCGAACGCCCGGTTCCGGAACAGCCCCAGGTCGATCAGCGGGTACCGCGCGGTCAGCGCCCGCGCCACGAACGCCGCCACCAGCACGACCCCGGCGACCGTCGGGACCAGCACCCCGGCGGAGCCGAAGTCGCCCCGCTCGCCCCCGGCCGTCACGCCGTACACGAACGCCGCCAGCCCCGGCGACAGCAGCGCCAGCCCCAGCACGTCCAGCGGGCGGCGCTCACCCGGCACGTCGCCGGGGAAGATCCGCGTGGCCAGCAGCAGCACGACCGCGCCGAGCGGCAGGTTGAGCAGGAACATCCACCGCCACGACACCTCGTCCACCAGGTAGCCGCCCAGCACCGGCCCGGCCAGCGGGCCGACCAGGATCGCCAGCCCCAGCGTGGACATCAGCCGCCCCATCCGGTCCGGCCCGGCCGCCCGGATCAGGATCGTCATGCCGACCGGCATCACCATCCCGCCGCCGAGGCCCTGCACCACCCGGAACGCGATCAGCGACTGGATGTTCCACGCCATCCCCGCCAGCACCGACCCGGCCACGAACAGCACGATCGCCACGAGGTACAGCCGCTTCGCGCCGAACCGGCCCACCGCCCACGCGGTGCTGGGGATCACCGCGCCCAGCGCCAGCGAGTACCCGGTCGTGACCCACTGCACGGTCGACAGGGGCGCGTCGAACTGGAGCGTGAACCGGTGGATCGCGACGTTGACGATGGTCATGTCCAGGGTCGTCATGATCGCCCCGAGCACGAGGACGAGGGCGATCGTCATCGCGCGGGGGTCGGCGGCGGGAGACGCGGCGGCATCCTCCCGGGGCGGGGCTGCGGTGGCCATGGGGAACTCCTAGGGATTCGCGGGGGAAAACGGGGGATCAGGCCGCGTAGGGACGAGTGGCGCGGGCGTCGCGCAGGGTGTGCGCCCACCAGGCGAGCTGCTCGAACATCTTCTTCGCGGCGACGGAGGCGGACTCGTGGTCGTCGGGGCGGCCGTCCTCGCCGAACCGGTTCCACGGGTTGTGGAAGCACAGCGACTCGCGCACGGTGACGGCGTGCAGCTCGGCGAAGACCAGCCGGAGCTGCTCGACCGCCCGCAGGCCCCCCGCCATCCCGCCGTAGGAGACGAACGCGACCGGCTTGGCCTGCCACTGCGTGAAGTGCGTGTCGATGAAGTTCTTCAGCACGCCGGGGAAGCTGTGGTTGTACTCGGGCGTGACCACGACGAACGCGTCGGCGGTCTCCAGCGCGGCGGTGGCCCGGTCCAGCCCGGCCGGGTCGGCGGGGCGGGTGCCCAGCGCGTGCGGCAGCGGGATGTCGGCCAGGTCGATCACCTCGACGTCCAGCCCGGGGTGCCCGCTCGCCTGCTCCTCGACCCACCGGGCGACGGTCGGCCCGAACCGGCCGTCCCGGGTGCTGCCGATGATGATGGCGACGCGCAGCGGCTGCTCGGTCATGACATCCTCCTGTTTTCCCTGCTCAGAGCCGTTTTCCGACTTCTTTGAAGCTACGGGTCCGGGCCGCCGGGGGAATCTGTCGGATGACTGGGCTCGGCGGCCTGCACCCCAGACTGCGACCTTGACTTAACTTGAGGTCAAGCTGTATCGATCGCTATAGAATTCGGGTATGACGAAGACCGCGGGCCGGCCCCGCTCGTTCGACCGCGACGCCGCGCTGGAGAAGGCCCTGGTGGCGTTCTGGCGCGACGGCTACGAGGCCACCTCCATCGCCGCGCTGACCGGCGCGATGGGGATCCGCCCGCCGAGCCTGTACGCGGCGTTCGGGGACAAGCGGACGCTGTTCTCCGAGGCGATCCGCCGCTACCAGGAGACCTACGGCGCGGCCACGACGCGGGCCCTGCGCGAGGAGCCGACCGGCCGCGCCGCGATCGAACGCGTCCTCGCGCAGGCCGCCGCCGACTACACCGACCCGGCCCACCCTCCGGGCTGCCTCATCATCACCGCCGCGACCAACTGCGCCGACCCCGACGTCGTCGAGGAGCTGCGCGGCCACCGCGAGGCGTCCAAGCGCGCCATCGGCGAACGCGTCGCCGACGACGTCCGCGCGGGCCGCCTGCCCGCGGGCACCGACGTCACCGCCCTGGCCACCTACTACGCCGCCGTCATCCAGGGCATGTCCCGCCAGGCCCAGGACGGCGCGAGCAGGGAGGACCTGGAGAGGGTGGCCGCGCTCGCCATGCGGGCCTACGATGCGTGACCTGTGAGCGCCGAGCCCGTTGACACCTCAGTCCCCGCCCCCGTGCGGCTCCGTCCCGTACTGGAGGGCGACCTGGACGTCCTCGACCGCCACCTGACGGACCCGGAGGCCGCGGGCGCGTTCGAGTGGTACGGCTGGTCGGACCCGAACGTCTGGCGCCGCCGCTGGGCCGACGACGGCCTGCTCGGCACGGACCGCAGCATGCTGATGGTCTGCTCCGACACCGAGACGCACGGGTTCGTGGCCTGGTGGAAGGTCGTCACCTCGCGCTCCTCGTTCTGCTGGGAGATCGGCATCAACCTGCTGCCCGAGGCGCGTGGCCGGGGCATCGGCACCGAGGCGCAGCGCCAGGTCGTCCGCTACCTGTTCGCGCACACCCAGGCCGTGCGGATCCAGGCGGGCACCGAGGTGGACAACCGCGCCGAGCAGCGCGCCCTGGAGAAGGCGGGCTTCACCCGCGAGGGGGTCATGCGCAGCGTCACGTTCCGCGACGGGGCCTGGCGCGACGGCGTCCTCTACAGCGTCCTGCGGGACGAGGTCACGGGTCAGGGCCGGTAGACCGACACCAGCGGGGAGTGCTCCTCCCAGCCCAGCGACAGGTACAGCGCCCGGCCCTCGACGGTCGCGCCGAGCACGCCCCGCCCGACGCCCCGCAGCGCGGCCCCGTGCCCGAGCGCGGTCATGACGAGCCCGCCGAGGCCCCGCCGCCGGTGCGCGGGGTCGGTCTCGATCTGGTCCATGACGGCGACGTCCCCGGCGAGGCCCGCCTGCCCCCGGGCGGCGACCAGGCCGTTCCCGGTGCGCACGGCGGCACGCAGGACGCCGTCCTCCTCCACGACCGACAGCGAGTAGCCGTCGGGCGGCGCGATCTCGGCGGTCCGCAGCGCGGCGGTCATCATGAAGCCGGGGGCGTCCTCCTTCCAGCCGTCCGGCAGCGCCGCCAGCACGTCCGCCGGGTCGGCGAACAGCTTCAGCCACGTTCCCGGCCCGGTCAGCGGCCCGGCCAGGCGTCGCAGGCGTTCGGGGTCGAAGCGGGGGACCACGTACCGGACCAGGTGCCCCGGCCGCCCGACGTCGATCCGGTACCCGTCCGGCACCGCGACGGGGGCCGATGTTCCACGGGAAACCGTCCACCCCCGCACCCAGTCGTCGACGACCTCGGGCCTGACCGGCATGTTCCTCCCTCAGGATCGGCGGCGCCAGCTTATTGCAAATCATTCGCAACAAGAAGGGGAGGGGATGATCCGCCAGCGTTCCCCGTCGACCACCACCGCCTGGTCGTCCCTGATCGAGAGACCGCCCAGCCGGTCGTGTCGCTCGGCCCGCCCCCGGTTCCGGTGCGCCAGCACGGTGAACGGCACCAGCCCCAGCCCCCTGGCCGACCCCACCACCCCCGGATCCCCGGGGTCCCGGAACCACTCCAGGTCGGGCCCCACCAGCGCGGCGCCCGCCGACATCCCCACGTAGTCGAGCCGCCCCTCCCGGACGGCCTCGACCACCACCCGGTCGAACCCGCTCCGCCGCGCGTGCCGGAGCAGATGGATCGCATGACCGCCGGTCACGAACACGACCCGCGCGCCCCGCAACGCCCGCGCGACGTCGCGTTCCGAGGCGTCGGCGAGCTCAAGGGCCTCCACCCGCGCACCCGCCCCGCGCAGCACGGCGAACGCCGCCGCGACGAACGGCGGCGACCCCAGCGGCGTGGCGGCCGTGGGAACGACCACCGCCCTCCGCGTCTCGGGCAGCCACGCGGGCAGCGCTCCGAGCCCGTCAGATCCCAGGAAAAGCCGCATGCCGTCCACCGATGAGAAACCGCACCCCGGAGGGTCTGACCGATCATGACCGACGACATCACGGACTTCCCCAAGATCGGAAACCCGGCGCGCGGGGCCCTGGTCCACCAGGGCTACACGCGCCTGGAACAGCTCACCGCCCTGTCGGAGAGGGAACTGCTGAAGATCCACGGCGTGGGTCCGAAGGCGGTCGGCATCCTCCGCGAGGCCCTGCGCGAACGCGGCCTGTCGTTCCGATCTTGATCATTTCCGTGGGGGTGATTAGCCTGAGCGCCCTGCCGTCATGGAGTGGGAGACCGGCTGACGATGAGCGCGGAAGAGGATTTCAGGCAGGTCGGCGCCGAGCTGGCCGACCTGGGCGTGGGGATCTCCCGGATGATGGGCAGTCCCGCGCTCAAGGACCAGAACGGGAAGGTGTTCGCGAGCCTCCAGCGCGACGGCGCGATGGTCTTCCGGCTGGTCAGGGACACCCCCGAGCACACGGCCGCGCTCAAGCTGCCCGGAGCGTCCCTGTTCGACCCCTCGGGGCGGGGCAGGGAGGTCAAGGACTGGGTGGTCGTACCCCACTCCTCGGTCGAGAAGTGGACGGACCTGGCCGAGGCCGCCCTCAGCCGCCCACGCTGATCGGTGGGGTCCTCCCCGGCGACATGGCCTCCGCGCGGCGCGCGGCCTATTGTTGATCTTCATTTCCCGGTCGGGTCGGCATGGACGGTGCGAATGGCGGACGGCGGACGAAGCGGCGCTCACCCGGCCACCGGACTGCCCGACCGCGCGCGGATCGCCTGGACCGCGGAAACGGGCTTCCCGGTGCACGGCACACCGGTGCTCGCGGGCGACACCCTCCTCGCGGGCGACTCCGCAGGCCGGGTGCACGCGTTCGACGCGGCGACGGGCGAGCGGCGCTGGCGTTCCCCCGACGAGGACTGCACACCGGGCCCCGGATACGACGTGTTCACGACGGCCGTCGACGTGTGGCGGGACCAGGTCGTCGTCGGGGTGTGCGACGGCACGGGCTACTTCGACGGCTTCGCCGACGCCGGACACGACGAGGAGCTCGACGACGGGGAGGTCGGGATCCTCGACCTCCGGTCGGGCGCGCTCCTGCGGAAGGTGGGCCGTGGCGGCTACCCGGCCGTCGTCGGCGACACGCTCCTGCTCATCGGCCTCAACTCGGGCGTGCGGGCGCTCGGCCTCCCGGACCTGACCCCGCTGTGGTGGAACAGGAAGGCCGAGGGCTGCGTGCAGACCGCACCGGCGGCCGGTCCGGACGACCTCCTCTGCCTGCCCTGCGGCTGGGAGGGCAACCGCACGCACGGCGGGATCCTCGCCCTGGACCTCCGCACCGGCAAGCGGCGGTTCAGGTACTCCCCGCGGGAGGAGTCGTACGGGGACAACCCTCCGCACGCCACCGTCGCGGAGGGCCTGATCTGGAAGCCGGTCCACCGGGCCACGGACGAGATCGTGGGCCTGGACCCCCTCACCCGCAAGCCGCGGTGGCGCCACCGGGTGCGGCAGGCGGCACCGAACGGATCCGTGGCCGTCGCCGACGGGAGGGTCTACTTCACGACCCGCGGCGACGGGCCCGCCGTCCACGCCGTCGACATCGAGACCCGCGAGGAGGCGTGGACCCGGAGCCTGCCCGCCGCCGGGGTCGGCACGCCCGTGTTCGCGGCGGGAGCCGTCTACACGGCGACCTCGAAGGGAACGGTCCTCGCCCTCGACGCCGCGACGGGGGAACCGCGCTGGACCCTCGACACGGGCCTGGAGATCGACCTCAAGGAGCCCAACGACGAGGCGCTCTACGAGGAGACCGCCTCCGCCGTGCTCCCGGCGGACGGGATGCTCTACGTCCGCACGGCGACCGGAGTGGTGGCGCTGCGCTGACCGGCTACCCCGCCAGAAGACGGTCACCCGCAACGCCCCGTCCGTTCCCCCGACGAGCACCGAGACCCGGCCGCCGCGCCCGGAGCGGAGGGTGACATCACGTGTATGGACGTCGCTTCGGTGGACGGCCGCCCCGTCGCCGTCACCTCAGGCCGTGGTGCCGGGCTCCGGGGTCTGGCCGCTGGTCCGGTAGCGCGTTCACCGGTTCCCCGGCCAGGTAGACGGCGAGGGGCCTGGCCAGCGTGGTGATGTCGGCGGTGGGGTCGCCGTCCACGGCGAGCAGGTCGGCGTCGTGGCCGGGGCGGACGAAGCCCTTGCGGTCCGCCACGCCGCAGGCCGCGGCGGCGGCCGAGGTGGCGGCGGCCAGCACGTCCGTCGCGGGCATGCCGCACCCGGCGTACTCGCGGAGGGCGACCGGCAGCAGCCCGTGGGGCTTGGGCGGGCCGATGCCCGCGTCGGTCCCGGCGACCAGCCGGACCCCGCCCTCGTGGAGGCGGGCGACCACCTCGTTCAGGGCCCCCTGCGTGAGGCCCGCACGCGCCGCCATCGCGACGATCTCCGGCGGCACCACGAACCCGGGGTCGGATCCCAGCGTCGGGCACACGACGACCCCCGCGCCGGCGAGCGCGCCGAGCAGGGCGTCGTCAACGCGCACCCCCGAGGGGGTGACGCAGGTGCAGTGCTCGATGCCGTCGGCTCCGGCGTCCACGGCCTGCCGGACGGCGGTCAGCGCGTGCGCGTGCACGGTGACGGGCAGCCCGGCCGCGTGCGCCTCGGCGACCGCGACCCGCATCTCCTCGTCGGTGAACTGGGGCCGCATGGTGTCGGTGCCCGGCGTCATCACGCCGCCACTGCCCATGATCTTCACGACGTGCGCGCCCTGCTCGGCCCGCCGCCGCACCGCCGCGCGGAGCTCCGCCACGCCGCGCACCGCGCCGCCCATCGTCCAGCAGTGGCCTCCGGGCGTGGTGATCGGCGCGCCCGAGCCCAGCACGGTGGGAAGGCCCGCCGTGGCGCGCGACGACCAGGACAGGACGGCGCCGTCCTGGTCGCCGAGGTCGCGGACGGTGGTGACGCCCGCGGCGAGGTGCGCGCGCAGCGACGCCTCGATGGTGGCGTCCAGTCGTTCGGCGGAGTGTCCGGCGAGCCGGTCCAGCGGTCCCGGCGTGCCGTCGGCGCACAGGTGCACGTGCGCGTCGATGAGGCCGGGCAGCAGGGTGCCGCCGGGCAGGTCCCGTGTCGGCCATCCGCCGGGCACCGCCGTGCCCCGCTCGACGCCGAGAACACGCCCGTCCTCCACGAACACCACGACGGGGCCGTCGAGCACGCGCTCGCCGTCGAACACCCTCGCCACCCGAACCGCCACCCTGTCCATGGCGCCAGGCTAGACGCGCCTCCCGGAATCCCGCGATCTTCCGGTGAAAACGGTGCCCTCGGTGAAAGGAACCGCCTGGGACGACCCCGCCCCGCGGCCACCCCGGTGGCCGCGCCGGGAGGTTGACCTTGACCTTGGGGCAGGGCCCAGGCTCACCGCATGGCCGCCTCGGCCTCGCGCTTCGGGCCGCGCCAACGACCAGCTCTCACAAGACAAGGGACGGTCATAGGTGAACCCCCCCGCACCACCAACCGCAACGACGGCCCGACGCGACGGATCCTCCGGCGAGTGACGGTCACGGCGATGGCGACCACGCTGCTGGCCGGGACGGCCGTGCCCGCGATGGCCGCCCCGGACACCGGCGCCGCAGCTCACAACCGCCCCGAGTTGCAGAAGGCCATGCAGGCGCTCGTCGACGCCGGATTCGCCGGGATGCAACTACGGGTGCGCGACGGGAGGGCGAGTGGGTCGGCAGCGCCGGGGTGCGCAAGCTGGGCCAGCCCGCCAATCCGCCGACCAGCGGGCGGTTCCGCGTCGGCAGCAGCACCAAGACCTTCGTGGCGATCCTGGTGCTGCGGCTGGTGGCCGACGGAAGCTCGGGCTGGACGACTCGGTCGCCGGTCACCTGCCCCAGTTCGAGCTGGACGAGCGGATCACCGTGCGGATGCTGTTGCAGCACACCACCGGGATCTACGACTTCGTCGGCGGATACTACGACGACGGCACGCCGGTGCCGGGGATCCCCCGGCAGGACGAGGAGTGGGTGGCCAACCGGTTCAAGGCCTACCCGCCGGAGGAGCTGGTGCGGCTGGCGTTGGAGGAAGCGGTTCGAGCCGGGGAAGGGCTGGAGCTACTCCAACGCCGACTACGTGCCGGCCTCGCTGCTGGTCAAGAAGGTCACCGGCTGCCCCTACGGCGAGGAGATGCAGCGGCGGATCCTGCGCCCTCTCGGGCTGAAGGGCACCATGGTGCCGGGCACCCGGGCGGGGACCCCCGGTCCGCACGCCCACGGCTACCACCCGTACCAGGACGCCTCCGGCCAGTGGAAGGTCGCCGACGTCACCCGCCAGAACCCCTCCCGGGTCTCCGAGTCTGGACCGGTCGGCCGACCGGTCCAGACTCAGGGCGTGCACCGGACCGAGCGGGCGGGAGCTGAACGCGCACCCCGGGAGCCCGCGTGTGTCAGCATGATCATCCTGGAGGCACCTTCCCAGGGAACGGCGGTGAAGTCGGGTGGACGCGGTTTCGATGACCTCGTATCCGGAACTCGTGGGGACGTTCGGCGAGGACAACGTCACCTCGGTGAACTACGACCAGCTCCGCGACGCTGGCGTTGGCTTCGAAGCCGCGCGGGTTCTCGCCGACGTCGGTCTTCCCCGGCATGTTCCGGGGGTCTTCACCACGCGGGTCGTGGGCGAGCCGGTCAACTTCTCCGCCCACGAGTTCGACGCCAACGGTGAGGAGGGCAGGATCCTGGTGATCGGCGGTCCTCCCGGCGACGAGGAGTCGCGGTATTTCCTCAACATTCGCAACGGGCTCGTCGGCGTGTTCTCCCTGAACGAGAGCGCCCCGCACATGGAGATCATCAACAGCACGGTTCATCACTTCGTCACGTTCCTCCACCAATGCGGAATCCTCTTGGCGGAGGTCGGCGCTGTCGCCGGGGAAGGACGTCGTGAGGCCGTCGAGGAACTGCGCCGCCGCCTGACGGAAGCGGACCGGCCTGCCCTCGAAATCCCCAACAGTTGGTGGTCCCTTGTCGTGGACGGGCTGAAGGGCGAGGGCGCTTAGGCCGTTACGGGCGCAGGGGCTCAGAGCCGCCGCGATCTTTTGTTGAGGAGAAGGACGGCGCCCATGGCGGCGATGACGGCGGCGAGGGTGGCCCACCAGAGCATGCCGCGCCCGCCGGGGGCCTCCGCGACGCGCAGGCCGCGGTCGGAGACGCCCGTGGGGTCGACGAGCAGCGCCCCGTCGGCGGCGCGGCCCGCCTCGGACCCCCGGACGTCGATCCGCCGGTCCCCGCACCGGTAGTGGTGGACGGCCTCGGGCGACGCCGCCCTCGGCCGGAACTCCGTCGTGTCCACGTGGCGGCAGTCCACGCGCTGCCCGGCGACGCCCAGCCACGCGTGGAGGCCGCCGGTGAAGTTGGTGACGAACAGGGCGCACACCAGCGACAGCAGGACCGCGCCCGGAACGACGCCCCTTCGGGAGCGGAAGAGGCTCACGCCCAGCAGCCCGACACCGGCGATCGTCAGCAGGACCGTGAGCGCGGGGAGGCGTTCGGTGCCGTGGGCGAACAGCGCGCCCGTGGCGCACAGCAGGGGAACCGCCACCACCAGGGCGGTGACGGCCCCGGCGGGCAGGGCGCGGTCCCACCCCAGCAGGCCGCCACGGGTGTAGATCCCCGTGCCCACCGGGACCAGGCACAGGTACCCCATCCAGACGGCGGTGTCGTCCGCGGTGACGGCTGCCACGACCACGGTCATGGCCGTCGCCGCCGCCCCGTACAGGATCTGGTGGTCCGCCGCGCGCACGGCGCGCGGTCTCTCCGGGGAGCCGGCCGGAAGCCGGGCGAGACCGCAGGTGATCGCCAGCAGGTTCGCGCCGAGGAGGGCGAGGAGGTAGCCGACGGCCGTCCAGTGCAGCGGGGACAGCGCCAGGACCAGGCCCAGCGCGTGCAGCCCCGCGGAGGGGAACAGGCAGCCGTAGGCGTTGGGAGGTGAGTTGGGAGGCGAGGCGTCCACCTCGGCGGCGGGGGTCGCGTCGTCGGCAGGGGGCACCGCGGATCCTCTGGTCGAAGGGCCGCGTCGGGCGCGGAACCGCTACGGATCATAGTGAGCCGCGCCCACCGCCCGGTGGCGTCCGCGGTCGGTGGCGTACGTCACATGACTGGGCTGTCACAGGGATCGGGGCACCGGCATCTCCATGGTCGTCAGCATGCCGTGCCAACGACAGGAGCTTGGCCATGAACGAGCACACCACCCAACAGAAGATCGCGTTGGTCACCGGGGCGAACAAGGGCCTCGGCCGCGCGGCCGCCGAACAGCTTGCCGCGCTGGGCATGACCGTCCTGGTCGGTGCCCGGGACGCGCAGCGCGGTGAGGAGTCCGCAGCGGCGCTGCGTGCGGCGGGCGGTGAGGCGCACGCGCTCACCCTGGACGTCACGGACGCGGTCACCGTCCAGGAGGCCGCCCGGCAGATCAGTGAACACTTCGGTCACCTGGACGTGCTGATCAACAACGCCGGGATCACCGGCTCGGGGCAGGTCTCGCCCACCGACGCCACCGACCAGATCCCCAGCACCGTCGAGCTGGACATGGTCCGGGCGGTCTTCGAGACCAACGTGTTCGGGGTGATCGCGGTGACCAACGCCATGCTGCCGCTGCTGCGCCGCTCCTCGGCCCCGCGCGTCGTCAACGTCAGCAGCCACGCCGCGTCGATGGCCCTGACCAGCGACCCCGACGGGCCCTTCGCCGCGCTGCTGCCCTCGGCCGCCTACACCCCGTCCAAGGCCGCCCTCAACGCCCTGACCGTGCAGTACGCCAACGAACTACGCAAGGACGGCATCCTGGTCAACGCCGCCGCCCCCGGCTACGTCGACACCGACAGCAACAACCACACCGGACACCTGACGCCCGCCCAGGGCGCCGCGATCCTGGTCCACCTGGCCACGCTGGACGCGGGCGGCCCCACCGCCGGGTTCTTCACCCACGACGGTCCGGTGCCCTGGTAGCGGTCAGGTGTGCTGGCGTTCGCGCTGAAGCTGGGCGTTGATGCGCTGGGCCTCGGCGAGCTGGTCTTCCAGGATGATGATGCGGCAGGCCGCCTCCAGGGGGGTGCCCTGGTCGACCAGGTCGCGGGCGCGTTGCGCCAGGCGGAGCTGGTAGCGCGAGTAGCGGCGGTGCCCGCCGGGCGAGCGCTGGGGGACGATCAGTTTGGTGGCGTCCAGGCTGCGCAGGAACGCCGGGGTGACCCCCAGCATCTCGGCGGCGCGGCCCATGCTGTAGGCCGGGTAGTCCTCGTCCTCGAACTTGTCGTCGAGGCTGTCGTCGGGGACCGCCCGCACGAGTGCTTGCTGGTCGCCGGTCAGGGCCGGCTCAGGTGCTGTCACGAAACCTTCCGTACTGCCGTCGGTGCTTCCATTTATCAGTACTGCCGCGGTGGAGGGAACGCAACGAGGGCCCCGGCGCCAAACCGCGGCGCCGGGGCCCAGAGGTACAACACCATCTACCCGGCCCTGCGGCCGGTCTTCCACGTCGACCGCTCATTTCCGCGGGGACGTGGGGATCGCGAATGCGTGACCGTAGACCACCGTCCTTTTCGTGGAGGCTGCGGTACCCGCGCGGCGTGACTGGAGCCTGCTGCGGGCGATCCCGATGGCGCCGAACTCTCCTTTCCTCAACTTCATCTGCGTGTTGCGGTACTGCGTCTCTCCTCACCGGCGGCTCGTCGTCCGCCGGGCGGCAGACCGGCTGCCGGAGCCCCTTCCACTGCGCTGGCCCCGGCACGCCCGGTCTGCGCCATCCATCTGTACGGGCAGTTCGTCCTCTGCCGCGTCTTTTGGACCTTCGCTGTTCGATGACAGGAACTCTACCTGCCGTCCGCCCAAATATCTACTCGGGTCGCTGTAGATTTTCGTAGATCGCCTGATGCGATCCGCGCCGGTGGTCCGCCGGGGGTCAGCGGGCGAGCCGGTCCTCGGCGGCCTCGACGTCCGGGACGACGTCGAGGTCACCCCATCGGACCGGCCACGCGAACCGGCGTCCCACCACCCACGCCAGCACCGCGTCGAGGTCGTCGCGGTTCTCCCCGTCGGTGATCACCAGGGCCTCGCCGGGCCCCGCCGCCGGGGACGCCAGAACGCCCCACCGCCCGCCGCCCAGCGGGAACGGGTCGGCCTCGAACACGCCGTGCAGCAGGTCCCCCTGTTCCACGGGCGGCTCGTTTTCGTCGTCCTCGCCGTCCTCGTCCTCGCCGAACGTGTAGTCGCCCATGGCCTCACCCGTCAGGGCCCGGACGAACCGCAGCGTGCGCTCGCCGAGCACGGCCAGCACGTCGCCCGCCCCCCACAGCACCGCCACCGACCCCTCCGGCACCGGGAACGACCCGACCCGCGCCGCGGTGTCGTCCAGCGACCAGACCTCGACCCGGCCGTCGCCGGTCAGGCAGGCCCCGTGCGTCCCGGACGGCGCCCACGCCCACGGACGCTCCTCGCCCTCGAAGAAGCCACGGCCGGTGTTCCCGGTCGTGGCGATGTCCAGGCGGTGGAGGGGACGGCCGTTCTCGTCGTGGACGGTGACGCCGCCGCCGTGCTCGGCCACGACGGCCAGCACCGGCGTGTTCCCGCGCATGCCCCAGTGGAGCGAGCCTTCCGCCTGCCGCACGGGCTCGCCGACCTCCTCGCCGGTGTCGGCGTCGAACACGCGCAGGAGCCCGTCGGTGACGGACGCCAGGCGCCGGTCGTCCGGGCTGAACTCGACGGGGAAGTCCGCCCGCACCAGCCACCGCATCCGCCCGCCCGGCATGTCGACCGAGCACGCCCAGCCACGGCCGTCGGACCCCAGCAGCCGAGTGCCGTCCTTCGACCACCGCACCCGGACGAAGGACCACTCGCGATCGTCGAGGTGACGCGCGAACTCCTCGGGGATCGGCTCGGGGAGTTGTTCCACGCCGTGCTCGGACTCGGGGTGGAAGATCTTGCCCTGGTCGAGCGCCGCGACGCACCCCGTCACCTCGTGGTCGCCGCGCATCGAGATGTAGGCGCCGCTCCCGTCGGGCTTGAACGCGAAGACCGCCGCCGCGTCCTTGCCGTCGGTCACGTCCGCGGTCCCCAGCGGGTCGAGGCGTTCGCCGAACGCCTCCCACGCGCCGACCAGGTTGGTGCTGAACGCCACCGCGACCCGCGTCCCGTCCGCCGACCACTGGACCGTCTCGCGGTACCCGGGCCAGCCGACCCCCTCCTCGATCTCGTCGATCACGTTCACCGACCGTCCGGTCCCCATCTCCCAGATCTGGAGCGTGCCGCGGTCGTCGCGCATGTCCCAGCGGGCGGTCGCCAGCCACCGTCCGCACGGGCTCAGCGCGTAGTCCTTGAACGTCGCCGCCGCGTTGACGTAGGGGTGCCGCAGCCGCGCGCCCAGCTCGCGGAGCCGCGCCGTCGCGGCCCGGTGCTCGTCGGTGACGCCGCGCTCGCGTTCGAGGGCCGCGAGCCGTTCGCGTTCCTCCGCGAACCACTCGGGCACGGCGACGTCATGGCCGCCGCCGCTCAGGACCGCGTCCACCAGCTCGGCCACCGGAAGCACCGGGACCCCTTCGAACGCGTCACCGGACCAGCCGAACGCCACGTCGCCGGGGCCGAGCGACCTCGGGACCACCTCGGCGCGGAGCTCCTCCAGGCGTCGCCGCAGCCCCTCCTGGTGTCCGGAGAGCACAGAGGAGTCCAACACGACCCGCTTACCTCGAATGTCCATGATCGGGAACTGTAGGGACGGGGCCCGACATCGGCGCGGACTTCGCAGAGAAGTGATCGGGAAGGACTAGCCTGTCGGGCATGCCTCTCGACCGGACGTACCGGGTCGTCGACGGCGAACGCATCGAAGGCGTTCTCCGCCCGGTGTTCGTCCGGAACGGCGACTACTACCTGACGAACATGGCCATCTTCGCCGACGGCGCGATCGACTGCTGGGGGTGGACCGACCTGGACGGCCTGCGCGGCAAGCTGGAGTCCGGTTGGATCGCGACGGAGCTGGAGCCCGACGGGCGGGCCTCGGTCCACCACCTGGCGAGCTGGCGGTTCGCGGAACCGGCGACGGCGGTGTCGGCCGAGGACCTGCTGGGCGAGGTCGCCGATGTCATCGAGGAGCTCAACGGCCGCCCGACCTCCGCCGAACGGTGCCTGGAGGCCGTGTCCCGGTACCTGGAGACCCGGCGGGAGGAGGACCGTCTCGCGCTGAGGGCGGCCTACGAGGCGATCCCGTCCCACCAGCGCGTCTACGTCCTCGGCGACATGGACCACCGCGACGTCCCGTTGCGGTTGCTGGTGGCCGGGATCGGCGACGTCTGCGACGACTACACCACCTACGAGCTGGAGTACGCCGACGACGCCATGACGCGGGACGGCCACCTCGTCGTCACCGAGCAGGTCAGGCAGTGGGCGCTCGACTACTTCGCCGAGTACGGGGTGCCGGGTTTCCGGCGGCGCGAGCCGCGGGAGACGACGACTTCCCCCACCGTGGTGCTGAACTACGGCAAGCCGATGTACCCGGAGAGCCACGGCCTGCGCAACGAGTTCCCCGCCCCCATCACCGTGGACGGGACGACCTACCCGACGGTCGAGCACGCCTACTGGGCGCTGTCCACCACCGACGAGGCGCTGGCCGAACGCGTCCGCGCCGGCGACAGCGCCGCCGCCCGCGACCTGGCCGCCGAGGGCCCCAGCCGTCCCGGCTGGGACGACGTCCGGCTGGCGGTCATGACCGAGCTCCTGCGGACGAAGTTCGACCAGCACCCCGACCTCGCCGACGTCCTGCTCGCCACCGGCGACGGCCGCATCCACTACGCCTCCGCGCCGTCCCCGTTCTGGGGGACGGGCGAGGAGGGCCGCAACTGGATCGGCCGCCTCCTCGAACTGGTCCGCTCCGAACTCCAGGCCCGCCGCCACGGCCTGTAGCCGCCTCAGTCGGCATGGCGCCGCAGCCACCACGGGTCGTCGGGCGGCGCGAACGGATCGGGGGAGGTGCGGGCCGCGAACGCCGCGTCGAGCGGCTCCACCAGCGCCCGCAGCTCCCGCGCCGTCCGCGGCGGCAACGCGTGCAGGGCCACCTCGATGACCTCGCGGTGCCCCTCGTCGCAGCAGGGGCAGCAGTAGGGCCGGGGCTCCCGGGAGATCTCCGCCCAGCGGCGCAGCGCCCGCACACCGGCGCCCGGCAAGAAACGTTCGCGGTCCAGCACTCTCAACGCGGCGACGAGCGCGGACGACGCGGACGCCGGACCCGGCTGGTCACGAAGGTAGGGGGAACGGTCGCGCGACTCGGCGCGTACCCGTGAAGGCCGCCTACGCGGCATCGTCCTTTCGCGTGTCGGTCATGACCGACAGCATGCCAGCCGCGCCCGGCGGCGTCACCCCGCCCGGTACCGCAGCAGCACGACCCCCGAGCGGAACGGCCGCGTCTCCACCGGCCGCAGCCTCGGGATCTCCGCCTCCTCGAACAGCCGCGTGCCCTGCCCGACCACCACCGGGTGGACGAACAGCCGGTACTCGTCCACCAGCCCGGCCGCGACGAGCCCCCGCACCAGCGTCGTGCTCCCGGTCGCGACGATGTCCCCGCCCGGCGCGGCCTTCAACGCCCGGACCTCCTCCTCCAGCGGCCCGCGCAGCACGGTGGTCCGCTCCCACCCCGGATCGCGCAGCGTCCTCGACACGACGTACTTCTCCACCGCGTTCAGGTGCGCGGTCACCCCGGAGGTGTCGTCGGTCTGGTGCGGCCAGTAGCCGCGCATCTCCTCGAACGTCACCCGACCGAACAGCACGGCGTCGTTCGCGGCCATGTGCTCTCGGAGCACCGCCGTCATGTCCGACTGGTCCACCCCGGGTTCGTTCGCGACGGCGAACCACCCCTTCGCCGCGTCGATGACCCCGTCGAGCGTGATGTTCTCGGTGACGACCAGTTCCCTCATCCGATGCCCTCCTCCGGTGGCGGCCACGGGTGCCGACCGGCCCGGCGGCCCGGACTCGTCGCGGTATCTGACAGATCCTCGTCAGGTATCGCGCCCCGCCCTGGCCCCGAGCGGATGATCACTCCTAGGCTCGCGTCCATGGCGACCATCGTGGAGCTGATCACGTATCCGGTGAAGGGCTGCGCCGGGGTCCCGCGCGCCGCCGCCGTCCTCACCCCGGCGGGCCTGGCGCACGACCGCGCGTTCATGGTGACGGGGCCGGACGGAACGTTCCGAAGCCAGCGTCGCGACCCCCGCCTGGCGCTCATCCGGCCCGACGTCTCCGAGGACGGAGAGGAGCTCACCCTCCGCGCGCCCGGCCTCGACGACCTGCGACTCAAGGTCGACCTGGGCGCCGGACGCCGCGACGTCACCATGTTCGGCGCCCCCTACCAGGGAATCGACCAGGGCGAGACCGCCGCCGAATGGTTCACCGAGGCGCTCGGCACCCCTAGTCGCCTGGTCCGCTTCCCGCCCGGGCTCGACCGCGTGACCGACGGCCTCGTCCCCGGCCGCGCCGCCTACGCCGACAGCGGCGCGGTCCACGCGGTCTCCCGCGCGACGCTGCGCGCGCTGAACGACCGCGTTCCCGGCCCGCCGGTCCCCCTGTCCCGCTTCCGCCCCAACCTGGTGATCGACGGCTGGGACGACCCGCATCGCGAGGACCGCGTCCGCCGCCTCGCCGTCGGCGACGCCGAACTCGCCTACGCCAAGCCCGCGCTCCGCTGCGCGGTCACCCTGGTCGACCAGGACACCGCCGCCAAGGCCGGACCCGAGCCGCTGCGCACGCTCGCGACCTACCGTCGCGCGCCCGGCGGCGGGGTGGCGTTCGGGGTCAAGCTCTCGGTCACCCGGCCCGGAACGCTGACGACCGGCGCCGCGATCGACGTCCTGGCCTGGGGCGACCCGGAGGTCTAGAGCGCCACGGAGCGGACGCCGTCCAGCACGACCCGCCCGCCGACGTCGGCCCGCCCCGCCCCGGGTGCGGGCCGCGCGGAGATCACCGACCCCCGGCCCTGGCGGACCGTCAGCGGCCTCCCGTGCCGCGCCGCCAGCGCCGTCCCCGCCTCGCCCGGCAGCCCGGCAGAGTCGAACACGCCGCCCAGCCGGTTCCCGAACCGGCCGTCCTCGTCGCAGAACACCCGCACCACGTGCACGTCCACGGTCACGGCATCCGCCCCAGCACTCCCGACTCCGCGACGATCAGCGCGCCGATCGCCATGAACACCCCCGGCACGAGCCACCTCCCGTACCGCTCGACCAGCCCGACGACCCACCGGTGCGACCCCAGCCACGACGCCGCCAGGCACCACACCGCGACCCCGGCCGCGAACACCGCGACGGTCACGGCCGTCGCCCCGGCTCCCACGGTCCGGAAGACGGGCGTGTAGACGGAGATGTTGTCGGCCCCGTTCGCGATGGTCACCCCGGCGATCGACAGCACCCCGGCGGCGACGGCGGGCGGGTCGTCGTCCCCGCCGCGCAGCGCCCCGACCAGCCCCCGGACCCCCAGCGCGAACGGCACCAGCCCCAGCAGCCCCACCCAGTCGTCGGGGACCACGGTCAACCCGAGCGCCGCCACGATCGACACCGCCGTCAGCGCCGCGATCCCGGCGTACTGCCCGGCCCACACCTGCCATGCCCGCGGCGTCCCGTCGGCCCGCGCGGACAGGAACAGCACCGTCAGCACGACGAGATCGTCGATGTTCGTCCCGACGAACATCCCGACCGCCGTCCCGACGGTCCCCGCCATTCCGCCCACACGCCGAACCTACCGATCACGTCCCCCGACGCGCGGGGCCGCCCTCGGGCACCCGCTCGTACGGCTGCTCCGGGACGGCGTGGGCCAGCACCAGCTTGAGCAGCAGCACGGCGGGCAGCCAGCCGAAGCCCGCCGGGTCCGGCAGCGACGTCGACGCCATCACCCCGGCCAGCACCACCAGCAGCGCCACCGGCCGCGCCAGGTACGACGGCGCGCGCACCACCAGCACGACCCCGGCCAGCGCCCACGCGTACCACAGCGGCCCCCACCACCACGGCCCGCCGAACACCAGCCCGGCCACGATCGGCTGGACGTGGACGGCGGTGAAGCCGACCGGGTCGTGCAGGAGGCGGTTCAGGCGGGTCGGCCGCAGCGGCAGGGGACCGTGGTAGAAGCGCTTGGCGGCGTCGAGGCCGTTCGCGACGACGCCCCCGGCCAGGTCCACCACCAGCGCGATCGCCACCAGGTGGCGCCACCACTCCCAGTCCAGGCCGCGGGCGGAGGCCAGCAGTCCGGCGATCCCGGCGACGGCCGCCGCGCAGGGCAGCGCGTACTCGGCCGCCGTGGTCCCGGTCCCGAAGAACCAGCTCGGCCGCGCGCTCATGGCCGCAGGCCCCGGGTGTAGACCAGCATCGCCTCGGACGTCCAGCGGACCAGCCCCTCGGTCGACAGCGGGTCGAGGCCGAGCACGTCGGTGATGCGGTCGCGCAGCAGGATCATCGCCAGGTCGTTGACCGTCAGGAACGCCGCCCGCACCGCGGGGTCGGGCCCCCGGGCGTCCTCCGGCATGGCGTCCAGCCTGGCCCGGCTCACCTCGAACAGGCGGCGGAACAGCGCGCGCCCGGCCTCGCCGTCGCCCAGCAGCAGCCCGCGCAGGTAGTCGGGGATCGGGGAGTCCGGCGGCAGGTACCGCAGCAGCGCCGCCGCCAGCGACCCGCCGCCCGAGGAGTCGGCGGTCAGCTCCCCGAGCATGCCGTCGAACGTCTCGACGACATGCCGGTCCACCTCCTCGCGCAGCCCGTCCTTGGTCCCGAAGTGGTGGATCACCAGTCCCGGCGAGACCCCGGCGGCGGCGGCGACCCGCCGCACCGTCACCGTGTCCGGGCCGTGCTCGGCGAACAGCCGCAGCGCCTCGTCGCGGATGACCGCGCGGGCGGTCCGGTCGTCGTTTGTTGAACGCATGTTCAGCACACTAAACAAGTGTTCAGTCGCTGTCCAGGGTGGTGCAGATCACCCCCTATGGTGTGATCATGGTCACCGTTGATCCCGCCCGTACCGCCCTCGTCCTGGTCGACCTCATGCAGCGGATCGTCGACCTGCCGCTCGCGCCGCGTCCCGGGGCGGACGCGCTGGAGGCGGGCTGCCGCCTCGCCGAACGGTTCCGGGCGGCCGGGGCCCTGGTGGTCGCGCTGCGCTCCGAGCGCCCCACGGCCGAGCAGCCCCCGGGCAGCCACCTGGCCGAACGCGCCGCCGCGCTCGCCGACGCGGTCGTGGTCAAGCGGACGGTCGGCGGCTTCCACCAGACCGGCCTGCACTGGACCCTGCAACAGCGCGAGGTGACCACGCTGGTCCTGGCGGGCATCGCCACCAACATGGGCGTGGAGTCCACGGCCCGCTCCGCCGACGACCACGGCTACGAGCTGCTGTTCGCCGAGGACGCGATGACGGCTCTCACCGCCGACGAGCACCGCGCGGCCACGACGCTGAGCCTGCCCCGCTTCGGCAGGGTGGTCGCGTCAGCGGAGATCGAGCCCGCCTAGCCGCGCGTCCGGGTCATTCGGGGTCGGCCCAGGGGTCCGGGCCGCCCGCGGGTCCGGCGACGATCCGCAGCGTGAACGGCCGGTACTCGTCGTCGGCCTCCTCCACCGTGAACCCCGCCGCCGTGAGGATCGCGCCGAGGGCCCGCTCCATCGCGACCGCCACCGCGCCGCTGAACAGCAGCGCCGGGTCGTCCTCCCCGGTCTCCTCCCCGATGGCGTAGGCGGCGGCGCGGGCGAGCTGCGGGTGCAACCGCCAGGTCGCGTAGACGCCGCCGGCCGCGTCCGCGCCGTAGTCCACCTCGATCTCGGCCCCGGAGCCGAGCGTGACCTCCAGATCGCTCGGCATCAGCGGCAACCCGGCCGCGGCCAGCGCGTTGCGCGCGTGCGCCGCCAGGCGATCCCGGGCCCGGCACGTCCCGGGAGTGGCCTTCTCGTATCTCACGACACCTCATGATCTCCCCTGGATCTGCCGAGGTGAAGAGGGTTTCGGCGGGGCCGCGTGCCGGAGGGGCCGAAGTCAGGCGTTCTCGGTCGTCCGCCGCTCCGGCTCGGCGGACACGCGGAACCGGTCGCGGTTCCGCGGCTCGGGCAGCGTGTCGGTCACCGTCAGGAACCGGTCCAGCCCCATCCAGTTGAGGCGTTCGCCCAGCGAGGGCGGGACCCGCATCAGCACCAGCTGCCCCTGCGCCCCCCGCAGGCGCTTCCACACCCTGATCAGGGTGTTCAGGCCGGAGGAGTCGATGAAGCGCAGGCGGTGCGTGTCGATGGCGACATGCTTGTGCTCTCCCAGGTGGGAGGGGTCGAGCGTGGCCTCCAATCGCGGCGCCGTGGCGAGGTCGAGGTCGCCGGCCACGGACACCACGACCCACCGCCCCTCCACCCGCCGGCTGATCTCCACTGCGTCGTCCGGAGGTGTCGTCTCCTTGATCACCAGGGTCACCCCGTAAGTGGTCGGCTGTTCTGCCCCCCTCTACCCAGCATCGGCGTGACTATTGCGGCAGGACGCGCTTGTGATAGGCGGCGATATCCCGGACCTCCACGGTGACCTGGGTGTTCCGTCCGGATTCGGGACCGAGGAAGCGGCACAGGGTCTCCAGCGTCAGCGCGCCGAGCCGTTCCTTCACGGCCGCGGCGCGCCCCGGCAGGATCGCCACGTCCGCGTGGACCATCGCCTCGGCCGCGCCGCCGTCGCCGATGACCACCTCGTCGAGGGCGTGGAAGCGGGTCTTGAAGTCGGCCGGCGGGCTGCCGATCAGCTCCGACGCGGCGGGGTGCAGCGCGAGCGCGAACCCGCGCCGGTCGAAGAGGTCGGCGAGGACGGCGGAGTACTCGATGGTGATCTGCGGCATGCGGCCTATTCTGTCCGGCCGGCCGGCCCGTCCGCCGTCGCGAGGAAGTCGGCGATGAGCTTGCGCCACTCCTCGGGGCGCTCGGCGAACGGCAGGTGGCCCGTGTCGAGCTCGGCGACCCGCGCGCCGGGGATCCCGGCGGCCAGCCGCCGCTGCGCCCCGGGCGGGACCAGCCGGTCGGCGGTGGTGACGACGACCAGCGTCGGAACGGAGATCCCCGCCAGGTCCCCGCGCACGTCCACCCGCCCCACGAGGTCGACGTGCTCGGGCGTCCCCGGCGGGACGGTCGCGGCGGTCCCGGCGAGCGCGCCCCGCAGCTCCTCCTCCGACAGCGCCTCCAGGGCCGCCGGGGAGAGGGCGGTCGGCAGCAGGAAGTCCGCCAGGCGGCCGCGGTCCTCGTGCTCCAGCAGCGTGGCCCAGGTGTTCAGGGTGAGCCGCATGTGGTTGTCGGGCCGGGCGAACGCGGCGGTCAGCACGAGGGAGGTGACCCGTTCGGGGTGCCGGACGGCGGCCCGGACGGCGACTGCGCCGCCCAGCGAGTACCCGGCGACCGCGAACGTCCCCAGCCCCTCGTCCACGGCGGCCGCGACGAGCTGGTCGGCGAGCTCGTCGAGCTCCAGGGGCCGCCCCGAGCGCGGGGTGTCGCCGGTGCCGGGGTAGTCCACGCCGACGACGGTGCGGTGCTCGGCGAGGCCGTCGAGGATCGCGCCGTAGTTGGGGGCGACACCGCCGCCGGCGCCGTGGGCGAGGGCCAGGCCCGGTCCGGAACCGCGGACGGTACGAGCGAACGGCGAGGTCATGGGAGGCTCCCTTCTTTCTGTATCGGTCGCTAAAGAACCTTAGCCCATATCTGTATCGATCGCTACAGAAGAAGACGGCGGCAGGCCGGGAACAATGTCCGGCGGCAGGTGGTTACACGTGATGGTCGGTGTGCCTGGTGTCCCCGGGCCCTACCTGTCGCCTTCACGGAATACCGTTCGGCCGGAGCCGTGTCGTGCCTTTCGCCGAGAGGCGACCCGCGCACCGATCCAAGCGTCAAGGCCCCGCCGGACCCCGCGTCCGGCGGGGCCTTCGTCGTCCACGGCGAATGGGACACTTCCGGTATGAGTCTCGCCGCGCACCTGGAGAAGACCGGCCTTTCGCTGGTCGAGGAGCAGTTGGAGCACCCCACCGTGACGGGCATCGCCCGCGGCGATCTCGACGTCGCGGTGTTCCGGTCCTGGCTGGAGCAGGACTACCTCTTCCTGCTGGACTACGTGCGGGTGTTCTCCCGGCTGGCCTGGCAGGCTCCGGACGCGCACCTGGGCGACCTCGTCGACCTCGCCCACGCCACGTTCCACGACGAACTGGAACTGCACCGCTCCCTGTCGGCGGAGTTCGGGGCCGACCTGGCGGGCGCGAAGAAGGGCCCGGCCTGCGCGGCCTACACCGCGTTCCTGCTGGACAGCGCCGCGAGCTACGCCGAGGGCCTGGCCGCGCTCTACCCCTGCATGTGGGGCTACTCGACGCTGGGGCGGCGGCTCGCCGAGAACCCGCCCGCCGAACCCCGGTACCGCCGCTGGGTCGACACCTACGCCGACCCCGGCTTCGCCGAGCTGACCCGCCGCATCGCCCAGATGATCGACGAGGCGGGCGGGGACCGGGAACGCTCCGAGGTGCTGTTCCTGGAGGGCATGCGCCACGAGATCGCGTTCTGGGACGTCCCGCTCTGACGTCCTCCTCGGTGAGGAGTCCGTCACCCAATGGAATCAGTCGAGGCCGTCGTGGCGTTCTCTGAGGTATGAGCACCACGACGACCCTCGACATCCGACTCGGACTGCCCGCCGACGCCCGCCCCGCCGCGGCCGCCCTGTACTGGGAGGCGTTCTCCCGCAAGGCCGGTCCGGTGCTGGACGGTCCCCGGCGCGCCGGGTTCGTGGCGGAGTCGCTGGTGCCCGGCCGCGTCCTCGGCGCGTGGGACGGCGACCGCCTGCTCGGCGTCGCGTTCCTCCAGCAGGACGGCGCCGCCCCCATGGACCTGTCGCTCCGGCGGCTGGTCCGCGAGTTCGGCCCGGTCCGGGGGCTGTGGCGCGGGCTGCTCGCGCGCTGCCTGGCCTCCACCACGCCCGACGCCGACGAACTGATGATCGACTCGCTCGCCGTGTCGGGCGCGGCGCGCGGCCGGGGCGTCGGCGGCGCGCTGCTGGACGCCGTGGTCGAGCAGGCCCGCGCCCGCGGCCTCCGGCGCGTCCGCCTGGAGGTCGTGGACACCAACCCCCGCGCCCGCGCCCTCTACGAACGCTTCGGCTTCCGCGCCGGTGAGACCGTCCGCACCCCGTACCTGCGTCGCCTGATGGGCTTCGGCGCGGTGACGACGATGCGCTACGACGTCGAGTCCGCACCGGTCAACGCCGGATAGTCGACGTACCCCTCGGCCCCGCCGCCGTAGACGGTCGCCGGGTCGTACGCGGCGAGCGGGGCGTCGGCGGCGAACCGTTCCGGCAGGTCCGGGTTGGCGAGGAACAGCCGCCCGAACGAGAACAGGTCCGCCAGCCCCGCCGACAGGACCTCCTCGCCCGCCCGCCGGCTGGTGGGCTCGGGGCCGTTGAAGTTGCCGACCAGCGTGCCCGACCAGCGCGGACGCAGGTCGGCGAGCGCCCCGTACGCGCCGCGCTCGATGACGTGCAGGTAGGCCAGCCCGAGCGGGTCGACCGCGTCGACCAGCCGTCGGTAGACGGCCTGCGGTTCGTCCTCGACGATCTCGTTCTCCGGGTTGTCGGGGGAGATCCGCAGCCCGACCCGGTCCGCGCCGACCGCCGCCGTCACGGCCTCCACCACCTCGGTCGCGAACCGTGTCGGCTCGGCGTACCGGTCGGTGCGCCGGTTGGTGTTGCTGCCCAGGAACTGCTGGATCAGGTAGCCGTTCGCGCCGTGGATCTCGACGCCGTCGAACCCGGCGCGGACCGCGTTGCGCGCCTCGGCCGCGAACGCCTCGACCACGCCCTCGGCCTCGGCGGTCGTCAGCGCGCGGGGCGTCACGTGGTCGGCCATCCCCTCGGCGGTGAAGATCTGCTCGTGTTCGATCCGCACCGGCGACGGCGCGACCGGCGTCTCCCCGCGCAGGATGTTCGGGTGCGTCATGCGCCCGACGTGCCACAGCTGCGCGAAGATCCGCCCACCGGCGGCGTGCACGGCCTCGGTGACCTCCCGCCACCCGGCCACCTGCTCGTCGGTGACCAGGCCGGGGATGCCGGGGCCGCCCTTGCCGAGCGGGTCGGCCCAGATCCCCTCGGAGACGATCAGCCCGGCGCCGGCGCGCTGCGCGTAGTACACCTTCGTGAGCGGCCCGGGGACGCCGGTGGCGTCGTCGGCGCGGCCGCGCGTCATCGGGGCCATGACGATCCGGTTGGGCAGGCGGAGGTGGGGTCCCTCGTAGGACGTGAGCAGGGGGCTCATCTGCGGAAGACCTTTCGGGAGAGAGTCGTCGGGGGTCAGCGGGCGAGGGCGGTGACCTCGACCTCGATCAGCCAGTCCGGCTGCGCGAGCGAGGAGACCTCCACCAGCGTGTCGGCGGGGTAGGGCTCGGACAGGAACTCCTCGCGCAGCTTGATCAGCTCGTCCAGATGGGCGGCCATGTCCCGGACGAAGATCCCAACCCGCACCACGTCGGTCAGGTCGGCCCCGGCGGCGGCCAGCACCTTGCGCAGGTTCTCGAACGCCTGCCGCCCCTGCTCCAGGAAGCCGCCGGGCACGGTCTTGCCCTGTTCGTCGATCCCGGCCTGGCCGGAGACGTACAGCACGCCGTTCGCCTTGATCGCCTGGGAGATCCGGTAGGGCGCGTACCAGTCGGGGTCGGTGGCGATCTTCTCGATGCGCTCGGACACGGGTCCTCCAAAAGTAGATGCATGTACCTGCATGTCTTGCATGTACATGCATAGATTGCATGAGAGGTATTCTTCTGTCAACAGGAGAGAGCGAGGTGCGACGGTGGACGCGCAGGTCTGGGACCGGGTGATCACTCTGCACGGCCGGGTGGAACACGCCCTGTCCAAGGCGATGCAGCGCAGACACGGCCTCGGCCTGTCGGAGTTCCGCGCCCTGTGCCGCCTGGCCCACGCCGACGACGGCGAACTGCGCATGCAGGAGCTCGCCGACCTCATCGGCCTCAACCAGAGCTCGGTCAGCCGCCTGGTCGCCCGCCTGGAGGCGGCGGGCTTCACCCGCCGCGACCTGTGCCCCGGGGACCGCCGCGGCGTCTACACGGTCATCACCGAGGAGGGCCGCGCCATCCAGGACGAGGCGAACCCGACCTACCATGCGGTCCTGACCGAGGCCCTGGACGCCGCCGCCGGCGACGAGACCCTGGCCCCCCTGGTCACCACCCTCAGAAGCCAGTACGCCCTCGCGTAGAGCCCCTCGGGAAGCGGACGGCCGCACCGGACCAATAACCGGTGTCCCATCCCCCTGAGAGAGGCCGTCCGCGATGAGAACGAGTCCGACGTGACCGCGGTGCGCACCGAGAGCGACGCCGAGGTCATCGAACGGTCGTTGCGCGAGCCCGAGGCGTTCGCCGCGCTGTACGACCAGCACGCTCCGGCCGTCCACCGCTACCTCGCCCGCCGCCTCGGGCCCGACCTGGCCGACGACCTGATGGCCGAGACGTTCCTGCGGGCGTTCCAGCAGCGCGACCGCTACGACCGCGCCCGCGCCGACGCCCGCCCCTGGCTGTACGGCATCGCCACGAACCTGGTCGGCGGGCACCGCCGCGCCGAGGTCCGGTTCTGGCGGATGATCGCGCGGACCGGGATCGACCCGGCCGTCGACTCCCCCGCCGACCGGATCGCCGAACGGGTCAGCGCCCAGGGCGAACGCGCCGCGCTCGCCGCCGCCCTGGCCCGCCTCAACCGGGGGCAGCGCGACGTCCTGCTGCTGACCGCCGCCGGGGAGCTGACCCCGGCCGAGATCGCGGAGGCGCTCGGCGTCGCCCCCGGCACCGTCCACTCCCGGCTGAACCGGGCGCGCCGCAGGATGCGCGCCGCGCTGGACGGCCGCGACCCCCTGACGAACGCGAAGGACTGACCGATGAGCGAGCTGAGGAAGATGTACGACGAGGTGCGCCCGGTCGGCCCGGACGTGCTGGCCGAGGGCCGCGTGCGGCTGCTCGCGGCGGCCCACGAGGCCGGGGCGCCCGTCCGCACGCGGAAGTCCCGGCGCGGCTGGACGGCCGGGCTGGTCGCGGTCGGCGCGGTGGCGACGGCGGCCGGAGCGGTCGCCGTCGTCCCCGGAACCGAGAAGCCGCGGGTGCGGCCGTCCGCCACCGAGCCCGTCGTGCGGCTGGCGAGCGCGAGCGAGGTGCTACGCCGCGCCGCCGACGCCGCCGGCCGCGAACCCGACCTGAACCCCCGCGACGACCAGTACATCCACATCAGGTCGGTCGACAACGCGAACGGCATCAGGCGTGAGCTCTGGAGGTCGGTGGACGGGAAGAAGGCGTCGGTGCTCCACCGGGACCCGTGCAATCCCTCCGGCAAGGGGGCGTGCACCGACTCCTTCCGTGAGGAGGGGCGTCCCACCGCCTTCTACCGGCGGTTGCCGACCGACCCGAAGGCGCTGGAGGCGTGGTTCCGCCGCGACATCGGCGCCGGCCACACCTTCGAGAAGGGCAAGCCGACCGTGGAGCAGCGCATCTGGATGGAGATCGAGGGGACGCTGCTCGAACAGTACGTGCCGCCGAAGCTGCGCGCCGCGATGTTCACCATGGTGAGCCGCATGCCGGGCAGCCGGGTCGTCAACGGGATCACCGACCCGGCGGGCCGCCCCGCCGTCGCCGTCACCATGCCGGGGAAGGTCTGGAAGGGCGGTGGAGAGCGGGGGGAGATCGTGTTCGACCGGCGTACGTTCCAGGTCATCGGCCTGCGCACGGAAGGGAAGTGGACGGGCACGCTGCTGGGCGTCTCCGTGACCGACACCGCGCCGAAGGTCACGCCCCGCGAGGGCAAGCGGCCCCGGTCGCCCGCCGGGAAGCGGTCCCGGAACCGGCCGGGTCACCACCCTGAATCGGGTCGCCGGTGAAGAACGCGTCGGCGTCGGGGATCCGGGCGGCGTACTCCTCGGCGTCGTCCCGCGGGACGTAACCGATCTCGTCGCTGAGCTCCCAGAAGCGGCGGCTGTTGTCCGAGACGGCGTAGACCGTCAGGAAGTCCACGCCGGGCAGGGTGAGGGCGGCCCGCACGAACCCCGCGCCGTCGCGGTGGCTCAGCCAGGTCGCCAGGTGCCGGGACTCGGTGGGCTCGGCCTCGAAGCTGCCGATGCGCAGGCACACCACCTGGAGGCCGAACCTGTCGGCGTACAGGCGGCCCAGCGCCTCCACGACGACCTTGCTGACCCCGTACAGCCCGTCCGGTCGCGGCGGCAGGTCCGGGGAGACCCGCCGCGACCGGGGGTAGTGGCCGGTCAGATGGTTGCTGCTGGCCAGCACGACCCGGGGCACCCCGGCGCGGCGGGCCGCCTCCAGCACGTGGTGGGTGGCCAGGACGTTGCCCTCGACCAGGTCCGGGAGCGGGGCCTCGCCCGGCACCCCTGCCAGGTGGACGATCCCGTCCGCGCCCTCCACCAGGGGGACCGCCGCGTCGGGGTCGGTCAGGTCGGCCGTCCGGGCCTCCTCGTTGGGGGCCTCGGCGGTCAACGGCACGCGGTCGACGAGGACGAGCCGCTCGGCCTCCCGCCGCAGCGGCTCCCGCAGCACCGATCCGATCCGGCCCGCGGCGCCGGTGAGGACGACCGTTCCCAGTGACATGAACGCACCTCCGCGAGGCTTCCTCCCACCGGCCGCCGACGCGAAACGCGGACGCCCGGCTCTCGCCGGGCGTCCGCGTCGTCGGAGGGATCAGTGGTGGTGGGCATGGTCATGGGCGGTGGGGGCGGGGGCGGCGATGGGCGCTTCGAGGGTGAACGCCGCCGTGCGGACCGTGTTGTCGTGCTTGAAGTCCAGGAACATCCGGTAGACGCCGGGGCCCGGGACGGCGACGTGGAACGTGATCTCCGGGCCGGGCGGGGTGACGCCGTCGCCCGGTTCGCCGTTCGGGTGGACGTGGACGTAGGCCAGGTCGCCCGCGCGCAGCACCACCAGGTGGCCGTACGCGGCGAGGTAGGGCTGGAGGTCGGTGACCGGGGCGCCGTCCTTGCGCACCGTCAGCGTGACCATGCCGCCCAGGTCGCCGGTCAGCGTCACCTCGTAGCCGTCGACGGTCGCGGTGGGCGCGGGCCCGGGGAGGGGGCGCGGGGCGTAGTCGCCCGCGACGGCCAGGTCCGCGCCGAGGGTGAGGGGGCGGCCGAGGTCGCGCGGGGCGATGTCGGTGAAGGCCCGGTAGGCGCCCGCCTCGGGCAGGTCGAGCTCGGTGCGCCAGGTGCCGTCGGCGGCGCGTTCGGGGTGCACGTGCCAGAACCCGGTCAGCTCGCGGGTGACGACGATCAGGTGCAGCTCGCGGTCGTGGAGGAGGCCGTACTCGGTGACGGGGTGGCCGTCGGGGCCGAGGATCCGGAACGTCAGCTCGTTGCGGCCGGGGCGCAGGACGGTCTGGTCGAGGGCCAGCGTGTAACCGTCCCGGGTGATCTGAAGCCCGCCGGGCGCGGCGTCGGCGTGGTGGGCGTGGCCGGTGGTGTGGCCCGTGGTGTGGCCGGTGGTGTGGCTCGTGGTGTTCATTGTCGTGCTCCCTTCGATGACACCGAATCTATACCCCCAGGGGGTATATGTCATCAGGGTGGGATGTGATTCGCGACACTGTCCCCGGGTGAGCCGGATCGCCTTCATGGTCGCAATAAACGCGCAGGTGGCGCCGAGTTTCTTTGACAAAGAGTTATATGATGACTACGCAGAGTGAAGTAAGATTCCTTTCGTGTGCAGGAGGTACCGCCAGGTATCGGCCGGCCGCCCCCGCGGGGGAACGTGGCCGGCCCTCCTCGTCGCGGTCCTCCTGCTGACCTGCCTGGCGGGGGTCGGCGGTCCGGCCCCGGCCTCCGCCGTCCAGCCGTACGCGGGCGCGTCGTCCGGCTCCTCCGGAACCGTTCCCGAGGAGCAGCGCGGCGGCGAGGAGGGCGGCTCCGGCGAGCGCGTGCTGCGCGGCGACGGCGAGAGCGGCCGGGGCGAGAAGCCCGGCGGCCACGCCACCGCCCGGGGCCGGTCGGCCGGGCCGTTCGTGGCGCGGCCGCTGCCGTTCCGGCTCCTGACGGTCATCGTCCCGAACGCGCCCCCGCCCCTTCCCGCCGCGCATCCGGCCCCGCTGTCCGGTCCCCGGGCGGGCCCGGCCCGCCGGACCCCCGGCGCGCGCCTGCTCACCGGCCTCCAGATCTCCCGGACGTGACCCGCCTCGCGGGCCCTCGGCGACCGCCGAGCCGCCCGCGTCCGGCGACATCCGTCCAGACCGGCAGACAAGGGAGCGGGAATCCATGCGCGTCCGGGACGTTCAGGTCATCACCGAAAAGTGGTACTTCTACTGCATGAACTGCCTCTGCTCGTGGCAGCGGGACTTCGAGGCACGGCACTGCGACGACGGGCACGGCGGCGACCACGTCGTCTGGCGGCTCAACGGTCACGCCGCGCTGCCTCCATGGGTGGACCCCCTCTGCCCGACCTGCCAGGGCTTCCAGGTCAAGGCGTTCCCGGGAGGACCCCGAGGGCTGGTCCCCGCCCAGCGGTGACCCCGGCGAAGCAGACGGAACAGGCCCCGCCCGAACCCGGGCGGGGCCTGTTCCCGTGGAGCGTCCGCTCCTGGATCACTCGGCGTTCAGTGGTTTGAAGCCGCGCAGCCGCAGGCTGTTGCTGACCACGAAGACCGAGGAGAACGCCATCGCCCCACCGGCGATCATGGGGTTGAGCAGCCCGGCGGCGGCCAGCGGCAGGGCGGCCACGTTGTAGGCGAACGCCCAGAAAAGGTTCCCCTTGATGGTGCGCAGCGTGCGCCGCGACAGCCGGATCGCGTCGGCGGCGGCCCGCAGGTCCCCGCGCACCAGGGTCAGGTCCGAGGCCTCGATCGCCACGTCGGTGCCGGTGCCCATCGCCAACCCCAGATCGGCCTGGGCCAGGGCGGCGGCGTCGTTGACCCCATCGCCGACCATCGCCACGGTGCGGCCCTCGCCCTGGAGACGCTTGACCACCTCGACCTTGTCCTGGGGCAGCACCTCGGCGATCACCTCTTCGATGCCGACCTGGTCGGCGACGGTGCGGGCCACCGCCTGGTTGTCGCCGGTCAGCAGCACCGGCCGCAACCCCAGGGCCCTGAGCTGGGTGATGGCCTGGGCGGAGGTCGGCTTGATCTGGTCGGCCACGGTCAGCACCGCGCGGGCCTCGCCGTCCCAGCCGACCGCGACGGCGGTGTGCCCGGCCTTGGCGGCCTCGGCCATCGCCTGCTCCAGCTCGGGGGTGAGGTGCTGGGACCACTCGGCCAGCAGCTGCGGACGGCCCACCAGGACGGCGTGCCCGTCCACGACGCCCTGCACGCCCAGGCCCTCGACGTTGGCGAAGTCCTCGACCTTGGGCAGCTCCCCGACGCGTTCGACCGCGCCCTTGGCGACGGCCTGGGCGATCGGGTGCTCGGAGGCGTCCTCCAGCGCCCCGGCCAGCCGCAGCACCTCGTCCTCGGTGGCGTTGTCGGCGGTGATCACTTCGGTCAGGGTCATCTTGCCGGTGGTGACGGTGCCGGTCTTGTCCAGCACCACGGTGTCGATGCGGCGGGTGGACTCCAGCACCTCCGGACCCTTGATCAGGATGCCGAGCTGCGCGCCGCGCCCGGTGCCCACCAGCAGCGCGGTCGGGGTGGCCAGGCCCAGGGCGCACGGGCAGGCGATGATCAGCACGGCGACCGCGGCGGTGAACGCGGCGGCGATGCCGGTGCCGGTGCCGATCCAGAAGCCCAGCGTGGCCACCGCGATCGCGATCACGATCGGCACGAAGATCCCGGAGATCCGGTCGGCGAGCCGCTGCACCTGGGCCTTGCCGGTCTGGGCCTGCTCCACCAGCCGCGCCATCTGCGCCAGCTGGGTGTCGGAACCGACGCGGGTGGCCCGCACCACCAGCCGCCCGCCCGCGTTCACGGTCGCGCCGACCACGGTGTCGCCGGGCCCGACCTCCACCGGCACCGATTCGCCGGTCAGCAGGGAGGCATCGATCGCGGAGGAGCCTTCTTCGATGAGGCCGTCGGTGGCGATCTTCTCACCGGGCCGCACCACGAACCGGTCGCCCACGGCGAGCCGGCCGGCGGGGATGCGTTCTTCGCGGCCGTCGCGCAGGACCGACACCTCCTTGGCGCCCAGGTCCAGCAGGGCGCGCAGCGCGGCTCCGGCGCGGCGCTTGGAGCGGGCCTCGAAGTAGCGCCCGGCCAGGAGGAAGGCGACCACCCCGGCGGCGGCCTCCAGATACATGTTGGCCGAGCCGTCGGTGCGGGTCATGGAGAACTCGAAGCCGTGCTTCATGCCCGGGGTTCCGGCGGTGCCGAAGAACAGGGCCCACAGCGACCAGCCGAACGCCGCCAGGGTGCCCAGCGAGACCAGGGTGTCCATGGTGGCCGCGCCGTGCCGCAGGTTGGTCCAGGCCGCCTTGTGGAACGGCCATCCGGCGTAGACCACCACGGGGGCGGCCAGGGTGAGCGAGAGCCACTGCCAGTTGGTGAACTGCCACGCCGGAACCATCGCCATCGCGATCACCGGGACCGCCAGCACCAGCGCGGTGACCAGCCGCTGGCGCAGCGGCCGCAGCTCGTCGACCTCCGGGGTCTCCTCGGCGCCCGCGCTGTCGTCCTTGGGCGGCGGGGGCGGCGCGGCGGTGTAGCCGGCCTTCTCCACCGAGGCGATCAGTTCCTGGACCGAGATGCCCTCGGGGAACTCGACCTTGGCCTTCTCGGTGGCGTAGTTGACCGTCGCGGTCACGCCCTCGATCTTGTTCAGGCGCTTCTCGATGCGGGCGGCGCACGACGCGCAGGTCATCCCGCCGATCGCCAGCTCGATCTGCCCGGACGTGCTGCCGGTGCCCATTGCTCGCTCCTCTCTGTGATCTTCGTGCGGGATGTCTCAGTGCGTGTGTCCGTCGTCCCCGTGTCCGCCGTCTCCGGCGGGCGGCGGGGTCGCGGCCGTTCCCGCCCGCGCGGTGAACTCGGCGGTGCGGACCTTGCCCTCATGCTGGAAGTCCAGGTAGAGGCGGTATGTTCCGGTGCTCGGGACCTCGGCGTAGAACGTGATGTCCGGCCCCGGCCTGGTCCTGCCGTCGCCCGGTTCCCCGTCCGGGTGGACGTGGAGGTAGGCCAGGTCGCCGCTGCGCAGCGCGACCAGGTGGCCGTACGCCTCAAGGTACGGCTCCAGGTCGGTGACGGGCCGGCCGTCCTTGCGCACCGACAGGGTCAGTTTGCTGCTGCGCCCGGGGACGAGGTCGCCGTTCAAAGTGACCTCGTAGCCGTCGACGCGGGCGGTGCGCCCGGGTTCGGGCAGCGGCTTGGGCTTCTGCCCGCCGGGCGCGACGACGTCGGTTCCCAGCGTGAGCTGCCGCTTGGCGCCCTGCGGCTTGACGTCGGTGAAGAAGCGGTAGGTCCCGGCGTCGGGCAGGGTCAGCGGGATCGACCAGACCCCACCCCCGGCCTGCCCTTCGAGCAGGGTCGGGTGCAGGTGCTGGAACCCCGACAGGTCCCGCCGCGCGACGATCAGGTGCAGCTTCTTGCCGTGCAGGGTCTCGTAGGCGGTGACGGGCTTGCCGTCCGGGCCGTTCACCGTGAACCGGAAGTCGGTCCGCTCGCCCGGCTCGACCGTCGTGGCGGCCGGGACGAGCGTGTAGCCGTCCTCGGACACCTGGAGCCCGCCCGGGACGGGGGAGGACGCCGGTGCGTTCCCGCCGCCGTGGCCGTCACCGTGGCCGCCGCTCTGCGTTCCGTTCCGGGTGCCGCCCGCCTGGTGGCCGTGTCCGCCGGTCTCGGCGGTCGCGCCGACGGGGCCGGTGATCTGCCCGACCCCGACGGCGCCTCCGAAGACGGCGGCCAGGCCCAGGGCGAACGCCCCCAGCTTGGTCGCGACGTTCATGTCACACCTTCACCTCGTAGCCGGCCTCCTCGACGGCGTCCCGCACCCGGGCGTCGTCGAGCGGGCCGTCGCTGGTCACGGTCACCCTGCCGGTCGCCAGGTCCACGTCCACGGCGGTCACCCCGGCGATCTGGCCGACCTCCTGCTTGACGGAGCCGACGCAGTGGCCGCAGGTCATCCCGGCGACGGTGTAGGTGGTGTCAACGCTCATCCCGAACCTCCCTCTCAAGTACCCCTAGGGGGTATCCCATAGCCTCGATAGTACTCATCGGAGCCGGGATTGCAACCCCTAGGGGGTATGGGTTCCCCGTGACCTGGGACACATCGGATGCGTGGACGCCCCATGGGCGCCGCGCGGGCCTCTCCCGGCCCCGGGCCCCCGGGGCCGCCCGTTCCCCGCTCGCGGCGAGTGACCGGAAACGCCGTCTAGCGGGGACGGCCGTGGATGGGAGGACTTTGGGCGCCTTGTTACACGGAAGTTATCCACAGGATGTGTGGAGCCGGAGTCGGTAATCCCTAGGGTTTTTGTCCACTGGTGACCGGATGGCCAGGGTGAATGTCGCGAAGTTCCCGAGGGTCGCGAAGTTGTCCACAGGGCTGTCCACAGCTTTCCACAAGCCTGTGGGTTTCTTCGTCGCGAAGCCTTGACGGAAGATCGACTCGATCGATGGTCTCGCACGTCCCCGGGCAAGGGAACGGCCCCGGCCGGGCGGCCGGGGCCTTTTTCCCGCGGTCGAGCCGGAACGGGGAGGTCTCGCCCGCGTCGGCGGACCTGTGGAGCCGGGGACGGTGGACCGGTCGGAACGCGGGCTCAGCGGACCTTGGGGACGTCGCCGAACAGCGGACCCACGCTGCTCCAACGGTGCAACTCGCAGCCGTCGGTGCGGGTGAACTTGGCGTCGACCGGCCTGCCCTGCCAGGTGCCCCTGACCACGGCGACCTCGGGGCCGCCATAGATCTTCGTGCAGATCCGGTCCTTGGGCGGGGGCGCGAAGGGGTCCTTGGCCTTGGCGAGCGCCGCGCACGCCTCCTTGGCCTTCGGATGGTCGCCGCCCGGCGGATCGCAGGTCAGCTTCCAGGTCTTCGCGGGCGCCTCGGGCGACGCCTTGACCTCGACGGTGAGGGAGTCCCCCGCCGGTGGCGTGGGGACGACCGAGGTGGCGGGGGGCTTGTCAGCGGGTCGGTTCGTGGCCTGCTGGGAGCCGCATCCCGCCAGTGGCAGGATCATGGCCAGACTGGACGTGGCGAAAAGGAGCGTCCGATACCGCATGCGGAATTCGACGCAGGGGCGCTCCACACGGTTCCATGGAGGTGTGATGTTTTTCGGGGACGACGTACCGGCGGTGGACGCGGCCGAGGTTCCGCAGGACGCGTACCTGCTGGACGTCCGCGAGGAGTACGAGTGGGAGGCGGGCCATGCGCCCGAGGCCGTGCACATCCCCATGGGGGAGCTGAGCGACCGCGCCGCCGAGATCCCGCGCGACCGCGAGATCTTCGTGATCTGCCGGTCCGGGATGCGGTCGGCGCAGGTCACGGTCGCGCTCAACCAGGCGGGCTGGGTCGCCCGGAACGTGGACGGCGGCATGAAGCGCTGGGCCGAGAACGGCCGCCCCATGGAGGCGGGCCCCACCCAGGACGGCCCACCGCACGTCGCCTGACCGGCGGGCCCGACCGGCCGGTCAGCAGCCGGGGCCGAGGCAGTTCCCCTTCAGGACCTGCCTTCCCCCGACCGTGACCGTGAAGTCCCCGCGCACGAAGTCGGCCCGGTCGTCCGGGGAGATCGAGTCGATCCGGCCGCTGAGCGCCACGGCCTGCCCGTCGTTCGTGCGGCCCGTGCAGGCCACCGGACCGGAGCTCTGCCCCTGCGCGGGCGGGGTCGCCGTGCAGTCGAGGTCCCCGGCCAGCGGCACCCCGACCCCCGCCAGCGCGGCCTTGGCGGCGATCTCGGTGGCCGCCTCGCGCTGCCCCTGCTGGTACCCCTTGCGGAACTCCGACCGCACGTCGCCGTCGCCGCAGCCGGTGAGCAGCAGCGCCCCCGCGCCCACCGTCAAGATCAGTGCTCGTGCCCTCATTTCCGGAGCATAGGCGGGTTCACCAGGGGTATCGGGTGGCCTGGCGGTGAGGGTACGATTTCCGACCGACCGAAACAACGCGGGAGCTCGGGTCAGCCGGGCTGAGAGGGTGACCGGAGGCGTCACCGACCGCCTGAACCTGTCCGGGTAATGCCGGCGTAGGGAGTGTGACCCCGTGACGTCCGCCGTCGAAGAACGCCCTCAGCCCGCCGAGGCCCCCCTCACCCTCGACGAACCCGCGCCCAGGGTGCTCGGGTTCTGGGACCAGGGGGCGTTCTGGGCCAACCTCGGGGTGAGCCTGTTCGCCTTCTCCGGGGCGTACACGCTGCTCGCCCCGGACGAGAACGGCCGGCCGACGATGTCGATCGTCGCCGGGATCGTCGCGATGATCGTCGGAACGGCCGTCGGCGGGCTCATGCTCGGCCTGGCCGCCGCGCCCGGCGCGATCACCGGCAAGCCCGCGATGGTGCTGCTGCGCGGGCTGTTCGGCGCGCGGCTGTCCTACGTCCCGACCGTGCTCAACATCGCCCAGCTCATCGGCTGGGGGACGTTCGAGCTGATCGTCATCGCCGACGCGGCGCGGGCCCTGTACGACGGGCTGCCCCGCGAGGTGTACGTGATCGTGGCCGGGGTGCTCACCACCGCGCTGACGATCTGGCCGCTGGGGTCGGTGCGGCTGCTGCGGCGGTACGTCACCGCCGCCGTGCTCGTCGCGCTGGTCTACTTCTACGTGCAGCTGCTCCGGGAGCCGCTGCCCGACCTGACGCGAGGCTCGTGGGGCGGGTTCTGGATCGGCGCGGACGCGGCGCTGGCCGTCTCGATCTCGTGGGTGCCGGTCGCGGCCGACTACACGCGGCACGCGCGCAGCGCCCGGGGCGCGTTCGGCGCGGCGGCGATCGGCTACTCCGTCACGCAGATCTTCGCCTACATCCTGGGGCTGCTGGCGCTGGCGCTGGTCGCGGGCGACTCGGGCAAGGTGTTCGACCCGTTCCTGCACGTGGCGCTGGGCGTGGTGTTCTTCGCGGTCTTCGTGCTGCGGGAGGCCGACCAGTCGTTCGCCAACGTCTACTCCACCGCCGTCTCCATCCAGAACCTCGTGCCCAAGGCCGACCGGCGGGTGCTGACCGTCACCCTCGGCGTGCTGATCACCGGGCTGGCGCTGCTGCTGGACATCGGCGACTACGCCAGTTTCCTGTCACTGATCGGTTCGGTGTTCGTTCCCATGCTGGGAGTGCTGGCCGCCGACTTCTTCCTCGGCGGCGGTCGGCGCGGCTGGAACACCGACCGCGACGCGCCGTCCCGCTGGAGCATGATCGTCGCCTGGCTGGCCGGGTTCGTCACCTACCAGATGATCTACCCCGGCGCGGTGGGCTGGTGGGCCGCGTTCTGGAAGGACCTCCAGGGCGCGGTCGGGTTCACCCCGCAGTCGTGGATGAGCGCGTCGCTGCTGTCGTTCCTGGTGGCCGGGCTCGCGGCGCTGCTGGCCGGCCGGCTGGCGCGCCGGTCGTCCTGACCGGGCCCGGCGGCGGCCGTCACCCGTGACGTGGCGTTCCTCCGGAGGTGACCGGAAGGTCGCAAGAACCTTTCGGTGGCCGTTGCCCGGCGCCGCCCCACCATCCGGTGGCACGATGGCAGTCGTGCACGACCTCGCCCACGACTCGATCGCCCGCGCCGTCCTCGACAGCGCGGCCGACGCGATCGTGGCCGTCGACAACCGCTACCGCGTCACGGTGTGGAACCCGGCGGCCGAGCGGATGTTCGGCTGGACCGCCGGGGAGATGCTGGGCCGCGTCCCGCCGATCGTCCCCGACGAGCTGAAGGCCGAGCACAACGCCGTGCAGGAACGCCTGCTCACGCGGGGCGACGGCGGAGGCCAGATCTCCATCGCCACCCGCCGGTTCCACCGCGACGGGCGGCTGATCGACGTGCGGATCGACACCAGCCTGCTGCGGGACGCCACCGGCGAGCAGCTCGGCTGGGTCGGGGTGTACCACCCGGTCGAGGAGGACGAGGTCGCCGCGCACCACATGGCCGAGCGCGCCCGCCTGGTCCGCCGCCTCAACCACGTCGTCGCCGACCTCGGCACCGAACTGGACCTGGCCGAGGTGCTGGACCGCATCACCACCGCGCTGATCGAGCTGACCGGCGCGGACGCGGGCGGGTTCGTGCGGATCGAGGACGGCCGGCGGCTGCGGCTGGTCAGCATGCACGGCCTGCCCGCCCACCTGCGCGGCAGCACCGCCGACCTGCGCGACAGCCTGGTCGGGGAGCTGCTGCGCTCGGGCCGCAGCGTCAAGCTGGCCAGCGGCGAGCAGCGGCTCGGCGACCTGATCTGGTCGGAGCTGCCGGGGCTGCACACCATCGCGCTGAGCCTGAGCTACGTGCAGAACGAGCCCTACGGCGCCCTGTACGCCCTGTTCTGCGGCCGCAAGGTCGGCCACACCGAGCTGGAGCTGCTGGAACTGCTCGCCGGGCACGCCGGGGTCGCGGTCGGCAACGCCGTCGCCTACGCCGAGGTCGTCCGGCAGCGCGCCCACGAACGCGCCGTCATCGACGCCTCCGCCGACGGCATCGCGGTGCTCGGCCCCGACGGGACCGTCCGCCAGTGGAACCCCGCCGCGCACACCCTCACCGGGATCCCGCCGGCGGAGGCGATCGGGCGCGAGCCGCCGTTCCCGACCCCCGAGCCGGGCCGGGAGTCGACGTTCCCGCTGCCGTCCGGCCGCTGGCTGAACGTGCTGACCGCCGAGATCCCCGAGACCGGCGAGCTGGTGGTCGACTTCCGCGACGTGTCGGAGGCCAAGGCCCTGGAGGAGGCCAAGGACCTGTTCCTGGCCACCACCAGCCACGAGCTGCGCACCCCGATCACGGTCGTGCAGGGGTTCGCCGCCACCCTGGTCAACCGCTGGGACGAGCTCGCCGACGACGCGCGCCGCTCCGCCGTCGCCACCATCGCCGAACGCGCCCGCTCCCTGGGCCGCCTGGTCGAGCACCTGCTGCTGGGGTCGCGGGCCGGCGCCGACGAGCTGCCGGTGACGATCGAGGCGTTCGATCTGGCGCGGGTGCTGGCGGGCGTCGTGGCGGGCTTCGAGTCGCTGTCGCCGCTGCACCGCGTCGAGCTGGACGTCGCGCCGGACCTGCCGGAGGCGCGCGGCGACGCGATGGCCACCGACATCGTGCTGGGGCAGCTGCTGGAGAACGCCTTCAAGTACTCCCCGGACGGCGGGACGGTCCGGGTGCGGGCCTGGGCGGAGGGCGACGACCTGCTCGTCACCGTCGAGGACGAGGGGATCGGGATCGCGCCCGGCGACCATGAACGGATCTTCGAGCGGTTCGTGCAGGGCGAGGCCGGGGACCGGCGGCGGTTCGGCGGCATCGGCCTCGGCCTGTACATCGTCCGGCGGCTCACCGAGGCGCAGGGCGGGACGATCTCCGCGCATCCGGCCGCGCGCCGGTCGGCGCCGCAGGCCCCCCGGCCGGTCCCCGGTGAGCGGCCGCAGGCCCCGGCCATGGGCGGGCGGCCGTACTCGGGCGTTCCGGAGCACCAGCGGATCGGCGCCGGACCGCTCGGCTGGCGACCGCCCGGCGACGCCGCCGAAAGCCCGGAGCCGGGACCGGGCACCTGCATGCGCCTGGTGCTGAGGCGCGCCGACTCAACATGACCCGGTTTTGACCTGCGGCGTTCCGGGGTTTGGGGCGGTGCCATAAGGCGGCGGCCGGATCGGGCGGCCGGATGCGGTCACCGGAACCGGCCCCTCGCCGTGATCATGCGGGAAGACCACTCGTGTCTCCGTGGAAAAGAGTGGTGTCCCGAGGGTGTGACGGACGAAACGTGCGCGTGAGGAGTAATCAGTCCGTGGCTGGATAGATCCTTTGTTGACTTTCGTTCGTGAGGGGGTCCCGGCCTGGCGCCGTGCGGGGGGTGATCGCCGTGACGGGAGAGGTGGTCGCACGGTGGGCGACAGAGCGGTCGCGTCGAGGGGCCGGTGGCGTGGACGTGCCGTCCGGTTTCAGTCCAAGTCGTACTGGGCATTTCGGTCTTACCGGAATACGGGCGGCGGGGTGCATCCGGGAAGACGGATCCAGCGGATCCACGGGGAGGTGAGGGCGTCGAGCGTCGTACTGCTGCCACACGCGCCGACCAGTGTCGCGGCCGCTCGGCGGCGCCTCGGTTCGGAACTGGCGGCCGTGGGCGTGAGCGAGTCGGTCGTCGACGACGTCAACGTCATCGTCAGCGAGCTGCTCAGCAACGCCCTGCGGCACGCGCGCCCGCTGCCCGGGGGGCAGGTCCGGCTCGCCTGGAGCCGCCAGGGGGACGAACTGGAGCTCTCCGTCAGCGACGGCGGCGCGACCACCCAGCCGCGCCGGGGCCCGGGAACGCTGTCCTCCCTCGGGGGACGCGGTCTCGGCATCGTCGAGGCGCTGTCGGAGAACTGGGGGGTCCGGCACGAGGAGGGCGGCGTCACCACCGTCTGGGCCGTGCTGCGCGCGCCGCGGACCGTCCGGACGGGGGCGGGCCGCAACGGGGCCGTGCCCGCGGGCTCGGTCCACGCCGCGATCCCCGGTCTCGTGGAGCTTCCGGAGGAGGCGGGCCACCCCGACGAGGATCTGCGCCACGGTCCCCGGCATGGGATACCGCAAACTCGGGCATACCCCGGCTAGCGGACCATGCCCGCACCTTGTATGGTCCTCTTCAAGCTCGGGCGCTGTCGTGCCCCCGTCGACACCGCCCGAGCCATCCAACGTCCGTGACCCCGGAGGCCGCCCGGCCCCCGGGGTCACGTCGTTTCAGCGGGGATCGTCGCGCAGGATCGGGCAGGACATGCAGCGCGGCCCGCCGCGTCCGCTGCCCAGCTCGCTGCCGCCGATCCGGATGACCTCGATCCCGGCCGCCTCCAGGTGCGCGTTCGTCTCGATGTTGCGCTCGTAGGCGACGGCGAGGCGCGGCGCGACGGCCAGGGTGTTGTTGCCGTCGTCCCACTGCTCGCGCTCGGCGGTCACCGGGTCCAGCCCGGTGTCGATCACCTTGAGCCGGTCCAGCCCCATCGCCTCGGCGGCGGCCTCCAGGAACGGCCGCGGCCCCTCCACCCGCAGGTCGCCGTTGGCCGCGGTGACGGTGTGGGCGGTCAGCGAGTGCGCGATCGGCGGGTACATCACGACCGTGTCGACGTCCACCATCGTGCAGACGGTGTCCAGGTGCATCGTCGCGCGCTCCTGCATGATCGGAACGGCCAGCACCGTGTGCGCCAGGCCCGCGTCGAACACCTTGCGGGCCAGCCGCTCCACGCCCGCCGGGGTGGTCCGCTCCCCGGTACCGACCGCGATCACGCCGGGGCACAGCAGCAGGACGTCGCCGCCCTCCACGTGCTCCAGCGACGGGTCGTACACCGGCTCGACGCCCGCGAACCGGGGGTGCCAGGCGTAGATCAGCCCGGTCAGCGTCGACTCGCGGCGGCGCGCGGGCATCGCCAGGCTCGTCACCGCGACCCGGTCCCCGATCCAGGCGCTGTTGTCCCGCATGAACAGCAGGTTCGGCAGCGGGTCGATGATGAAGTCCAGCCGGTCCATCAGCCGGTACACCAGGCCGTGCGCGGTCTTCAGCTCCTCGTGCGCCAGCCCCGCCACCAGCACCTGCGCCAGGTCCTCGGGGTCCAGGTCCTCCAGGTAGCCGCGCACCACCCGCCGTAGCTGGTCGCCCCAGCGGTTGTCGTCGATCGTGTCGGCGATGGCCCGCGCCCGCGCCCCCTCGTACTCCAGCACCTGCTGGAGGAGCTCGGTCACGTACAGCACCTCGACGTCGCGGTCCCGCAGCGCCTGCGCGAACGCGTCGTGCTCCTCCTGCGCGCGTCCCACCCACGGGATGCCGTCGAACAGGAGCTTGTCGTTGTTGCGCGGGGTGAGCCGCTTGAGCTCCGCGCCCGGCCGGTGCAGCAGCACCGTTCGCAGCCGCCCGACCTCGCTGGTGACCCGATGCCCGTGCGCCTTCGTCCCCTGCCGAGTGCTCTCCATTACACCGAGTGTAGATCGCCGCCTTTCGGGGCGATAAATCGTTCGACGGGCGGGGTGGGCGCTCCGTACGCTCGTCCCATGTTCTTCGCAGCCGACACCCGCCTGCTCGCAGAGGTCACTCTGCTGAGCGCGGTGTCGGCTGCCTCCTTCCTGGACGCGGCAGCGGACGCCCTCGACGGCGCGCGACGCTGACCCCTCTCCGTCCCCTTCCGGAGAACCAGCGGAGAGGGGTGGAACTCGCAGGACCGTGACACGGGCCAACGCCCGCGCGCGGCGGTTCTCGCCCTTTCCCTCGGAATCCAGTGAGGACGAGATCACCATGGCCAAGCAGCTCTACGAGCGGGGCAAGCCACACCTCAACATCGGCACGATGGGCCACGTCGACCACGGCAAGACCACCCTCACCGCCGCGATCACCAAGGTGCTCGCCGAGCGCGGGATGGCGTCCGCCGTGCCGTTCGAGCGCATCGACCGGGCCCCCGAGGAGCGCGAGCGCGGCATCACCATCAACATCGCGCACGTCCACTACGAGACCGCCACCAGGCACTACGCGCACGTGGACATGCCCGGCCACGCCGACTACGTCAAGAACATGATCACCGGTGCGGCGCAGATCGACGGCGCCGTGCTGGTGGTCGCGGCGACCGACGGCGCCATGCCGCAGACCCGCGAGCACGTCGTGCTGGCCCGCCAGGTCGGCGTCCGGCACGTCGTGGTGGCGCTCAACAAGGCCGACGCGGTCGACGACCCCGAGCTGCTCGACCTGGTCGAGCTGGAGGTCCGCGACCTGCTCGCCGAGTACGGGTTCCCCGGCGACGAGGTCCCGGTCGTGCGGGTGTCGGGACTGAAGGCGCTGGAGGGCGACCCGTACTGGACCGCCCGGATCGTCGACCTGCTCGACGCGATCGACGGCTACGTGCCGATCCCGTCCCGGCTGCTGGACGCGCCGTTCCTGATGCCGGTGGAGAACGTGCTCACCATCACCGGGCGCGGCACCGTCGTGACCGGCGTGGTCGCGCAGGGCGCGATCCGGGTCGGCGAGCCCGTCGAGGTCGTCGGGCTCGGCGAGACGGCGACGTCGGTGGCGACCGGGCTGGAGACGTTCGGGCAGACCATGGACCGGGCCGAGGCCGGGGACAACGCCGCCCTGCTGCTGCGCGGGGTCAAGCGGGACCAGGTGCGGCGCGGCCAGGTCGTCGCCGCCCCCGGCACGATCGAGCCGCACACCCGGTTCCGGGCGCGGGTGCGGGTGCTGACCGCCGAGGAGGGCGGCCGGACCGGGCCGTTCCTCCACGGCTACCGGCCGCAGTTCCACTTCCGCACCACCGACGTGCCGGGCACGGTGGACCTGGGCGGTGACGGCGGGATGGCGTTGCCGGGCGACACCGTCGAGATGACGGTCGAGCTGGGCAAGCCGGTCGCCATGACCGAGGGCCTCGGGTTCGCCATCCGCGAGGGCGGCCGGACCGTCGGCGCCGGAACGGTGACCGAGCTGCTCGGTTAGGGGGAGGAGAGACCGCGGGACCCGTCCCGCGGTCTCTTCGCGTCCGGGGCCGGTCCTCTAGCGGCGGGGGTTCTCCCGGTCGCGGTGGGGGAGCTTCGGGGGATGCCGCGGATCGTGGTGGCCGGGGGCGTCCTCCTGCCCGGCGTCCTTCCCGCCCTTACGGCCCTGGCCGCCCTGGCCGCTCTGGCCACCTTGGCCACCTTGGCCATCTTGGCCGCCCTGGCCGTTCTGACCGCCCTGGCCGGGCTTGTGCGGCTTGCTCTTGTTCCGGTCCCGGTTGTCCCCGCCCTGGCCTCCATCGCCGTTCGACGGCGGCCTCCCCTCCTGCCCGCGGCCCTTGCCGTCCGGGGCGGACGGCGTCGGGGAGCCCGAGGGCGCCGGCGTGCCCGAGGACGTCGGGTCGCCGGGCACGGTGCGCGGGATCGGGGAGTTCGGATCGACCGGGACCATGTTCCCGCTCCCGGGCGCGGGCCGGTGCGTCGGCGACGCCGGGGGCCGGGACGGGCTCTGCCCGGGAAGGTTTCCGGTGCTGGCGGCCCAGGCGACTCCGCCGCCCGCCAGCAGTGCGGCCGCCACGACGGCGGCCTTGACGGTCAGCAGCCGGGTCCGGCCCCGCCGGCCCGGGGCGGCGGCCCGGGCGTCACGGAACGCCGCCACGGCGGCCTCCTCGCCGGTCAGCTCCTCGGGGCGGGCGGGAGCGGTCGCGGCGGCCAGCAGCCGGGTCATCCCGGCGTGGTCCCCGAAGTCGGGGAGTCCCTCGCGCTCGTTCATCTCGTCCCTTCAGCGCCGGAGACCGCCGATTCGTCACCCGACAGCCGGGAGGCGAGCCGCCGCAGTCCCCGGTAGGCGGAGGTCCGCACCGCTCCGGGACGCTTGCCCAGCACCTTTCCGGCCGTCTTGGCGTCGAGCCCCACCACCACCCGGAGCAGCACGGCCTCGGCCTGGTCGCGGGGGAGTTCGGCGATCAACGTCAGGGCCGCCTCGGTGGCCATGCCGTCCAGCGCGAGGGAGGCGGTGTCGCCGTCGGCGGCCAGCGCGGCCAGCGCCTCCGCCGGAAGGTCGGCGACCGGGCGGCGCGCCTGGCGGCGCAGCAGGTCGAGGGCCCGGTTGCGGGCGACGGTCGCCGCCCAGCCGCGGAACTTGTCCAGGTCCCCCCGGAAGCGGGGCAGGTCCCGCGCGATCTGGAGCCACGCCTCCGACGTCACGTCCTCGGCGTCCTCGCCGACCAGCGCCCGGACATAGCGCAGCAGCCGAGGCTGGGTGTCCCGGTAGAGCAGCCGGAACGCCGCCTCGTCGCCGTCACGGGCCGCCGCGACGGCGCGGGTCAGTTCCTCCTCCCCGGCCGCATCCCTGACCGGGACCGCATCCTTCACCCCCACATTGTGCAGTCCCGCGTGCCCTGCCCGGGCCCTTCCGCCACGATCGGCCACTTCGATCATCAACTGTGACACTCACGGCCCTTCCGACGCTGAGTGTCGTGACCACCCGCCGCACCCCTCCCGCTGGAACGACATGAACGACACGATCGCCCCTGGGCCGGAACCGGAAGCGCCCGCGCCGGACGGGCGCACCCTCCTCCAGGAGACGCCGGTCCGGGTCACCCTGACCCCTCCCGTCCCGGGCCGCCGACCCTCCGATCCGGACGACGCCGCCCCCGTCTTCGTGGACGCCTCCGGCCGCCGTCGCCGCCTCGTCCGCCAGGCCGGCGTGGCCTGCGGGGGGCTGCTGGCGCTGTTCCTGGTCGCGATGGGGGTGAGCGTGGCGACCGGGGCCGACGTGCCGTTCACGCCGTGGTCCTCCCAGCAGAACGAGGCCGACGGCGGCAAGCGGAAGAACCCGCCCCTGCTCAAGCACCACCCGGGCAGCGTCCCGACCGGCGACCCGCGGCTTCCGGGCGCGCCGCCCGCGCCCCGGGGCGACGGCTCCGGGCCGTCCCCCACCGCACCGCCGTCGACGCGGCCCTCCGCCCCCGCGCCCCGGCCGTCGGGGCGGCCGTCCGGCCGCCCGTCCCAGCGGCCGACGTCCGCGCCGACGTCGGCCGTTCCCACGGTGCCCGGGGAGCCGCTGCCCACGCCCACCCGCCCGGGCCGGGGCAACGGGAACGGGAACGGCAACGGAAAGAACAAGTGGTGGTGAAGCGCGCCGAACCCCGGAGCCACTGGCTCCTGCTGCTGCTCGGCGCGTTCTCGCTGGCCGCGATGCTGCTGCTGGACGGGTTCGCGCGCGGCGTGGTCGGCGAGGCCCCGCGCACCGATCCCCCGCCCCGGCCCCCCGCGCCCGCCGAGGTCACCTCCGGCGGCCCGGTCGTCAGCCTGGACGGCGACCGGCCGCGCAGCCTGCGGATGCCCACGCGGACGATCGCGCTGACGTTCGACGACGGGCCCGACCCGCGGTGGACGCCGAAGCTGCTGGACCTGCTGCGGCGGCACAACGCGCGCGCCACGTTCTTCGCCACCGGCACGCACATCGCCCAGCACCCCGAGCTGACCCGCCGGATCCTGCGGGAGGGACACGAGATCGGGTCGCACACCTACACGCACATCGACATGGCGACCGCGCCCGCCTGGCGCAACCGCCTCGAACTCGACCTCACCCAGCGGGCGCTGGCCGGGACGGCCGGAGTGCACACCCGGCTGCTGCGGATGCCGTACTCGTCCCGGCCCGACGGCCTCACCGACCCCGAGTGGCGCGCCGCCCGCCAGGCCGGGACCGCCGGATACGTGGTCGTGCTCACCGACCGGGACACCGAGGACTGGGCCCGGCCCGGCGCGGAGAAGATCGTCGAGCGGTCGCTGGCGGCGGAACGGCGCGGCGAGGGCGCGATCGTGATGCTGCACGACTCCGGCGGCGACCGGACCCCGACCGTCGCCGCCGTCGAGCAGGTGCTGCGGCGGCTGTCCCCGCAGGGGTACCGGTTCACGACCGTCACCGAGGCGCTGCGGCTGCCCCGCGCCGAGGCCTCCGCGTCGCTCACCGACCGGATGATCGGCAAGACGCTCGTCGCGGCGCAGCGGACCGGCGGCCGGCTCACCCGCTGGCTCCAGATCGCGTTCGTGCTCGTCGGGGTGCTGTGCGCGCTTCGGCTGGTCGTGCTGCTGGTGTGCGCCCACGTGCACATGCGGCGGGTGCGGCGGCGCCGGCGGGTGTTCCCCGCGACGATGCCGCCCGTGTCGGTCGTCGTCCCGGCCTACAACGAGGAGGCGGGGATCGCGGCGACCGTCCGCTCCCTGCTGGACAACGACTATCCGGGTCCCGTCGAGGTGGTCGTGGTGGACGACGGGTCGTCGGACCGCACCGCCGAGATCGTCGAGTCGCTGGCGCTGCCCGGGGTGCGGCTGGTCCGCAAGCCGAACGGCGGCAAGCCCAGCGCGCTGAACGCCGGGATCGCGGCGGCGCGCGCCGAGATCCTCGTGCTGGTGGACGGCGACACCGTCTTCCAGCGCGACACCCTGCGGAACCTGGTGTTCCCGCTGCGGGACCCCGAGGTCGGCGCGGTCAGCGGCAACGCCAAGGTCGCCAACCGGCGCGGGGTGCTGGGGCGCTGGCAGCACATCGAGTACGTGATCGGCTTCAACCTGGACCGCCGCATGTTCGACGTGTTCCGGTGCATGCCGACGATCCCCGGCGCGATCGGCGCGTTCCGGCGGCGCGCGCTGGTGTCGGTGGGCGGCGTCCACGACGACACGCTCGCCGAGGACACCGACCTGACCATGGCGCTCGGCCGGGCCGGATGGCGCGTGGTGTACGAGGAGAACGCGCTGGCCTGGACCGAGGCCCCGGCGTCGCTGCGGCAGCTGTGGCGGCAGCGGTACCGCTGGTGCTACGGGACCGTCCAGGCGATGTGGAAGCACCGGGGCGCGGTGCTGGAACGCGGCCGGGCCGGGCGGTACGGGCGGCGCAGCCTGACCTACCTGACGGTGTTCCAGGTGATCCTGCCGCTGCTGGCGCCGGCGGTGGACCTGTTCGCGCTGTACGGCGTCGTGTTCATGGACCCGACGGCCCCGGCGCTGATGTGGCTGGCGTTCACCGCCGTCCAGGTGGCCGCGGGCGGGTACGCGCTGTGGCTGGACGGCGAGAGGATCGGGCCGCTGTGGACGCTGCCGCTCCAGCAGATCGTGTACCGGCAGCTGCTGTACCTGGTGGTGATCCAGTCGTTGGTGACGGCCATGCTGGGTGTGCGGCTACGGTGGCAGGTGATCCGCCGGACCGGGACGTTCTCGGACGTTCCGGGGACACCCTCGGAACTGCCCGCCCGCTGAACCCTCCCCGGTGAGGTCCCGCCGCCGCCCGAACGTGACCACCCGAACGTGATCGCACGGTCGCGTTCGGGTGGCGGCAGGGATCTTGGTTGTGGTGAGATCTCCCCTGAAATCCCCGCATTCTCATCTCTGGAGAACGTGTGCGAGCCCCCCGCGCTCTGATCCCCCTGCTCGCCGTTGCCGGTGCCGCCGCCGTGGTCGCCACCGCCGGTGCCGGTTCCGCCATCGACGGGCTCCCGTCGTTCGGTCCCGCCCATGCCGACCAGTCCCGCGAGACCTCCCCCGTCTCGATCGCGACGGTGACCTGGAACGTCTGCGGTGACGCCGGTCCCGGCTGCCCTCTCGGCCCCCGCCCCGCCGACCTCGCCCGACGGCTGACCGCCCAGGCCCAGGGCACCGTCGTCGGCGGACGCAAGGTCCAGACCGACGCGCTGCTGCTCCAGGAGGTGTGCTCCGGGCACGTGACCACCCTGGAGAAGACGGCGGCGCTGAAGGGGTGGAGCTGGGCGTTCGCCGCCCACACCCAGAACGGCAGGCCGCGTGCCTGCGCCAACGGGCAGGGCCGCTTCGGCGTCGCGCTCGGCGTCCGCGGGGCGGTGGGCGACGTCCGCCGGACCGATCTGCCGTCGCCCCCCGCCCACGGCCGCGTCGCGCTGTGCGGCACCGTGGACGCCTGGCAGACGCGGCTGTGCACCGCCCAGCTCAGCTCGGCCGACGACCCGGCCGGGGAGTGGCGCCGCAAGCAGACCGCGAGGCTCGCCGAGCTGGCCGCCGGAGCCCGCACGATCCTGGCGGGCGACTTCGTCGAGGGGCCCCGGGGCAGGGCGCTGGACCCGCTGTACCACTCCTACGCCGAGTGCGACCAGGGCCCGGAGAAGCGCGGCGGGGGCAGGACCGCCCAGGACGGCGCGGGCAACGCGACCGAGAAGACCGACTACCTGTTCACGGCGAAGTCGGCCAGCATCTCCTGCACCGTTCCCACCAGGGCCGAGCACGCCTCCGACCACCGCCCGGTCTCGGCGGTCGTCCGCTTCAACTGACCCGCGCGTCCCCCTTCGCCGGCGTGCGGCGGAGGGGGCGCGGCGGCTCAGTGGACCGAACGGTCCTGGCCCTGCCAGTAGGGCGCGCGGAGCTCACGCTTGAGGATCTTGCCCGACGGGTTGCGGGGGATCTCGGTGCGGATCTCCACCGAGGTCGGGCACTTGAAGTGGGCCAGCCGGTCGCGGCAGTAGTCGATCAGCTCCCGCTCCGGGACCTCCTCGCTGAGGACGACGACCGCCTTCGGCGTCTCGCCCCACTTCTCGTCGGGCACGCCGATCACCGCGCAGTCGGCGACCTTGGGGTGGCCCATCAGGACGTTCTCCACCTCGGCGGGGTAGATGTTCTCCCCACCGGAGATGATCATGTCCTTGACGCGGTCGTGGATGTAGAGGTAGCCGTCCTCGTCCAGGTAGCCCGCGTCGCCGGTGCGGAAGAAGCCGTCGGGCAGCAGCGCCGCCTCGGTGGCCTCCGGGAGCCCCCAGTAGCCCTTCATGTTCTGCGGGGTGCGGCACAGGATCTCGCCGACCCGCCCGGTGGGGACCTCCTCCAGCGTGGCCGGATCGACGATCCGCAGCTCGCACTCGGGATTGGGGATGCCCGCCGCGCGCAGCCGGTGCGGGTGCGGGCCGTCGGGGTCGTGGTCCTCCGGCGGCAGGTACGTGATCGCGCCGGTGGTCTCCGTCAGCCCGTACAGCTGCATGAACCGCGTGTCCGGCAGCATCCGCATCGCGCCGCGCAGCACGTCCTCGCTGATCGGGGACGCGCCGTACAGGACCAGCCGCAGGCTCGACAGGTCGGTCGCGACGACCTCGGGGATCAGCTGCATGAACTGGAGCAGGACCGGGACCAGGAAGATGTGCGTGACGCCGTGCCGCTCGATCTCCTTCGCGATGCCCACCGGGTCCGGCTCGCGCACGATCACGCCGGTGATCCCGTCGTAGACCACGCACGTGGTGATGCCGCTGCCCGCCACGTGGTACATCGGCATCGCGACCATCAGCACGGTCGAGTCGTCGATGTCCCACACCTGGTGGGTGAGCGGCAGCACCGACAGCCAGTTGGCGTGGGTGAGCATCACGCCCTTGGGCAGGCCCGTGGTGCCCGACGAGTAGAGCTGGACGTAGACGTCGTCCGGGTCCTCCTCGTGCGCGGGCGGCGCGGGCTCGTGCCCGTCCACCCACGCCCGGTGCTCGCGGTAGGAGTGGCCCTCGCCGCCGACGACCGTGATCAGCTCGGTGTGCTCCAGCTTGTCGGCGATCGCGTCGAGGACCGGGACGAACTCCGGCCCCGCCACCAGCACCCTGGCCCGGGCGTTGTTGACGATGTAGGCCACCTCGTCGGGGGCCAGCCGGTAGTTGATGGGGACCTGGACGGCCCCGATCCGGGGCGCGCCGAACAGCAGCTCGGCGTACTCCAGGGAGTTCTTGTCGAGTACCGCGACCCGGTCGCCGCGGCCGACGCCGGCCGCCGCGAGCGCCGCCGCGGCGCGGTCCACGCGTTCGTCGAACTCGCGGTAGGTGACGGAGACGTCGCCCGCGTGGAAGGCGACGCGGTCGGGATGCTGGCGTGCTCTCTCGCGCAGGATGTCGGACAAGCCCGGCACGGACGGCCCCTTTCGCCGAAGCCACCTGGTTGTCTGGGCATCATGCGGTGCCGGGCGCACCCGGGCAAGGGGAACGCGCGATCAGTTCCGGTCACCGGTGAGGTCGGCGAGCAGCCGCAGGCCGGTTTCGTCCGGAGTGCCGGGTTCGGCGTAGAACAGTGCGAGCCGCTGCCGGTCGTCGTCGGGCAGCTCCAGCGTCTCGTTGATCAAAGTGAGCGGCCCGACCGTCGGGTGGCGCAGCTCGCGCACGTAGTGAGCGCAGGCCCGCACCGGATGCGCCGACCACAGCGCCGCGAAGTCCCGGCTCTTCATCGTCAGCTCCCCGACCAGCGCGGCCAGCTCCCGGTCGTCGGGGTACCGGGCCGCCGCGCGCCGCAGGTCCGCGACCGTGTCGCGGGCCTTGGCGCGCCAGTCGGCGTACAGCTCGCGGGTGTGGGCGTCCAGGAACACCAGGCGGGCGATGTTGGGGCGGTCCCCCGGCCGGTCGGGGGCGTCGAAGTCCAGGTGGGCGGCCAGCAGCGCGTGGGCCATGCGGTTCCAGGCGAGCACGTCGGCGCTCCGCCCGACGACCAGCGCGGGGACGTCGCCGACGGCCGTCAGCATCGCGCGCAGCGCGGGCCGCAGGCGTTCCGGCCGGGGGCGGCGGCGCGCCGCGGGCCTGGCCGGGCGGGCCAGCGCGTACAGGTGGGCGCGCTCGTCGGGGTCCAGCCGCAGCACGCGGGCGATGGCGTCGAGGACGGCGTCGGAGGCGTTCGGGCTGTGCCCCTGCTCCAGCCGCGTGTAGTACCCGGCGCTGACCCCGGCGAGCTGCGCCAGCTCCTCGCGGCGCAGGCCCGGGACCCGGCGGCGCCCGCCGAAGTCGGCCAGCCCCACCTCGGCCGGGGTCAGCCGGGCCCGCCGGGTCCGCAGGAACTCGCCCAGTTCAGCGCTTCGCTCCATGCCCTCCAGCATGGCCCATCGGCCGGGGGCCGAGCCTGCACCTGCCAGGGGTGGCCTCCGCGGAACCATCCACGGCAGGGGGCTGGGTGGGTCCGGCGGCCGGCCGCAGGCTGTCGGCCATGAGCACGACGACTTCCCACGCGCCGCCGGCGGACCGGCTCGGCGCGCGTGACCTGCTGGTTCTCCTGACGTTGTGCGGCGCGACGTTCCTGACGGGGCTGGACTACTCGATCGTCACCGTCGCGCTGCCGAGCATCGGCCGTGACCTGGGCTTCTCCTCGCCGGGCGCCCTGCAGTGGGTGGCGACCGCGTGCGTGCTGCCGACGGCGGCGCTGCTGCCGCTGTGCGGGCGGCTGTCGGACCTGGTGGGGCGGCGCCGGCTGTTCACCTGCGGGGTGGTGGCGTTCACGGCGGCGTCGCTGGCGGCCGCGCTGGCCGTCTCCCCGGCGACGCTGGTCGCCGCCCGGGTCGCCCAGGGCGTCGCGGCGGCGGCGATCGGCGCGACCGCCATCGCGCTGCTGACCGCCGTGTTCCCCGAGGGCCCGCGCCGCACCCGCGCGCTGGGCGTGAACGGCGCGGTCCTGTCCCTCGGCTTCGTCACCGGGACGATCGGCGGCGGCGCCGTCACCACCGGCCTGAACTGGCGCTGGACCATGTTGCCGCTGGTGCTCATCGGGGCCGCCGCGCTGGCGGGCGCGGCGCTGCTGCCGCGCGACGGCGACCGGACCGCGACCCGGCTGGACGTGCCCGGCGCGGTGCTGGCCGGCGGCGGCCTGTTCGCCCTGGTCTACGCGGTCTCGACCGGCGCGCACGCGGGCTGGGCGGCGGTCGCGGCGGTGGCGCTGGGCGCGTTCCTGCTGGTCGAGGCCCGGCACCCCGCGCCGCTGATCCCGCTTCCGCTGCTGGCCCGGCCCACCGTGAAGTGGAGCCTGCTGCTCGGGCTGGTGACGTTCGGGATGTGCGGCGGCGCGACGTTGCTGCTCAGCCTGTACCTCCAGGAGGTGCTGGGCTGGTCGCCGCTACGGACCGGTTTCGGCCTGCTGGCCGAGGGCGTCGCCGCGCTGGCCGCCGGGGGCGCGGCGGGCCGTCTGGTCACCGCGCGCGGCGCGGCGTTCGTGCTGGTCGTCGGCCTGCTCACGCAGGCGGCGGGCACGGCGGCGATGGCGCTGCTCCCGGCGCACGGGAACCTGCCGCTGCTGCTGGGGACCTCGGCGGCGCTGGGATTCGGGCACGTGCTGGCGGTGGTGGCGTTCACCACCGCGCTGACCTCCGGCCTGCGCGACGACGAGCGGGGCGTCGCCGGAAGCCTGGCGCAGACGCCGCAGTTCGTCGGGTCCGTGGGCGTGGCGGCGCTGGCCGCGTTCGCCGGGGCGCGGGGCGGCCTGGCCGGGCTGCACGCGGCGTTCCTGGCGGCGGGCCTGGTCACCCTGGCCGGGGTGCCGGTGGCGGCGTTCCTGCTGCCCCGCGCCACCGGTCGGCGCTGACGGGAGGGGCCCCGGCGGCGGGGCCCCTCCGGCGTCAGACGCGCTTCTTGCTCTTGGCCAGCACCGTGACCACCAGGTAGACGACGACGGCGATGATCCCGATGAAGAAGAAGAACTTCAGCATCGAGAAGAGCCATCCCAGCGCCGTGAAGGCGAGCCAGATGGCGAGGATGACACCGATGATTGTCAGGATTGTCCGACCCATGTGCCCCAACGTATGCGGCGCCGGACGGGGGCGTCATCACCCTGGAGGACGACCCGACCCCGACTTCCGGGGGTCACCGACCCTGAGTCTTCGGGGGCGGGAAGGGGGCGGACATCCGCCCATCGAAGCGATGATCGCGAAGAGTGGGGTGGATCGCTCACTTCTTACGAGGTGGTGACGTGCCTGCCGGTTCGGGCGTTCCGGCGCGTAGCGTGAGCTCGTGAGGAACGCGTCATGAGCGCCGGGCGGGTCCTGGTCGTGGACGACGACCCGACCGTGGCCGAGGTCGTCGCCCGCTACCTGGAACGGGACGGGCACGAGGTCGAGTGCGTCGCCGACGGCGCGCGGGCGCTGCGGCGGGCGGCGGACCGGCCGCCCGACCTGGTCGTGCTCGACCTGATGCTGCCCGGCATGAGCGGGCTAGAGGTCTGCCGGAGGCTGCGCGCGACCTCCGCCGTGCCGATCGTGATGCTGACGGCGCTCGGTGACGAGAACGACCGGCTCGTCGGGCTGGAGAGCGGCGCCGACGACTACGTGACCAAGCCGTTCAGCCCGCGCGAGCTGGCGTTGCGGGTCCGCTCGGTGCTGCGGCGGGCGCGCGGCGCGGTCGTGCCGGGCGTCGGCGGGCCGCTGCGCGACGGGGACCTGGTCGTGGACGTCGTCGCGCACGAGGCCGAACGCGCCGGACGCCGCCTGACGCTGACCGCCCGCGAGTTCGACCTGCTGGCGTTCCTGCTGCGCAACCCGCAGCAGGCGTTCACCCGCGACCAGCTGCTGGACCGGGTGTGGGGGTGGTCGTTCGGCGACTCCTCCACGGTCACCGTGCACGTGCGGCGGCTGCGGGAGAAGATCGAGGACGACCCGGCCGCGCCGCGCCGCATCGTCACCGTGTGGGGCGTCGGCTACCGCTACGAGCCCGCGGGGGACGCGTGATGCTCGCGTTCGACGAGCTGCTGTGGGTCGCCTGGTACGCGGCGGTGGCGGCGTTCACGGTCGCGATGCTGGCGCTGGGGCTGCTGCACCGGCTGCGCCGCCGGTCGGTGGCCACGCAGTCGCTGGTGGTCGGCGTGGCGACGGTGCTGGCGACGGTCTCCGGCATCGTCGTGATCGCGCTGATGATGCTGGTCAACGAGCACGATCTGGCGGTGACGCTGTCGGTGGTCACCGCGTCGGGCCTGGTGGCGCTGGTGGTGTCGGCGCTGCTGGGCCGCCGGCTGGTCGCCGCGAACCGGGCGCTGTCGGACGCGGTGCGCGCCGACCCGTTCCGGCCGCCCGCCGTGGACCTGCCCGCCGAGCTGGCCGAGCTGTCCCGCGAGCTGGAGGCCGCCCACGCCCGCCTGGAGGCCGCCCACCGGCGCGAGCAGGCCCTGGAGGCCAGCCGCCGCGAGCTGGTCGCCTGGGTCAGCCACGACCTGCGCACCCCGCTGGCGGGCCTGCGCGCGATGGCCGAGGCGCTGGAGGACGAGGTGGTGACCGACGCCGAGACGGTCCGCCGCTACCACGGGCGCATGCGCGTCGAGACCGACCGCCTGGCGGAGATGGTGGACGACCTGTTCGAGCTGGCGCGCATCCACGCGGGCGCGCTGCGCCTGTCGCGCCGCCGCGTCGGGCTGGCCGACCTGGTCGCCGAGGCCGTGGCGGGCACCGAGCCGCTCGCCCGCGCCAAGGGGATCCGGCTGAGCGGCGGCGTCCACGCGGGCGTTCCGCTGGAGGTGGACGCGAACGAGCTGGGCCGCGCCCTGCGCAACCTCGTCGTCAACGCGATCCGGCACACCCCCAGCGACGGCGCGATCGAGGTCAGCGGCGAGGTCGTCGACGGCGAGGCGCGGGTGACCGTGGCCGACGCCTGCGGCGGCATCCCCGAGCCCGACCTGCCGCGCGTGTTCGACGTGGCGTTCCGGGGCGAGACGGCCCGCACGCCCGGCGGCGGCGCGGGGCTGGGCCTGGCGATCACCCGGGGGATCGTGGAGGCGCACCGGGGCGCGGTCGAGGTCGCCAACGCGGGACCGGGCTGCCGGTTCACCGTCCGGCTGCCGCTGTCGGCCTAGAAATGTCGACAAACCGACAAGTCGCCTAGTCGATCACCGCGGGGCGCTGTGACCAGCGCCTCAGGCGTGATCTGCCTCATCCTCGGGGCCGCGCCGAGGAGGTGGGCCGTCCCGCGCGAGGTGCGGCCAAGCCTTTGACCAGCCATTACCTTCCCCGGAAGCGGGCCGCTGTGGCGCGCGTCACGAACCATAAGCAACTGCTTGCGCAGGGTAACGTTCCGCCTGGCTCATTGGACTGGATGTTCATAAGACTCTGGAGGTGGACCGTGCGTACGCGGGTCGCGGGCGCCCTGGCGCTCAGTGCCGTGCTCGGCTGCGGGCTGGTGGGGACCGCCGTCCCCGCCGCCGCGCGCGGCGTCGCCGCCCCCTACGACTTCGACGGCGACGGCCACCGCGACCTGGTCGTGGGCAGCCCCGGCGGCGTCGCGGGCGGCAAGCGCGGCGCGGGTTTCGTCACCGTCGTCCCCGGCTCCCGCGGCGGCCTGGACACCCGCCGCCGCAAGGTCGTCAGCCAGGCCGACGGCTGGGTGCCCGGCGCGGCCGAGCCCGGCGACCGCTTCGGCTCCGCCCTGGCCTCCGCCGACCTCGACCGCGACGGCTACGCCGACCTCGCCGTCGGCGTGCCCGGCGAGGACGGCGGCCGCCACGCCGACGCGGGCGGCGTCACGATCCTGTGGGGCTCCCGCGACGGGCTGACCCGCGCCACCGCCCACACCGAGGCCGGGACCCCCGGCGCCCGGCACCGGTTCGGCGAGTCCCTGGCCACCGGCGACATCCAGGGCGACGGATCGCCCGAGGTGTTCGTGACGATCCCCGGCACCAGCACCTACACCTGGCTGTACTTCGGCGGGACCCGCGCGTCGGGCACCCCCGCCGTCGGCTCCCGGAGCGCGGGCGACGTGGACCGCTCCTGGGTGGCCTCCGGCGACGTCGACGGCGACGGGCGCGGCGACGTCGTCTACGCCTGGTACGACGACGATGACCCCGAGGTGGGCCACCGGCGCGGCTTCTCGGTCTTCCACGGGACGTCCTCCGGCGGCTTCACCCGGGGCCGGACCGTGTACACCACGGTCCACGCCCTCGCGGTCGGCGACTTCGACGGCGACCGCCGCGCGGACATCGCGGTCGGCGACACCGACGACCACCCCTCGGCGGGCGGCCGGGTGACCGTCCACCGGGGCGGCCGGCTCGGCCTGGCCGGGTCCTACCCGCTGGACCAGCGCACTCCCGGCGTTCCCGGCACCGGCGTCAACGAGGACCTGTTCGGCGACTCCCTGGCCGCCGGCGACGTCAACGGCGACGGCCGCGCGGACCTGGCGGTCGGCGCGCCCAAGGCGGACATCGGCCGCACGTTCGACACCGGCCGCGCCTACCTGCTGCTCGGCTCCCCGCGCGGCCTGACCGGGAACGGCGCGCAGGCCCTCACCCAGAACACCGGCGGCGTCCCCGGCACGGCACGGCCGTACGAGCACTTCGCCCGGCAGGTCTCCCTGCTGGACCACACCCGGGACGGCCACGCGGACCTGACGATCGGCGCCCCCGACGAGGGCGAGGGCAGCGTCACGCTGGTCCGGGGCGGCACCACCGGCCTGACCCCGAAAACGGCGGCGACGCTGACCCCGGCGACCCTGGGCCTCCGCAACCGAACCCCCCGCCTCGGCACCCTCCTCGGCCACTGACCCCGGCCAATTGCACAAAATTTCAATATCCGGGTAAACGCTTCCTCCGGCACACGCGTCTCTCAGGTGACGCGCGCGTGAAACGCGCGCCCACCTGGAGGTTTCCCCCTTTGCGCAAGCGTCTGTTCCCGCGTGCCGCCGCACTCTCCACGGCCGCCGTCCTGAGCGGTCTCGGCCTCGCCGCCCTGGCCCCCGCCGCCGGCGCCGCCACCCCGGCCAAGCCGTACGACTTCAACGGCGACGGCTACCGCGACCTGGCGGTCGGCAGCCCGAACGGCACCGTCGGAAGCAAGAAGCAGGCCGGGTTCGTCACGGTCGTCTACGGCGCGTCCTCGGGCCTGAACAAGTCCAAGCGGCAGATCCTCTCGCAGGACACCAGGGGCGTCGCCGGGGCCGCCGAGACCGGCGACCACTTCGGTCACGCCGTCGCCTCGGCCGACTTCGACCGCGACGGCTACGCCGACCTCGCCGTCAGCGCTCCCGACGAGGACTCGGGCAGCCTGGCCAACGCCGGCGGCCTCACCATTTTCTGGGGCACGAGGTCCGGCCTGAACACCAACGCGTGGACCGGGGCGTTCGAGCCCGGCCAGCCCTCCGGCGGCCGCGCCGGGCTCTCCATGACCGCGGGCGACTTCAACGGCGGCGGCAACCCGGACCTCGCCTACAGCGGCGCGAGCTTCTGGGGCTGGCTGTCGTTCGAGCCGGGCACCGGCGCCCGGGTGTCCCGCACCCGGCCGTTCACGCCGCACCGCATGACCGCGCCGGGCCCGCGACGGAACGCGCGGGCCGCGGCCGCCACGCCCATGACCGTCCTGGTCTCCCAGGGCCACGTCACCGGGTCGAAGCACGCCAACGTCGTGTTGACCTGGAAGAACCCGGCGGCGACCGACCCGGTCCAGCGCGAGGCGATCGTCGTGTGGGAGCCGGACGGCGCCCACTCCCTGGTTCCGAAGGCGACGGTCAACGCCGAGACCGGCCGTCCCGTGGTCGGCGACTTCGACGGCGACCGGTACGCCGACGTCGCGCTCGGCCAGTCCGGCGACACCGGTCACACCGGCGGCCAGGTCACCGTCTACAAGGGCTCGGCGGCGGGCATCACCGCCGACGCGAAGACCGTCCTCAGCATCGAGAAGCTGAAGCTGCCCGGCGCCGGCGCCGCCGGGAACGGCTTCGGCGCCGACCTGGCGGCCGGGGACGTCACCAGGGACGGCAGGGCCGACCTCGCCATCGGCGTTCCGGGCTACAAGGTCAGCGGCCAGCCCGCCGCGGGCGGCGTGTTCGTGCTGTTCGGCTCGGCCAAGGGCCTGGGCTCCCACGGTGCGGAGTGGATCTCGCAGAGCACGTCGGGCGTTCCGGGCGGCTCGGAGAAGAACGACCGGTTCGGTTCCGGCGTGACCCTCCTGGACCACACGAAGGACGGACACGCCGACCTGGTGGTGGGCTCGTCCGGTGAGAACGGCACCGAGGGGGCGCTGTTCGGCTCCAAGGGCAGGTCGTACGGTTTCCGCACGAGCTCCGGTGCGGTCTCCGGTGCGTCCTGGGCCCCGAACACGTTCGGCGTGGGCGGCAAGGTCGCCCAGTACGGCCTGATCCTGGGCGACTGACGGCCGTTCGCCCGCGGGGCGGGCCCTTCCCGACGCGGGAGGGCCCGCCCCGCGGGTGGGTCAGCGGTCGACGGTCTCGTCGATGGTGCGGAACGTCGGGCAGGGCCAGCGCCACATGCAGGCGCGGCAGCGGCGGATCGGGCTGTCGGGGTCGCTGGTGATGCCCCCCGCGTCCTGGGGGCGGTGCAGGTCCAGCAGCCGCAGGCTCAGTTCGGCGAACGCGAGCACGTCGTCGCGCGCGCCCGCCAGGAACGTCAGGTCCTCGCGGGCCAGCCGGGCGCGGATGGGCACGAAGCCGGAGCGGTTCACCAGGCGGGACAGGTACTGGGTGGAGGTGCGCCAGGAGTTGGACTTCTCGGCGCGGGCCCGGATGGACTCCAGTCGGTCGCGCAGCCGGAGCTCCCGTGGGTCGGGACCGTAAGGTTCGTCCTTCATCTGCGGTGCATCCCCCCATGCATGACCGCCGCGGACGGCGCGGCGCGGCCGTCCGGTTCTCGTCGCACCCGTCCAGCGTCCCCCAATCGGCGGCGCCACGAGGGGGGAATCGTGCAGTCCGCGGACCGGAGACGGCCACCCGCCGGGAACGTTCCGGGAGGTGTCTGGACGAAGTGCCCGCGTGATGACGGGATGTAACGGTCATACCGGTGTACTGCGGTGACGCCCCCACGACACGGGTCTTCGCGAACTGTCTGGCTCCCACGGCGTTCGCCCGATAGTGTGCCGCTCGTGGAGCTAAACGTCTCGACTTCATCTCAGGGAGGTCACGCCGTCGTCACAGCGACCGGCGAACTGGACCTGTACACCGCGCCGCGGCTGCAGAACGCGCTGGCCGTTCTGCTGCGCGAGGAGGTGGATCGCATCGTGGTCGACCTCAGCGGCGTGGAGTTCTGCGATTCGACCGGCATGAACGTCCTGCTGTCGGCGATGAAGCGGCTCAAGGAACGGGGCGGCTCGCTGGAGCTGGCCGCGCCGCGCCCGGCCGTCCGGCGGATCCTCCAGGTGACCGGCCTCGACTCGGTGTTCACCGTGGTCGACGCGGTGCCCGCGCCCCACGCGGGCTGACGGCGCCGGAAAGGACCCGTCCGCGCACGTTCCGCGGCCCGCGGGGGGTGACCCCCGCGGGCCGTCGTGCCGTCCGGGCCGGGTTGCCGGTGCGGCGCCGCCGTCCCCACTACGATCGCCCCTATGCAGGAAGTAGCGGTGATCATCCCGGCGAAGGACGAGGCCGACCGGATCGCGGCCACCGTCAAGGCCGCCCTGGAACTGCCCGGCGCCGACCTGGTCGTGGTGGTCGACGACGGCTCCTCCGACGGCACGGCGCGGGTCGCCGGCGAGGCCGGGGCGAAGGTCGTCCGGCACGCCCGCAACCGGGGCAAGGGCGCGGCGATGGAGACCGGCGCCGAGGCCGTGCGGCTGCTGGACGAGGGCCGCGACATCCCCCGCCACCTGCTGTTCCTGGACGCCGACCTGGCCGAGACCGCCCGCGAGGCCGCGCCGCTGGTCGCGCCCGTCCGCGACGGCGAGGCCGACATGACCATCGCCGTGTTCTCGACCACCGTGAAGCTCGGCGGGCACGGCTTCGTCGTCCGCCTGTCGCGCGACGGCATCCGGCGCGCCACCGGCTGGGCCGCCACGCAGCCGCTCAACGGCCAGCGCTGCCTGACCCGCGCCGCGTTCGAGGCGGCCCTGCCGCTGGCCGCCGGGTTCGGCGTGGAGACCGGCCTGACCATCGACCTGCTGCGCCAGGGCTTCCGCGTCCGTGAGGTCGAGGTCCCCCTCGCCCACCGCGCGACCGGCACCGACTGGCACGCCCAGGTCCACCGCGCCCGCCAGTTCCGGGACGTGGCCCGCGCCCTCGCCGTCCGCGACCCCGCCGTCGCCGGGCGGCTGTCCCGCCTCACCGGACGCCGGTGACCCCCGGGCGGACGGGGACGCGCGGCCTGGCCGCGATCGGCGCCGCCCTGGGGCTGTTCCTGCTCACGGCGGTTCTCGGGCCGTCGGCGTTCGTGCCCGAACTCCCCGGCGCGGCGGGCGCGCCGCCGTTCTCCCTGAACGTCCGCCCGCCCGGGACCCTGCTGGTCGTCATCGTCGTGCTGGGCGTCGCGGCGGGGGCGGCGGGCCTCGCCCTGTGCCTGACCGCCCTGCGGCGGGGCTGGCGCGTTCCGGCGTCGCGGCTGGTGGGGGCCGGGCTGCTGGTGGCGGCGGCGTTCGCGTTCCTGCCGCCGGTCGGGTCCACCGACCACCTCAACTACGCCGCCTACGGCCGCATGGCCGCCACCGGGCACGACCCCTACGCCACCCGCGCCTCCGACCTGCCGCACGACCCCGTGATCAACGCCGTGCAGGAGTGGCAGGACACCCCCTCGGTCTACGGGCCGATCGCCACGGCGGGGCAGGCGCTGGCGTCCCGGGTCGGCGGCGACTCGGTGAAGGTGACGGTGTTCGTGCTGTCGCTGCTGAACCTGGCCGCGTTCGCGATCGCCGCGCTGGTGCTGCACCGCACCGCCCGCGACGAGACCGCCCGGCTCCGCGCAGCCCTGCTGTGGACCTGCAACCCGCTGATGCTGTTCCACCTGATGGCGGGCGCGCACAACGACGTCCAGGCCGTCGCCCCGATGGTCGCGGCGCTGGCGGCGTTCCGCGCGGGCCCCGGCCGGACGCTGCTGGCCGGGGCGCTCGTCGGGGCCGCGGCGGCGATCAAGCTGCCCGCCGCGCTGGTCGGCGGCGGTCCCGCCTGGTGCCTGCTGCGCGCGCGGCGGTGGCCGCTGCCGGCCGCGCTGTTCGCCGCCGCCGGGGCGGTCGCCGCCGCGACGTTCCTGCCCGCCGGGCCGCACGCCTTCGACCAGCTCCGCGACGCCTCGAACATGGTGTCGCTGGCGACGCCCTGGCACCTGCTGGACAGCCTGCTCCACAACCGCGCCGTCATCAAGGTCGGCTGGGTGGCTCTGATGCTGGCGCTGGTCTGGCTGCTCTACCACGCCCTGCCCCGCGACCCGCTGGGCGACGCCGCCGGGCGGGAACGCCAGGAGGGCCGCCGCGTCGCCGCCGCCCTGGTGCTGGCCTGGCTGTTCGCCGCGCCCTACGAGCTGCCCTGGTACGACGGGTTCGGCTGGGCGGTGCTGGCGCTGCTGCCCGCCTCCCGCATGGACCAGATCATGCTGGTGCGCACGGCCGTGTTCAGCCTGGCCTACCTGCCCGCCCGCGACCCGAAGCTGGTCGACCTGCCGGAGGCGCTGCGCTGGTTCCTGCCGTCGGTGGTGCGGTCGGTCATCGTTCCCGTGCTGCTGACCGGGGTGCTGGTGTACCTGGTGCGCTGGTGTCTGGCGGAACGTCGCCGGGCCGCTCCTCCAGCGTCCGCAGCAGCGCCGCGAGGGTGAGCGGCGCGGCCAGGCAGAACGCCACCGACAGGATCACGAGGCCGGAGTCGTTGACCAGCGTCCCGATCACGCCGGTCGTCAGCGCCCCCAGCAGCGCGGGCCGCGTCGTCGGCGCGGCCGCGTAGAGCCGGGCCAGCCACCCGGCCCGCCGCCGCGCCGGATCGGCCAGCACGAAGTACACGGCGACCACGACCAGCGCCAGCACGGCCGCGACCGGCAGCAGCCCCAGCGCGCCGACCATCGCGTGGAACTTGCGGACCACCACGCCCCAGGCGTCGCCGCTCTCGATCTGCTGCCAGAACCGGCCGAGGTGCGTGGGGTGGGCGCTGCGCGCGTTCAGGAACGAGATGAACAGCACCACCACGGCCCCGGCCAGGCAGAACAGCCCGAGCTTCCACCACGACACGCGCCGCCCGGCCACCATCAGCCCGACCAGCGCGAACACCGGGACCATCGCCAGCACGCCGCCGAAGTCGCTGCCCCACATCGGCAGTCCGTCCACGGCCACCGCGACCACCCCGACGGCCGCGACGACGCCCGCCGCCGCCATCGGGCGCCCCGCGCGCAGCGGGCGGGCCGCCAGCCACGCCGCCGTCAGCACCGACGCCGTCGCGAACAGCGAGAACGCCTGGTTCCCGAACCCGTAGAACCGGCCCGCGACCACCGCCGTGTACCCCATCAGGGAGTTCAGTTGCAGGGTGGAGCCGAGCATCACGTCGGCGGCCAGCACGACCGCCGTCACCCCGGCCACGACCAGGCCGGGCCCGAGGACCGTCCGCCGCCACGGCCCGGCCAGCGCGATCCCCGCGACCAGCGCGCCGAACGCCAGCACCGACACGACCAGCACCGGCGTCGGCTGCGGGGCCTGCCACCACGGCACCAGCCCGGCCAGGAACGACGCGACCGGCGTGGCCCCCGCCATCAGCGCCACGACCCGCGTCACCCCCAGCACCCGCCGCCGCGTCCCCGGCTCGGGGCGGCGGCGCAGCAGCAGCGCGGCCACCAGGTAGACGGCGATCTGCGCGGCCCCGAGCACCCAGAAGTACGAGCCCTGCGCCCTGCGGACCACCTGCGCGGCCACGTCCTCGTCGACGAGCGCCTCCCGCTTGTAGGAGGCCGGGCCCCTCGTCGGCTCCGCCGTCCACGGCGACCCGACCGCGCCGTCCGGCCCGGCCAGCCCGGTGACCCGCATCGCCGTCACCGTCAGGTCCGTCAGCGTGACCAGGCCCGGCTGCCGCGTGGCGGTGGAGGTCAGGAACCCGGACGGAAACCCCGGCCCGGTGGCCAGCGCGACCCGCAGGTGGGACCGGGCGGTGGTGTCCGACAGGCCCGCGACCAGCAGCGTCGTCCCGGCGGGCAGCGCCGCGACGACCTGCCCGACCCGGCGGTCGGCGGCGGCCACGGCGGCGGCGCGCTCCCGGTCGCTCACCGGGACGGGCCGCCCCTTCGCGTCCGTTCCGGCCTTCACGTAGGCGCGGAACACGTCGTCGACGTCCACGGCGGTCAGCGGGCAGCGCGCCCAGTCGGCGGGCGCGACCCGGTCGGGCGACTCGGCGTACCGGGCGACCCGCCCGTTCGCGTCGGCCAGCCCGAACACCGCGCCCGGCCCGACCGCGAACGCGCACTGCCGCGCGTCCGCCGCGGCCTGCCCGAGCAGCCCGATCCGCGCGTGGTAGGAGCCGCCGGCGTTGTCCTTCCCGATCGTCTCCCAGCCGGGCGCGACCGCGCCGCCGTCCGGGGTGACCTGCGGCGCGGCGGGCAGCGCGCAGTCGCCGTGCGCCAGCCGGGACCGCTGCCCGGCCGACAGCGTCAGCCAGCCGTCGGTCGGGCACGTGTAGGCCAGCGGCGTGCGCACGCTCAGCCCGCCGACCGCGCCCTGCCCGGTCAGCCGCCACAGCGTGGGGGCGCCGCGTTCGGTGACGTCGCTCCACTTCAGGCCCGGCACCCCGACGATCACGACGCGGCCGGGGCCCGGCGCGCTCCCGGCCGCCGCGCGGGCGTCGCCCGCGCCGGCGAGGGCCGCCAGGGGGACCAGGACGATCGCCAGGACCAGTGCCCAGAGTGTGCCGGTCTTCGCCCCCCGCTGTGCCATGCGACCAGGTTAGTGGGCGGCTTACGCCAGGATGGGGACATGCGTGCAGGCAAGCGGGCGGCGGGCGGCGCCCCGGCGGACCGGGGCCGGCGGACACGGCCCGAGCTGCTCATCGTGCTGCTCGGCGTCGCCGTCGCCGCGCTCGCGGTGTCCCCGATCGTCACCAAGTGGCTGACCAACCCGCCCGACCAGCGGATGGTGGACCTGGAGGTCTACCGGGACGGCGGGCGGGCGATCCTGCGCGGCGCGCCCCTGTACGAGGTGGTCACGCCGCCGCCGCAGCTGCTGCCGTTCACCTACCCGCCGTTCGCGGCGGTGCTGGCGGTGCCGTTCACGCTGATGAGGTGGTGGCACGCGCAGATCGCCTGGATCGCCGTGTCCTACACCGGGCTGGCGGTCGTGGTGTGGTTCTGCTTCCGCGACCTGATCCGCCGCACCGGGCGGTGGGCGCCCGTCACGATGGGCGCGCTGTTCGGGGCGATGGCGTACGTGTGGTCGTCGTTCGACCAGATCCGGTTCGGGCAGGTCGGGTTCCTGCTGATGGCGTTGTGCCTGGCCGACTGCCTGGCGCGCACCGCGTACTGGCCGCGCGGGGCGCTCGTCGGCCTCGCCGTGGCGATCAAGCTGGTGCCGGGGGTGTTCCTCGTCTACTTCCTGCTCACCGGGCGGCGCGACGCGCTGGCCAACGCCGTGCTGACCGCCGCCGCGGCGTCGCTGGCGGCGTTCGCGCTGCTGCCGCACGACTCGGCGGACTACTGGTTCGGGGCGCTGCTGGAGGGCGGCGAGCGGACCGGCGCCGTCGACGGCACCACCAACCAGGCCCTCAACGGCATGGTGGCCCGCGCCCTGCCCGAGGGGCCGCTCCGGACGCTGGTGTGGCTGGCGTTGAGCCTGGTGGTGGCGTTCGTGGGGTTCCGGTTCGCGCGGCGGGCGACCCGGCTCGGCGACACCGCCGCCGCGCGCGTCACCGCCCCGTTCGGCGGCACCGACCTGACGCGCGCCGCCGACCCGGCCGCCGGGACGCCCGCCCGCGACCTGCTGCTGGCGGGCGTCGCGATCACCGGCCTGCTGTCGGTGCTGCTGTCCCCGGTGGGCTGGATCCACCATCTCGTCTGGATGATCGCGGTGATCGGCGCTTTGGTGGGTGATGGGCGGGACGCGCGAAGATGCCTGGTCGGGGGGGTCGTGTGGGTCGCGTTCCTGTTCCCGCTGCCCTGGTGGGGCGTCACCCCGGCGCGGGAGGCACCCGTCCTGATCTGGCGCTTTCTGGGGCAACTGCTGCGCGACGCGTTCGGCCTGATCGCCGTGATGATGATCTTGGTGTTGGGGATCTGGCTGGTGAACCGGGTGCGCCGCAAAGTCGATCATGAGGAAACTTCTCTCGGCGGGGCGGAGGTGGGTACGCTCGCCCCGTGATGCTCATCGCGGTGGCCATAGCGGGCTTGGTCGCCGGGGTGGCCGGACTGTCCATCGCCGTGGTGGCCCACAACAGGGTGAACCAGATCGTCGAGGAGTGCGCCGAGATGCTTCGGCGGCAGCTTCAGGCCGCCGGCGGCCCCGTGGACAACCAGGCGCTCCGGGACCTCGCCATCGTGCACTACGACGCGCTCAAGGAGATGTCGGGGCACCGGTCGTTCTCGCTCGCGCTGCTGAACTCCGCGGGCGACGGAGTGATCGTCTCCTCCATCAACGGGCGCACCGAGACCCGGACCTACGCCAAGGTCGTCCAGGACGGGCACGCCAGGGAGATGCTGTCCCCCGAGGAGAGCCAGGCGCTGCGCGCCGCGCGGCTCGGCAAGGGCCCGGTGGTCTCCATGGACGACCCGCTCCCGGACTTCGGCGGCAACGGCCACGCGCCCTCGGCCAAGTCCTGACCGCCACGCCCTGACCGCCTCCTTCGCCGACCGCGTAAACTCGTGTCCCTCTGGGGCGGCCCCGTCGCTCAGGGCCCGACACCGTGCGCTCCTTGCGGGGGCGAAGGAGTGAAGCCGAACATGCCGCAGCGTTACGCCTATCTCGGTCCGCAGGGCACCTTCACCGAAGCCGCCATGCGCTCGTTCCCGGGCGCCGACGAGGCCGAGCACCTGCCCTACGCCACCGTCCCGGCCGCGCTGGACGCGCTGCGCCGCGCCGAGGTGGACCTGGCGGTCGTGGCGCTGGAGAACTCCGTGGAGGGCTCGGTCCCCACCACCCTGGACGAGCTGGCCACCGGCGAGCCCCTCCAGATCGTCGGCGAGGCGCACCTGCCGGTCTCGTTCGCCCTGCTGGTGCGGCCCGGCACGGACCTCGGCGACATCAAGACCGTCGCCTCCCACCCGCACGCCCAGCCGCAGTGCCGCCGCTGGCTGGCCGAGAACGTCCCGCACGCCGAGTGGCGCGCCGCCACCTCCAACGCCGAGGCCGCCCAGCACGTCGCCGACGGCCACTACGACGCGGCGCTGGCGGGCTCGTTCGCGGCGGCCCGGTACGGCCTGTCGGTGCTGGCCGAGGACATCCACGACGTCGCCGACGCCGTCACCCGCTTCATCGCGCTGCGCCGCCCCGGCACGCCCCCGCCCCCGACCGGCATGGACCGCACGACGGTGGTGGCGTTCATCGGGGAGGACCACCCGGGCGCGCTGCTGGAGATCCTCACCGAGTTCTCCATGCGCGGCATCAACCTGACGCTGATCCAGTCCCGCCCGACCGGCGCGGGCCTCGGCTCGTACCTGTTCTGGATCGAGCTGGAGGGCCACGTCGACGACGCCCGCGTCGGCGAGGCGCTGATGGGCCTGCGCCGGGTGTGCGCTGACGTCCGCTTCGTGGGCTCCTACCCGCGCGCCGACCGGGTCCGCCCGGAGATCCGCCGGGGCACCCACGACCAGGACTTCACCGAGGCCGCCGCCTGGCTGGCGTCGGTGCGTTCCGGCCACGCGTGACCGGAACGTGATTCGGCGGGCGTAACCCGGAACGATCATCCGGGCGTCTCCTCTGTTGCTCGTGCGACAACGGAGGCGACGTGCGCAAACTCCTGGCGGCCGCGGGGTCGCTGCTGCTCACCCTCACCCTGCTCCAAGGGGTCTCCCGCGCTGGGTCGGGCGCGGCGATCCTGGAAGTGATCCTGGCCCGGACACCGGGCGAGAACGAGGTCCGTCCTCTGGTGCGGGCCGCCTCACCCGCGGGGATCACGAAGGTCACCGTCGGCCTGCGGCTGCGCGGCGAGGACGCTCCGTACGCGACGGCCGAGGCGACCGAGCTGTTCGGGGGGAGCAGGACCGAGGGCCAGTGGGGCACGCCGGGGACCATGGGGCTGAAGGACGGCCGCACCGTCGTGGACGTGGTGGTCACCGACGGTGCCGGACAGAGTGACGCGCGGCGGGAGGCGGCCTACGCCGACGTGCCCGCCGACCGTTTCGTGCTCGGCGGCCCGGTCGTCCAGGCCGCCTCCGACGGCCAGGTGGGTGGCTATGTCGTCGGTCCGTTCGGGGGCTCGGCCACGATCACCCACGACCGTCCGATCAAGCGCGTCGAGATGCGCCTGTACCGGGCCGGGACCAACGAGCTGGTCGGCACGGCCGACGATGTCCGCCCGGTGCGGCAGGACGGCGGCTTCTCCGTCTACTCCTCCGCCCGGACCCTGAACCCTCCGCCCGGCAACTACCAGCTCACCGTCACCGCCTGGAACGACCGGGACGACCGGCAGGAACGCCGCTCCGGCAAGCTTTACGTCCGGTACCGCGCACGCATGCTCGACGTGCGGCAGGACCGGGACTGGATCGACGCCGACCGCCGGGAGGTCACCGTCACCGGCCGCCTGGTCGGAGTGCACCCGGACGGCTCCCAGCCCCCCGTCGCCGGAGCGCGGATCTACTCCGGCGGGGACACGGACCTCATGACGACGACGGACACCGACGGCCGTTTCTCCCTCACCGTCCGGCTGGACCGGGAGGGGACGGCCCAGGTGCTCTCCACGGGTACGGGCGTTCACGCCCCTCCGTCGACCACGGTGAAAGCCACCGTGCGCGGTGTTCCCACGGCGATCACCGTGCGGAGCGGGTCGGCCGAGCACGTCGGCGACAAGATCACGGTGTCCGGCCAGCTCAAGCGGCAGCGTGCCACCGACGACGCCATGGTCCCCCTGGGCGGCGAGACGGTCGCCCTCTACTACAACCACCACGGCGTTCCGAGCGGCGGCCCGCAGCGTGACCTGGTCGCCGAGGTGACCACCGACGCCGACGGCCGGTACCGCCTGGACACCACCATCAGGGCCAGCGGCTTCTGGGAGGCGGTGTACCCCGAGCCCGTCCCCGGCCACTGGTACAAGGCCACGTCGGCCACCGCGCCCTCCCGGTCCGTCCGCCAGCCCACGGTGATCGAGGGTGTGGCGCTCGGCCCCGGCCCGATCGCCCAGGGCGCTTCGCTCTCCGCCACCGGCCGGGTGTCGCGCCCCAAGAGCAGCGGTGAGAACACGGCGGTCATCGGAGGCTTCGTCGACCTCCAGTTCTCCACCGACGGCAAGAAGTGGGTCACCCGGGCCAGCGGCGTCAGCCACGGGCAGGGCCGCTTCGGAATGCAGGCGAAGGTCACCCAGGACGGGTACTGGCGGGTCCGGTACGCGGGCGGCACCAGCGGCAACGCCTCGTCCCAGACTCCGGACGACGCAGCGGTCAGCCCCGCCAAATGGATCGACGTGCGTCACCGCACGGCGATCCGGGACTTCAACGCCACCCCCGAGCCCGTCCGCAAGGGCGGTGCCCTCACTCTCAAGGGGAACGTCGTCCGTGACCTGGGCAACGGCTGGAAGGCCGCCGGTAAGGGCGCGAAGGTCACCCTCTACTTCCGGGCCAAGGGCTCCACGAAGTGGACGGCCGTGACCACGACGACCACCGACGCCAAGGGCGCGTTCCGCAAGGCGGTCAAGGCGTCCAGGGACGGCACCTGGCGCGCCGCCTACGCGGGCGGCTCCTCCTACCTCGGTTCCACCAGCGCCGACGACTACGTGGATGTGAAGTGACACGACGCTTGACGGCGGCCCTGGCCGCCCTGTTGCTGGCGGTGGGCGCGCTGGCCGCCCCCGCCCACGCCGACGAGACCGTGACCTTCCCCAGCGCGGGCGGGAACGTCACGGACAAGGCCACCGGCGACGCCAGGGTCGGTGTCGCCGTCGTCGCTCCGGGCGGTGTCACGGCCGTCAGAGTGAAACTCCGCAGGGAGGGGCAGAGCGAGCCCTACGGCAGCGCCGAGCTGAAGCTGACCTCGGGGAGCGCGACCGACGGCTCCTGGGTGACGGAGGGCACCGTCCGGCTGCCGCGCGGGCGCACGCTGCTGGACGCCGAGGCCGTGACCGCCTCCGGCGACCGGGTCGGCAGGGACGGAGTCGGGTTCGTCGACTACACCCCGGTCGTGCTCTCGGGAAGCGACGGGACCCCGGACGAACTGTTCGACGGTCCCCTGAAGCCCCGGCTCGTCATCCGGACCGCGCTGCCGGTCGCGCGGGTCGAGGCCCGCTACCACCGTGCGGGAGAGAGCGCTCCGGCCTTCACGGTCGACGCGTTCACCGAGACGTCGCGGCTCAGGTTCCAGGACCACCACGAGATCACCCTGGAGGCGACGCGGCCGGTGGACCCACCGACCGGTGACTACTGGGTGGGGTTCACCGTCTGGAACGACGCGGGGGACCGGTACGAGCGAAGGGTGTCCTTCAAGGCCGCTCCCAGCGTCCGCAAGCGCGAGAAGGCCGAGTTCGTCGACCTGAGGGTCACACCCTCCACGACCGACGTCGAGGCTCCCGAGACCGAGTTCACGGGGCGGCTGGTCGCCGCCGCCGACCGGGCCCCGCTGCGGGGCTTGGAGATCGACGTCAACGGCACCACGATCACCACTGGTCCGGACGGGGGGTTCCGGACCCGCCTCGTGACCGTGAACGCGCTCCAGCCGACCGCGTCCTTCGCGGGCAACGACCGTCACGGACGGGCCAGGGGTGTGCTCCCCGCGCCGTTCCAGCGGCAGGCCACCGAGGTCAGCGCGGCGTTCAGCCCCACGCCGACGACCGTCGGGCAGACCGTGAAGATCACCGGAACGCTCAAGCGCCGCACCCGCGCCGGGAACTGGACGCCGCTCGCGGACCGGGGGATCGTCGCGCGCGGCGTCACCACCGGCGCCGAGAGCACCGCCACCACCGCCGGGGACGGCACGTACACGATCACGGTGGTCGCGGGGCGGGACCGGCAGTGGAGCGTTGGGACGCGGCACCGGGACGGCGACTACGCGGACGCGCGCCGGATGTTGCCCGCGAGCCCGCTGACGTTGAAGTACGTGCCCGTGTTCGAGCGGTTGGACTTCGGATACGAGCCCCGGTACCAGTCGATGACCACCACTGTGACGGGAGTGCTCAAGCGTCGCGTGGAGGACGGCACCACCCAGCCGGTCCACCGTCCCGTGGTGCGTCTCCAGCACTCCACCGACGGGAAGACCTGGAAGGACGTGCCCGGGGAGCTCTACTCCACCAGCGAGGGCCGGTTCGAGATCACCGTTCCGGTGACCGCCAGCGGGTACCTGCGGTTCCGTTACGCGGGCGACGCCGCCCACGTGGCCGCGCTGAGTCCGGCCCGCCGCGTCGTGGCCAAGTACAAGACCCAGCTTCTGGGGGCCGAACGGGCGCTGAACAAGCGGAAGCTGACCATCTCCGGCCGCCTCGAACGCTACGTGAACGGCCCGAAGCCCGCCGCCAAGGGCGCCAAGGTGACGATCTACTTCCGTGCCAAGGGCTCCACGAAGTGGAAGGCCGTGGCGACGACCACGACCGACTCCCGGGGCCGCTTCAGCAGGACGGTCACGGCGAGCAGGGACGGCGACTGGCGGTCCGGGTTCGCCGAGACCGCGAACCACTGGGGCTGCTACGGCCGCGTCATGTACGTCGACATCCGCTGATCGAAGAACTGGGAGAGGCCCGGCGGGCGGACGCCCGCCGGGCCTCTCCGCGTTCAGCGCCAGTACGTCGGATAGCGGCGTCCCGGCAGCAGCCGTCCCAGCGCCACGCCGCCCGCCACGACGAGGACGCCGGCGATCAGCACCGGGCTCACCAGGAACCACGGGTCCGGCGCGGTCATCCCGATGAACGCGGCCGTCGCGGTCGCGGGGGGATGCGGGGCGCGGAGCAGCAGCATCGGGGCGGTGGCCAGTCCGGCGGCGACGGCGGCGGTCCACACCGACGGGCCGGCGGCGGCGGTCAGCGCCAGCGCGAGCGCGCCCGCCGCCAGGTGTCCCAGCAGGATGCTGCGCGGCTGCGCGAACGGCGCGCCCGGGGCGACCGCGACGATCGCCGCGCTGGCCGCGAACGGCAGCGCGAACAGCGGCGTCCCGGTCGCCGCCCCCACCCCGGCCAGCAGCAGAAGCCCGGCCGTGGCGGCGAGGGTGGTCCACAGGGCGAGGGGGAGGGCGGGCCGCGCGGGCGGGCGCGGGGCCTCGGGGAGGGTGGCGGTCATCGCGGTGCTCAGTCCGACAGACCGCGCAGGAAGTCGCGGATCAGGCCCGCGCTCTGCCGCAGCCGGGTGGTGAGCGGGAAGTGGCCGGCGTCCAGCAGGTGGATCCGGGCGTCCGGGAGGTCGCGGGCGAACGCGCGCGCCCCGTCCGGGCCGAAGATCTCGTCGTTGCGGCCCCACACCGCCAGCAGCGGCGGCCGGTGGGCGCGCAGGTACTCCTGCCAGCGGGAGTACTGGGGCGGGTTGGTGCCGTAGTCGAGGAACAGCGCGAGCTGGATCTCCTGGTTGCCGGGCCGGTCCAGCAGCGCCTGGTCGTGGAGTTCCAGCGCGGGGTCGACCAGCGAGGCGTCCGGGACGCCGTGCGTGTACTGCCAGTGCGTCGCGTCCCGGGTGAGCAGGCCGCGCAGCGCGTCGCCGTTCTCCTTGGAGGGGTCGGCCCAGTAGTCGCGGATCGGCTTCCAGAACGGGGTCAGCCCCTCCTCGTAGGCGTTGCCGTTCTGCGTGACGATCCCGGTGATCCGTTCGGGGTGGCGCAGCGCGAGCCGGAACCCGACCGGCGCGCCGTAGTCGTGCACGTAGACCGCGTAACGGGTGACGCCCAGCTCGTCCAGCAGGGCGTCCACCACGTCGGCCAGGCGGTCGAAGGTGTACTCCCACTCGTGCGCGGCGGGCGCTGAGCTGAGGCCGAAGCCCGGGTAGTCCGGCGCGACCAGGTGGAACTCGTCGGCCAGGTCCTCCATCAGCGTGCGGTAGGCGACCGAGGAGGTCGGGAAGCCGTGCAGCAGGACCAGCGTGGGCGCGGAGGGGTCCCCGGCCTCCCGGTAGAAGACGTCGAGCCCGTTGACGCGGACGGTCCGGTGGCGCGTTCCAGTCATCACTTCTCCAACCATCAAAAGACGTTTAGCCGGTTGATCGTGCGATGACCATAGCCCGCCCCCTCCAACCAGTCAAGGACGATTAGCCGGTTGAGTAGACTGTCGGCATGACGCGCCCGCTCACCGGCGAGCCCCTCGCCCTGGACCTGGTCAACACCGTCTGGATCGACCACGGCCGCCGGTTCGACCTGTTCGACGAGCCCGACGGCCTGCCGAACTGGCTGGCCGAGCACGACCTCCCCGCCGCCGACGGCGCCCTGGACCCCCTCCTGCGGACCCGCGACGCCGTGCGCGCCGCCCTCACCGGCGACGAGGAACCCCTCAACGCCGTCCTCGCCCGCGGCTCCCGCCGCCCCGTCCTGCGCGACGGCGAACCCGCCGTCGAGACCCTGGTCGACGACCCGGCGTGGCTGCCCGCCTGGACCGCCGCCGCCGACCTCGTCCGCCTCTACGCCCAGCGCCCCGACCGCGTCCGCAAGTGCGCCAACCCCGAGTGCGTCCTGTGGTTCCACGACGTCAGCAAGAACGGCTCCCGCCGCTGGTGCTCCATGGAGATCTGCGGCAACCGCGCCAAGACCGCCCGTTTCCAGGAGACCCACCGCCGGCGCCGCTAACGTGCGGAGGTATGGCGACAGACTTCGACGCATACGAGCGTGACCTGTGGGCCGGACGCGCGTCCGCCTACGAGCGGGGCTTCGCCCGCCTCACCCGCCACACCGCCGGCCCGCTCCTCGACGCGGCGGGCGTCACCGGCGGCACCCGCCTGCTGGAGGTCGGCGTCGGCTCCGGCGTCGTCGCGGCCGAGGCCGTCCGGCGCGGCGCCCACGTCACCGCCCTCGACGCCGACCCCGAGATGGCCGCCACCGCCCGCCGCAACATCCCCGGCCTGGACGTCCACGTCGCGGTCCTGCCCGAGACCCCCTTCCCCGACGCGTCCTTCGACGCCGTCGTCGGCAACTTCGTCATCAACCACGTCGGTGACCCGCACACCGCCCTCAAGGAACTGCGCCGCGTCCTGCGCCCCACCGGCCGCCTCGCCCTGACCTGCTGGGAGATGCCCGGCAGCGGCGCGCTCGGCCTGGTCCGCGAGGCCCTGGACGCCGCAGGCGTGCCCTGGCCCGACGACCTGCCCACCCCGCCGTTCATGGAGTACGGCCGCGCCGAGCCGTTCCGCGCCCTGGTCGCCGGTGCGGGCTTCGCCGACGCCGCCGTCGACCCCGTCACCTGGCACCACACCGTCGACCCCGAGGAGTGGTGGGAACTGGGGGCCCTCGCCCGCGTCGGCGCCAACGGCGTCGTCGTCGGCCGCCAGACCCCCGAGACCGTCGCCCGCGTCAAGGCCGAGTACGACCGCCTCGCCCGCCGCTACGCGACCCCCGACGGCGGCATCGCGCTGCCCGCCCACGCCCTGCTCGCCCACGCCACCCGATGACCGGGGAACCGGTGATATAGACGCGCGAAGGACCCGCCCGCCCCGGTAGCCTCGTCACTGTGATTGACCTGCGAGCTCTTCGAGAGGATCCCGACCGCCTGCGCGCCTCCCAACGCGCCCGCGGCGAGGACGAGAAAGTCGTCGACACGCTGCTGGAACTCGACGCCAAGCGCCGCGCCGCGCTGTCCTCGTTCGAGTCCCTGCGTGCCGAGCAGAAGAGTTTCGGCAAGTCCGTCTCCAAGGCGCAGGGCGACGAGCGCCAGACGCTGCTGACCCGCGCCAAGGAGCTGGCGCAGCAGGTCAAGGACGCCGAGGCCGAGGCCGACCGGCTCGGCGCCGAACTCGACACCGTGCTGAAGGGCGTCCCCAACCTCATCGAGGACGGCGCCCCCGCCGGCGGCGAGGACGACTACGTCGTCCTGGAGCACGTCGGCGAGGTGCCGACGTTCGACTTCGAGCCCCGCGACCACCTGGAGCTCGGCGAGACCCTCGGCGCCATCGACATGGAACGCGGCGCCAAGGTCTCCGGCGCCCGCTTCTACTACCTGACCGGCGTCGGCGCGCGCCTGCAGTACGCGCTGCTGAACCTCGCCATGGAACAGGCCGTCGAGAACGGCTTCGTCCCCATGTACCCGCCGGTCCTGGTGAAGCCCGAGGCCATGGAGGGCACCGGCTTCCTCGGCGCGCACGCCGCCGAGGTCTACCAGCTCCCCGAGGACGACCTGTACCTGGTCGGCACCTCGGAGGTCCCGCTGGCCGCCTACCACATGAACGAGATCATCGACGCCCTGCCGCGGCGCTACACCGCCTGGTCGTCGTGCTTCCGCCGGGAGGCCGGCTCCTACGGCAAGGACACCCGCGGCGTCATCCGCGTCCACCAGTTCGACAAGGTGGAGATGTTCTCCTACTGCGACCCGGCGGACGCCCACGAGGAACACCTGCGGCTGCTGAACTGGGAGAAGGAGATGCTCGCCAAGGTTGAGATCCCCTACCGGGTGATCGACGTGGCGGCGGGCGACCTCGGCGCCAGCGCGGCCCGCAAGTACGACTGCGAGGCGTGGGTCCCCACACAGGGCCGCTACCGCGAGGTCACCTCCACCTCGAACTGCACCGACTTCCAGGCGCGCCGCCTGTCGGTCCGGTTCAAGGACGCCGACGGCAGGAGCCGCCCGGTGGCGACGCTGAACGGCACCCTGGCCACGACCCGCTGGATCGTCGCCATCCTGGAGAACCACCAGCGGGCCGACGGCTCGGTCCACGTTCCCGAGGCGCTGCGCAAGTACCTGGGCCTGGAGGTCCTGGAACCCGTCAAGCGCTGACCGGACACCGGGGGCCGCCTCCTTGGGGAAGGGAGACGGCCCCCGGCCCCTTCCCGCGAACGGATCTTCGAGGGCTCGGGTGTCGGAAACCGACACCCCGTCGCCTAAGCTCGGATCCGCCGCGACCGCGCCCGCGGCGGGACGCAGGAAGGTGACATGACCGCTCGCACGCCCCGACTGATCGCCACCGACCTGGACGGCACCATCGTGCGTTCCGACGGCACCGTCTCCGCCCGCACCGTGGCGGCACTGGCCCGGGTCGAACGCGCCGGGGCGATCCTGGTCATGGTCACCGGACGGCCGCCCCGCTGGATGCACGAGATCGCCACCGCCGTCGACCACCACGGCGTCGCCATCTGCGCCAACGGCGCGGTCCTGTACGACCTGCACACCGAGGCGGTGCTCCGCGCCCGCCTCATCGAACCCGACGTCATCGCCACCACCGTGGAACGGCTGCGCGCCGTCGACGAGGAACTGCGGTTCGCCGTCGAATACCCCGACGGGTTCGTCTTCGAGGCCCGCTACAACCTGGGCCGCTGGGACGCCGCGGCCCTCGGCGGACGACCGGTGGACGGCGAGGAGCTCACCAGCCGCGGCGGCACGAAACTCCTGGCGTTCCACCCGTCCGCCGACCCCGACACCCTCGCCGAGAAGGCCGCCAAGGCCGTCGGGGACCTGGTCACCGTCACCCACTCCTCCGGCCGCGGCCTGCTGGAGATGAGCGCCCACGGCGTCACCAAGGCCAGCGCGCTCGCCGAGTTCTGCGCCGACCACGGCATCTCCGCCGCCGACGTCGTCGCGTTCGGCGACATGCCCAACGACCTGCCGATGCTCACCTGGGCGGGCACCTCCTACGGCGTCGCCAACGCCCACCCCGACGTCCTCGCCTGCGTCACCCACACCACCCACCGCAACGACGACGACGGCGTGGCACGGGTCCTCGAACGGCTCTTCCCGTGACCGCCCGAGGACCCGCCCTCCCGACCTACAGGTAGGGACCCGACGAGTGCCGCGGCGACGGCTGCTCCGCCTCGCCCTGCTGCACCAGCCCGGCCGGCAACGCCCGCCGCATCTGCTCCAGCTGCGCCCGCGCCGCCATCTGCTGCGCGAACAGCGTGGTCTGTATGCCGTGGAACAACCCCTCCAGCCAGCCGACCAGCTGGGCCTGGGCGATCCGCAGCTCCGCCTCGCTCGGCACCGCGCCCTCGGCGAACGGCAACGACAGCCGCTCCAGCTCCTCGACCAGCTCCGGCGCCAGACCGTCCTCCAGCTCCTTTATCGAGGACTGGTGGATCTCCCGCAGCCGGGCACGGCTGGCCTCGTCCAGCGGGGCCGCCTTCACCTCCTCCAGAAGCTGCCGGATCATCCCGCCGATGCGCATCACCTTCGCGGGCTGCTCGACCATCTCGGCCACCGACTTCTCTTCCCGGTCGCCCTCGTCACCGCCGCCCCCGCCGGGGCCGCTGATCGCGATGCCGTTCGGGCCGACCACCAGGACCTGCGGGTCCTGCTCGGAACGCTGCTGAGGCTCATTCATGGTGACTCCAGTCTCACACGGTCAGCAAGATCTTGCCGATATGGCCGCTGTCCTCCAGCAGCCGGTGCGCCTCGGCCGCACGCGCCATCGGGACCCTCCGGTCCACCACCGGGCGCACGTCCCCCGACTCCACCAGCGGCCACACATGCTCACGGACGGCGGCGACGATCTCCGCCTTCTCCTCCAACGGACGGGCCCGCAACGAGGTTGCGTGCACCGAGGCCCGCTTGACCAGCAACGCGTTCAGGTCCAGCTCGGCCCTCGTCCCGCCCTGCAACCCGATGACGACCAGCCGCCCCCCGGGCGCCAGCGCCTCCACGTTGCGCGCCAGGTACTTCGCGCCCATGTTGTCGAGGATCACGTCGTAGGGGCCGTGCGCCACGAAGTCGTCCTCGCGGTAGTTGACCGGCTCCGCGCCCAGCTCCCGGCAGAACGCGGCCTTCCGCTCCGACCCCACCGTGCACAGCACCCGCGCCCCGAACGCCCGCGCCAGCTGGATCGCCATCGTCCCGATCCCGCTGCCGCCGCCGTGCACCAGGAACGTCTCCCCGGCGCCCAGCCCGGCGCGCATGAACACGTTCGACCACACCGTGCAGACGACCTCCGGCAACCCGGCCGCGTCCACCAGCTCCACACCCTTGGGAACCGGCAGCAACTGCCCCGCCGGAACGGCGACCCGCTCGGCGTAACCGCCCCCGCCGAGCAGCGCGCACACCTCGTCGCCGACGCTCCAGCCCTCGACCTCCGGACCGAGCGCGACGATCCGCCCCGACACCTCCAGCCCCGGATACGGGGGAGCGTCCTTCGGCGGCGGATAGAACCCGAGCCGCTGCATGACGTCGGCCCGGTTCACCGCGCTCGCCACGACCTCGACGACCACCTCGCCGGAACGGGGCTCCGGATCGGGCACCTCCGTCCACTCCAGAACGTCGGCATCCCCTGGCTCACGGATCACGATCGCATGCATACGCCTCACGCTACCCGCCGCTCACCCGACGGTTTCCGACGCTCCACAGCCTCCCCCGGCGAGGTCGAAGTGTTGGACGTGGCTTTACCGATGGGCCGCATGATATTGGCAGGTATCCTGCCCTGGGACCATGGCCGATCCGTACCTTTTTGCACGGGTCCGAGGGGAGACACGGGTGTCAAGGAACGAGCACGAGGGACGTTCCCTGGAAGAACGTCTGGCCTCGCTGGACAAGATGAACAGCGAGACCTCCGGCCCGTCCGCGACTCCCGCGGAGGAACGGCCCCCCGCGCCGGCCGAACCCCAGGACAACCCCTGGCTGGCCGCGCCCCCGCCCGCCCCGCCCCAGGAGTTCGGCGCCCCACCGCCGCCCGCCCCGGACGGCTGGTCCGCCCCGCCGCCCCCGCAGGACTTCGACCAGCCGCCGCCCCCCTTCCAGCCCGGCGACGTCCCGCCCCCGCCGCCGTACAGCTCCGCGCCTCCGCCGTTCGAACTGCCCCAGCAGCCCTACAACGGCGGCGCCCCGATGCAGCCGCCGTTCGAGTCGCCCTACCCGCAGGGCTTCCCGCCGCAGCAGTTCCCGCCGTTCGAGGGCAACCAGGCCCAACCCCCGATCGACCCGGCCAACGGCCACCCCCCGCAGGGGAGCAACCCGTTCCCACCCGCACCTCCGCAGGAGGGCATGCCCTTCACACCCGCGCAGCCGCCGTACGCTGCCGCCGGTGGCCAGCCCCAGGAGGGTTCACCCTTCCCGCCGGGCCAGCAGCCGTTCGACCCCTCTGGCGCACCGCAGCAGGAGAGCGCCGCGTTCCCGCCCGCGCCGCAGCAGGAGGACGTGCCGTTCGCGCCTGCTCCGCCGCCGTTCGACAACGCCGGTGGCTCGCCCCAGGAGGGTGCGCCGTTCCCACCCGCACCTCCGCAGGAGGGTGCGCCCTTCGCGCCCGCGCAGCCGCCGTTCGATGCCGCCAGCGGCCAGCCGCAGGAAGGCGCGCCGTTTGCGCCTGCCCAGCCGCCGTTCGCCGTCGGCGGCCAGCCGCCGTTCGACCCGGCAGGCGCCCAGCAGCAGGAGAACGCCGCGTTCCCGCCCGCGCCGCAGCAGGAGGACGTGCCGTTCGCGCCTGCTCCGCCGCCGTTCGACAACGCCGGTGGCCAGCCCCAGGAGGGTGCGCCGTTCCCATCCGCGCCCCCGCAGGAAGGCGCGCCCTTCTCGTCCGCTCCGCCGTTCGATCCGGCTGGCGGTCAGCCGCAGGAGAACGCCGCCTTCCCGCCCGCGCCCCCGCAGCAGGGTGTGCCTTTCGCGCCTGGCCAGCAGCCGTTCGACCCGTCTGGCGCACCGCAGCAGGAGAACGCCGCGTTCCCGCCCGCGCCTCCGCAGGAGAGTGCGCCGTTCGCGCCCGCCCCGCCGCCGTTCGACAACGCCGGTGGCCCGCCCCAGGAGAACGCGCCGTTCCCACCCGCCGCTGACCACCAGCAGCCCCCGTTCGCAGGCGGCGACCAGACCCAGCACGACGCGCAGCCGCAGCCGCCCGCCGACCAGCCCCCGTTCCTCGGTTACGGCCCGGCGACGCAGCAGCCGCACGGCTACGCACCCCCTCAGGGCTACGGCCCCCAGCCCGGCTACCCGCAACCGGGATACGGACAGCCCGGCTACCCGCAGCCGGGCCCCGGCGGCTACCCGCAGCCCCCCACCCCTCAGCACCCCGAAGCCCCGCCCCAGACCGCCGAGAGCCTCAGCTCCGAGAACCTCCTCGGCGAACGCCGCATCGCGCCCTCCTCCGGCTGGCGCAAGGCCGTCTACAAGGCCACCGGCGGCAACATCCACCCCGGCGAGTCCCAGGCCGAACTGCGCCGCAAGGACCTCATCGAACGCGCCCGCCGACCCGTCGCCGGCGGCCACCACCGCGTCGCCGTCATGTCCCTCAAGGGCGGCGTCGGCAAGACGACCACCACCACCGGCCTCGGCTCCATGCTGGCCTCCCTGCGCGGCGACCGCGTCATCGCCGTGGACGCCAACCCCGACCGCGGCACCCTCTCCGACAAGGTCCGCCTGGAGACCGCCGCCACCGTCCGCGACCTGCTCAACAACCCCGAGCGGACCCGCCGCTACGCCGACATCCGCGGCTTCACCTCACAGAACGACGCCCGCCTGGAGATCCTCGCCTCCGACCGCGACCCCGCCGTCAGCGAGGCCTTCAGCGCCGAGGACTACACCGCCGTCGCCGAGATCCTCGAACAGCACTACTCCATCTGCATCACCGACTGCGGCACCGGCCTGCTCCACTCCGCCATGTCCGGCGTCCTCGCCCTCGCCGACCAGCTCGTCCTCGTCAGCTCCCCGTCCGTCGACGGCGCACGCTCCGCCAGCGCCACCCTCGACTGGCTGGAGGCCCACGACCACGGCCACCTGGTCCGCAACGGCGTCGTCGTCCTGTCCATGGTCCGCCAACGCACCCGCAGCCAGGTCGACCTGGACAAACTCCAGGCCCACTTCGAGAGCCGCTGCCGCGCCGTCGTCCGCATCCCCTACGACGACCACCTCGAAGAAGGCGCCGAAGTCGACCTCGAACAGCTCGCCTCCCCCACCCGCGAGGCATACCTGACCCTCGCCGCCTACGTCGGCGACGGCTTCGCCTACCAGCGCCCCCAGTAGTGACACCACGGCCGGTCCCGTTCGCCCGACGGGACCGGCCGCACTACATTCACTCCCCGTGAAGAACGTCTACACGGGCAAGGCGGGACCGGACGCCGCGGCCGACCACGGCTGGCTCCTCGGACACTTCAAACCCGAGGACGACCTCCGCCACAGCACCGAGGTCGAGATCAAATGGGGCGTCCACCGCAGGGGCGACCGCCGCGCCGAGTGGACCACCGACGACAAGCGCACCGCCCTGCTCGTCCTCATCAGCGGCCGGTTCGTCCTGGAGTTCCCCGACGGCGACGTGGAACTCGCCGAACAGGGCGACTACGTCCTCTGGCACCAGGTCGACCACTCCTGGCGCGCCGAGGAGGAGTCCACGGTGATGACCGTCCGCTGGCCCTCCGTCCCCGGCCACAAGATCGTCACTGCGGACGGACGAGAGCCTGCGCCACGATCACCCGATCCCCGTTGAAGGTGACCGAGGGCGACCCGTGCAGCTCGTACCCCAGATCCAGCATCTCGCTGACCCGCCAGCAGAACGTCGCGTCGTCCGGCCCGGTCAGCACCCGGTACCGCGGCAGCTTCTCCTCATGATCCATACCCGGACCCTAACGAAAACGGCCCCTCCCGACAGAACGGAAGGAGCCGCGAGAAGCGGAGGCTGTGGGATTCGAACCCACGGAGCCGGGGCTACCGACTCTCTGGTTTTCAAGACCAGCGCACTCGTCCACTATGCGAAGCCTCCAACGAGCACGTCCACGATAGCGGGTCACGGCCGCGAAGTTCACCGGCGTTGACGCGGGCCCGCCGACAACGTGATCGCAGGCGGCGCCCGGGTGGACCGGCCCGGAGAGCGCGTGTCTATTTGGCATGAAGAGGGGGGATTTGGTCCGCTACTCTGACCCGCATGTCGCAGATTCCGAATGACCCGGCCGGGACCACGCAGCAGTTCGAGAACTTCGCCCGGCAGACTCCGCAGCAGCCCGTGAAGACCTCCGGGGTCAACATGGGGCTGGTGATCGGTGTCGTCGCCGTCGTGGCCGTGGTCGCCATCGCGGCGATCGCCTTCATGATGGTCTGACCTCCGGCGCGGTCCCGCTCTGACCCGCAACGTTCTCTCTGAATAGCCTCTCACCTGCGGAAACGTCGTTAAGCAAGGTGGGCGGCGTTGGGCCTTGTTGGAAGGGCACGTGTGTTTGATGAGCCTTCGCCTCACGCTGCCCGACTGGCATGACGACGCCTCGCCGAGGAGGTGGCTCGGCGTGAGGATGAAGTCCGACGGCCTGGCGGTACTGACGGGTGCCAAGCGTCGTTAGAGTCCGATCAGCGCTGTGTGAATGTGGTCGTCCAGATCCCCCACGAATCCTTCGCTCCTCCAGGGGCGGAGTTCCAGGCGGGCTTGGCGGAGCCGCTGCGCGGGCACGCGGGCGCGGGTCGCGGCGACCAGATCGACGCATTCGTGAAGCTGCTCCGCTGAGGTCTCGGCCGCGCCTGCCCCCTGCGTGTGGAGGCGAGCCAGGGCGCGGTCGGCCAGCACGATGGACCGCTGCACGGATTCACGGGTGCGCGTCAGCGTCCCAGCGGCCTGCGTGAGCTGCTGCTCGGCCGCCTCAGCGGCACCGAGGAAGATTCCACAGACGCCCTCGAACCCACGCAGCCGCCCGGCCGAGAACGCGCCCGGCATCGGGTCGCCGCCGATATCTCCTTCCAGGTCGTGCCACGCCAGGTGCAGCGCTGCCTGTGCGTGGCGCTGCCGCGCGGCGCGGGCGGCCATCTCTGCCTGTAGGGCATGCGCGCGGGCACGCATCAGTGCGCTCGGCCCGCGCCGGGCATCCTGCGCGGCGGCGTCGGCGATGCGCCGGGCTCGGGTGATGTCGCCGGTGCTGTAGTAGACGACCATCGTCTGGCTTGTGCGGATCAGCGCCCGCTGCGATGGCGCGGCCGGGTCGGCGGTGGCCACGGCATCGCTGTGAAGACGGAGGGCGGCGGCGTCGTCGCGGGTCTCAAATGCAATCCTCGCGGCGAGGGCGTAGGAGCGGCTGGCGACGTCGCGCAGCCGCGTACGGACGATGTCCGGCTGTGTGCCCTGGAGCAGATGGCGGCAGGAGTCCACGATCGCGGCCTGTGCGAGATGCAGGCGAACGAACGGAACGCTGCCGATTTGGGCGTTCACGGCATTGTTGGCGTGGGCCAGCCCCTCCAGGACGGGGAGATCCACGCGAGTGGGGTCGGCGAGCGCCTCGGTCAGATCGTTCTGGAGCGCGCCGCCGAGGAACGCCAGCAGCGACATGCCGTGGCTGGTGATCGACGCGGCGACCGTGGTGGTCAGCTCGTCCAGCCGCGTCGGTTCGACTCCTGCGGCGGCCAGGCCGTCGAGCAGCTCGGCCAGATCCGAGCTGGGCCCGAGCGCGACGGCACCGGTCGGGGTGCGAGCGTACGTGTAGGCGAGGAGTAGCTGGTACTGCTCGTCGGGCGTGCTCTTGCCGGATTCCCAACGGGCGACGGTGCGGCGGATGCTGCCCGGCTGCGCGGCGGCGATGCGGGTGATGCGCAGGGCTCGCGCGGCGGTCTGGAGGTGGCCGACGAGATCGGACCATGACCAGCCGCGGGAGGTGCGTAGGCGTCGGAGCGTGCGTGCGCAGGCGGACGGCGGCCGGTCCATACTCGCAGTACACCATTGGTCACTCTAGATCGGCACTATGAGCCGTGGTTTTCCCTGCTCTGCTCCGTAGCCGAGGGTGTAGTGCGTGCCGCTGGTGGTGGTTCCGGCGCGCGGGAAGCCGATGACGAACTGGCTGCGATCGACCATCCAGCGGTTACGGGCGTGGTAGCCCGGCGTACGGGTTTCCCCGCCGAGCTCGACCAGTTCGACGCGGCCGGTGTCCTGCGTGGTGGCGATGGCACGGCGGGCGTCAGCGGGCTGGTCGCCGAGCTTGGCCGGGACCGCGATGGTCAGCTTCACCGTGGTCTCTCCGGCCAGCCACAGCAGCGCGAGCGAGTCGATGCCGGTTGCGCCACCGAGGTAGAAGCGCGTGCCCGGTGTGGCGAACGGGCGTACGTACTCCTCGAAGATGGCGCGGTACTCGGCGAGGGGGCGGTGTCCTGTGGATCGGGTGCCGGTGATCGTCACGGTCGTCGGCATCGCGGCCCTTTCGATGTCACCAGATGTCATCTCCCGACCGATCATGATCATCGCTGTACTCGATGGCATGAGCGAGCAGGGACTCCACCAGCCTGCCACCCGCAAGGAGCGGGGGCTGTCGGCGGCGCCACAGCATGACTCGTTGGTCGTCGGTAACCCGATCTCACAGGTGCTCAACGAGGAAGTCCGGAGTGGGCAGGGTAGCTACGAGATCGGACAGTGGGGGGTCGGCGGCCTCGCCGACGACGAGCGGTGCCGCGTCATAGCCCGTCTGCTCGACCGGAACCATCCGGCGTGGACGGTCTGGTGGGGCCCGAAGACCCGCCGTTACTGGGCTCTGCCCGCGCGGGGCCTGACCGCTCCGGTCCTGGAGCGTGCCCGCCCGGAGGACCTGGAGGCCGCGATGCGCGAGGCCGAGACCTGGTACAGCGTTGAAGGGATGCACTCGTGAGCGCGGCTGAGGCGTTCAAGAGGTCCGAGTGGGTTGCGTTGGAGCGTCTGTCGGAGGAGCTGGGTCGGGGTGGCACGCGGGTTGATCCCGGCGTGCTGGTCTCGTTGGCGGAGATCCGTGTGCACGGCCTCAGCATTGCCTGCCACCCTGTGCCTTGGAACGGGCCGCTGCACATCTGTGTGCCGGCCGACGGTCCCTGCAAGGAGATCGGTCCGGCCGATCGGCCCGCTGAGGTCGCTGCGGTGGTCCGGGGCATGGTCGCCCGCGCCGGGTAGACCCTGTGGCTGGAGAACGAGGTCGTCGCGGGTCTAGCGGCCGGTGCTGGAGAAGTGCTGGTAGTCCTTGATGCCGCTCCAGTGGCCGCCCCATTCCCAGCCGATGGAGGCGAACGCCTTGACGACCCGGTCGCCGTCGTGGATCACGCCGGGGTCGCGGCGCTGGCGGTTGCGGAACTTCACGCAGTCCTTGTGGGCGACCTCTCCTGAGCTGGAGACGTAGGGGTTCTCGCAGGGGTTGATGTCGACGGCCAGGCCGTAGGCGTGCTGGGACCAGCGGGTGCCGCCGGTGGAGTTGCGGCAGTTGAACGCCGAGGTGTTGTTGGCCTCGATCGAGTCGAAGTCGCTGCCTTTGTAGGCGTCGACCGGTTCCATGCGGCGGATCGGGTAGCGCATGTCGTAGAGCCTGCGGAAGACCTTGACCAGGTCGTCGGCGGCCTGGGCGTTGACGACGAGGCGGCCGTCGGGGTGGGGGCGCTCGTCCATGCCCCAGTAGGTCATCTGGATCATGCGGAGGCCGGACGGGGGGACGGGGCAGCCCTCGCGCCAGGAGTGCTTGAGGTCGGCGGCGGTCACCTTGGTGACGCGGGCCTCGAAGCGTTGGACGGCGGGTGTGGTCGTGGTGGTGGGCGGCGGCGTGGTCGTCGTGGTGGTCCGGGGCGGGGTGGCCGTGCCGGTGCCCTTGTCGTCGGAGCCCTGGCCGCATCCGGTCGTGACGGCGGTCGCCGCGGTGAACGCGGTCAGGAGCGCGGCGCCGTGTTTCAGCCCTCTACCTCGCATAACAGCAGGATGGCACGGGTGGGGGCCTGCGTGTTGGACATGGATTCGCTACGGTGCGGTGGAGCGACGTGTCCGGTGGAGGACCGTCCCGATGTCGATCACTGGGGGCCGGTATGGCGGAGCCTCAGGAGCGGGATGTGCCCAGCCTGGAGGATGAGATCTTCTCCGTGGCGTCCCGGGTGGAGGAGGCCGCGGTGCGGCGGCCGCCGTTGCTGCGCTGGGAGCGGGTCCCGGAGTTGAAGCCGCGGACGTTCGGCGCGGGGCTGGCGGGGTTCGCGACCTTCCTGCTGGTGGACGCGGTGATGATGTGGGCGCCGTTGATGTCCAGCGATCGCGGGAGCCTGCTGCCGCAGATGGTGACGTTGCTGGTGCTGGCGTTCGGGCTGGGCGGGCTGCTGGCGTGGCAGGTCGGTGGGGGGTGGCGGCCGTTCGGGGTCGGGATGATGGCCGGGTGGCTGTTCCTGACCCTGATCTCGCTCGGGTTCCTGACGGGTGTGGGGTGGTGATCAGTCGGCGTTCAGCCGGTTGATCACGGCGGTGAACGCGCGGCCGATCGCCTCCAGGTCGCCGGGGTCGATCACGTCGATGAAGTACTCGCGGACGGTCTCGACGTGGTCGCGGGCGGCGCGGTCGAGGGCGGCGAAGCCCTCCTCGGTGAGGTGGGCGTAGACGCCGCGCTTGTCGCTGGGGCAGCCGCCGCGGAAGACCAGGCCCTTGCTCTCCAGGCGGGAGCAGGTGTGTGACAGGCGGCTGCGGGACTGGCTGGCGTTGGCGGCGAGTTCGGCCATGCGGAGTCGCCGCTCGGGCGCCTCGGAGAGGCGGACGAGGATCTCGTACTCCGGCAGGGACAGGCCGTGCTTGGATTTGAGGTCGCGGTCGAGCAGTTCGGTGAGCCGGATGTTACCGTCCACGAAGGCGCGCCAGTGGAGTTGCTGTGTGGCATCGAGCCAGCGCGGTTCGGTCATGTCGCCCAGTATAGAGCCTTCTGTTGAACTTTCAACTATGTGGGGTTAGAGTCGGTCACACCGGTCGCGGACGGGGGATCCGTCTCCGGGAATAGTTGAAGTTTCAAGAATGTTGTGCGGGGCGACCGGCCCGATCGGGGGCCGGTCCCCGAAGACCCAGGAGGCACCGATGCCCGCCGTCACCGCGAACCCGCTGACCCTGCCGCGGCTGCCGCGGCTGCCCGAGTCGACCACCGGCTGGCGGCGCGTCGCCAAGGTGGTCACCGCCGAACGGCACGTGGAGGGCGAGGGCTTCCAGGTCCGCCGCCCGTTCCCGACCGCGAGCCTGGCGCTGGCCGACCCGTTCCTGCTGCTGGACCACATGGGCGCGGTCGAGTACGCGCCCGGCGAGGCCATGGGAACGCCCTGGCACCCGCACCGCGGCTTCGAGACCGTCACCTACATGATCGACGGCGCGTTCCAGCACCAGGACACCACCGGCGGCGGCGGAGTGATCACCGACGGCGGCACCCAGTGGATGACGGCCGCCTCCGGCATCCAGCACATCGAGCAGCCCACGCCCGAGCTGGTCGCCAAGGGCGGCCTGTTCCACGGCGTGCAGCTGTGGGTGAACCTGCCGCGCTCCAAGAAGTGGCTGGAGCCCCGCTACCAGGACATCGGCCCGCGTGACGTCGCGCTGGTCACCGCCGAGGACGGCTCGTCGGTCGTCCGGATCATCGCCGGTGCGCTGGGCGAGCACCAGGGCCCCGGCATGACCCACACGCCGATCAACTACGTGCACGCCACCGTCGCGCCCGGCGCGCGGCTGGCGCTGCCGTGGCCGCGCGAGTTCAACGCGATGGTCTACGTGCTGTCCGGCGACGGCGTCGTCGGTCGCGAGGAGATCGGCCTGGGCGAGGGGCAGTTCGCGATGCTGGGCGGCTCGCACTTCCAGGGCGAGCAGGACGGCATCCTGCTGCGCGCCGCCGACGCGCAGCCGCTGGCCGGCAAGAACGGCTGGGAGGTGCTGGTCCTGGGCGGGCTGCCGATCCGGGAGCCGGTCGCCCGCTACGGCCCGTTCGTGATGAACACCCGCGAGGAGATCATCCAGGCCTTCGAGGAC
>NZ_BCQR01000012.1 GCF_001552175.1 Actinomadura kijaniata NBRC 14229
GGGGCTGGCGGGCGACGGCGCGGGCGACGGCGCGGGCGGCGCCGGTCCGGCGGCGCTCGTCGGGATCGCCGCGGTGGCGCTGCTGCTGGACGGCGTGGACGGGGCCGTGGCGCGGCGGACCGGGACCTCCTCGGCGATGGGCGCGCGGTTCGACATGGAGGTCGACGCGTTCCTGATCCTCGTGCTGAGCGTCCAGGTGTCGCTGTCGCTGGGCGCCTGGGTCCTGCTGATCGGCGGGATGCGGTACGCGTTCGTCGTGGCGGGATGGGCGCTGCCGTGGCTGCGCGGGGGCCTGCCGCCGAGCACGGCGCGCAAGGCCGTCGCCGCGATGCAGGGCGTCGTGCTGGCGGCCGCGAGCGCGCGGGCGCTGCCCGAGCCGGTCGCCCACGGTCTGGTGCTGGGGGCGCTGGGGATGCTGGTGTGGTCGTTCGGACGCGACACGGTGTGGCTGTGGAACCACGGCCGGGCCGTGGAGACGGAGGTGGGGCATGGAACGGGCCGCGCTGGCCTTCTGGCTGAGAGAGCCTGGGACGGGGGAGATCCGGTCTGCCCGGCTGCCGGAGGCCCGGGACGGTGACGTCGTCGTCCGCACCCGGTACTCGGGAGTGAGCCGGGGGACCGAGACGCTGGTGTTCCGCGGCGGGGTCCCCGAGAGCCAGCGCGCGGTGATGCGGGCCCCGTTCCAGGAGGGCGACTTCCCCGGGCCGGTCAAGTACGGGTACCTCAACGTCGGCGTCGTCGAGCACGGCCCGCCCGACCTGGTGGGGCGCGCCGTCTTCTGCCTCTACCCGCACCAGACGCGGTACGTGGTGCCCGCCGGGGCCGTCACGGTCGTCCCCGACGCGGTGCCGCCGGAGCGCGCGGTGCTCGCCGGGACGGTGGAGACCGCCGTGAACGCCCTGTGGGACGCCGCGCCCCGCGTCGGGGACCGGATCGCCGTCGTGGGCGGCGGGATGGTCGGCTGCGCCGTCGCGCGGCTGCTGGCCCGGATCCCCGGGGCGCGCGTGCAGCTCGTCGACCCCGTCGCCGCCCGCGCCGGCGTCGCCGCCGCCCTCGGGGTGGGGTACGCGCCGCCCGAGGCGGCGGACGGCGACTGCGACCTGGTCTTCCACACCAGCGCCACAGAGGCCGGGCTCGCCCGCTGCCTGGAGCTGCTCGCCCCCGAGGGCGAGGTGATCGAAATGAGCTGGTACGGGGACCGGCGGGTCAGCGTCCCGCTGGGGGAGTCCTTCCACTCGCGGCGGCTGGCCGTGCGCGCCAGCCAGGTCGGGACGGTCGCCCCCGCGCGGCGCGGCCGGGCCGCGGAGCGGATGGCGCTGGCGCTGGCGCTGCTGGCCGACCCGGCGTTCGACGCCCTGGTCACCGGGGAGAGCCGGTTCGCCGAACTGCCGGAGGTGATGCCCCGGCTGGCCGCCGGGGAGCCCGGCGTGCTGTGCCATCGGATCGTCTACGACCGGGAGGATTGAGATGTTCAGTGTCACCGTCCGCGACCACGTGATGGTCGCGCACAGTTTCCGGGGCGAGGTGTTCGGACCCGCGCAGAAGCTGCACGGGGCGACGTTCCTGGTGGACGCCACGTTCCGGCGGGCCGAGCTCGACGCCGACAACATCGTGGTCGACATCGGGCTGGCCACCCGGCGGCTGCGCGAGGCGCTGGCGGACCTGAACTACCGCAACCTCGACGAGCACCCGGAGTTCGCCGGGACCAACACCTCCACCGAGTTCCTGGCCAAGGTCGTCGCCGACCGGCTCGCCGAACGCGTCCACGCGGGCGATCTCGGCGAGGGCGCGCGCGGCCTGGACGGGATCGCGGTGACCCTGCACGAGTCCCACGTCGCGTGGGCGAGCTACGAGCGGCCGCTGTGACGGCGTTCATGGCGGACGCGCCCGCGGTGCGGGGCCCGGTCACGGGCGAGGTGTGCTTCGTGCTGCCGGGCGACGTGGACGACGCCGCGCTGCCCAGCGGCGGCAACGTCTACGACCGGCGGATGTGCGACGAGCTGCCCGCGCGGGGCTGGCGGGTCCGCGAGATCGCCGTCCCGGGCGGCTGGCCGCGGCCGGACCGGGACGCGCGGGAGGCGCTGGAGCGGGCGCTGGCCGCGCTGCCGGACGGGACGGCGGTGGTGCTGGACGGGCTGGTCGCGTGCGGGGTGCCGCAGATCGTGGTCCCGGCGGCGCGGCGGCTGCGGACGATGGTGCTGGTGCACCTGCCGCTCGGCGACGAGGTCGGCGCTCCCCCCGGGCTGGAGGCCGCCGAACGCGACACCCTGCGCTGGGCCGACGCGGTCGTGACCACCAGCGAGTGGGCGGCGGGCCGCCTGATACGGCGGCACCGGCTCGAACCCGCCCGGATCCACGTGGTGCCGCCGGGGACCGACCCCGCGCCGCTGGCGCTCGGCACCGACGGGGCCACGCAACTGCTGTGCGTGGGGTCGGTGACGCCGCGCAAGGGGCACGACCTGCTGATCGAGGCGCTGGCCGGGCTCGCCGGGCTGGACTGGGAGTGCGTGGTCGTCGGACCGCTCGGGCGCGATCCCGGATACGCGGGGCGGGTGCGCGAGCTGATCACCCGGCGGGGGCTGGACGGGCGCGTCCGGCTGGCGGGCGCGCTGGTCGGGGAGGCGCTGGCGAACGCCTACGACACCGCCGACCTGCTGGTCTTCCCGTCGCGGGCGGAGACCTACGGGATGGCGGCGGCCGAGGCGCTGGCGCGGGGCGTCCCGGTGGCGGCGGCGGAGGTGGGCGGCGTGCCCGAGGCGCTGGGGCGGGCCCCCGGCGGGGACGTCCCGGGGCTGCTGGTGCCGCCCGACAACGTCAGCGCGCTGGAGGACGCGCTGCGGCGCTGGCTCACCGACCACGGGCTGCGGCTGCGGCTGCGTTCGGCGGCGCGGCTGCGCCGCGACGGGCTGCGCGACTGGACGGAGGCGGCGTCGCGGATGGCGGCGGCGCTGGAGCGACTGCGCGGGGAGGCCCGGTGAGCGCGGTCGCGGACTTCGCGCCCGAGTGGCTGGCGCTGCGGGAGCCCGCCGACGCCGAGGCGCGCGCCGATGCGCTGCTGCCCCCGCTGCTGGACCGGCTCGCCGGGGTGGACCGGCCGGTCGTGCGCGACCTCGGCTGCGGCACCGGATCGATGGTGCGGTGGCTGGCCGGGCGGCTGCCGGGGCCGGTGCGGTGGGTGCTGCACGACCGCGACCCCCGCCTGCTGGCGCTGGCCGCCGCCGACCTGGCCGCCGACCTCGGCGAGGTGGAGACGCGCGTGGGCGACCTGGCCGGGCTGGGCGCGGCCGAGCTGGAGGGCACCGCGCTGGTGGTCGCGTCGGCGCTGCTGGACCTGTTCACGTTCGAGGAGATGGACGCCCTGGCCGCCGCGTGCGTGGAGGCCGGGTGCCCGGCGCTGTTCGCGCTGTCGGTGACCGGGCGCGTCGAGCTGGATCCGGCCGACCCGCTGGACGGGGAGTACGAGGCGGCGTTCAACGCGCACCAGCGCCGGGACGGCCTGCTGGGGCCGGACGCCGTCGCGGCGGCGGAGGAGGCGTTCGCCCGGCGGGGCGCGCGGGTGCTGCGCGCGGCCAGCCCGTGGCGGCTCGACGGGCGTCCGGCGCTGACGGCCGAGTGGCTGCGCGGCTGGGTCGGCGCGGCCGTCGAGCAGCGTCCGGACCTCGCCGACCTCGGCTACCTGCGGCGGCGCCTCGACGCGTGCGCGGCCGGGGGGCTGCGCGCGGTCGTCCACCACACCGACCTGCTCGCGCTGCCGGGGGAGGGCCGGTGAGGCTCGGGGCCTGGGCGCGCCTGGCGGTGGGGACGGCGCTGGTGGCGGTGCCGATGTGGAAGCTGGGGACCGGCGCGTTCCTGGACGGGCTGCGGGCGGTCGGCGCCGCGGAGGTCGCGGCGGCGCTCGGCGTCGGGCTGCTGACCACGGTGGCGAGCGCCTGGCGGTGGCGGCTGGTGGCGCGCGGCCTCGGCCTGCGGCTGCCGCTGCGCACGGCCGTCGCCGACTACTACGCGGCGCTGCTGCTGAACGCGGTCCTCCCGGCGGGCGTGCTCGGCGACGTGCGGCGCGCCGTCGAGCACGGCCGCGCCTCGGGCGACCTGGGGCGGGGCGTGCGGGCGGTGGTGCTCGAACGCGTCGCGGGCCAGGCCGTGCTGGTGGCGGTCGGGCTGCTGGTCCTGCTCGCGAGCGGCCCGGTGCCGCTCCCCGGCGCGAGCGTGAACGCCGTCTTCTTCGGCGGGGGAGCGCTGCTGACCGCCGCCGGCGCGCTCCTGTGGGTCACGACGCTGCCGCGCGTCCAGCGGGCCCGCGCCACGCTGTGGCGGGACGTGCGCGGCGGGCTGCTCGCCCGCGGCGTCTGGCCGGGCGTGACGGGATTGTCGGCGGTGGCGCTGGCGGGATACGTGGCGCTGTTCCTGGTCGCGGCGCGCGCCGCGGGGGAGACGGCCCCGGCCGGCCGCCTGGTGCCGCTGGCGGTGCTGGCGCTGCTGGTGATGGCGCTGCCGGTGAACGTCGGCGGCTGGGGACCGCGCGAGGCGGCGTCGGCGGCGGCGTTCGGCACCGCCGGGCTGGGCGCCGCCCAGGGCCTCACCGTCGCGGTGGTCTACGGGGTGCTGGCGCTGGTGGCGAGCCTGCCCGGCCTCGCCGTGCTGGTCGCCCGGCGGCTACCCGAGGACCGCCAGGTACTCCCCGAACGACGTGACCAGGCTCGCCAGCAGGTCCCGGCCCTTGGCGGCCGAGCCCAGTGACGGCCGCCCCACCACACCCGAGTCGGTGTAGGGGGCCAGGCCCAGGGTGAGCAGGTGGGGGCGTTCGTCGGCGAGGTGGTCGGCGCTCTCGTAGCCGGGCCGCACCAGCTCGGGCTGGACGTGCAGCAGCACCGACGTCTCCAGCTCCCCGGCGTGCATGTCGCCGTCGGCCGGGGTCTCGATGCCCGCCGCGCGCCGGGCCGCCTCCCAGTCCCCGAGCCCCGGGAACAGCGCCATCGCGCCGTGCGACTCCTGGACGACGTTGCCGAGGACGTAGTTGCCGCCGTGGCCGTTGACCAGGACGAGCCGTTCGACGCCGGAGCGCCGCAGCGACCCGGCGACGTCCCGCACGACCGCGTGCAGGGTGCGCGCGGAGACGCTCACCGTCCCCGGCCAGGCCGCGTGCTCGTGCGAGCAGGAGATCGTCAGCGGCGGCAGCGGCAGCACCGGGTACGCGTCGGCGATCTCCCGCGCGACCGCGCACGCGACCACGGTGTCGGTGATCAGCGGCAGGAACGGCCCGTGCTGCTCGAAGCTCCCGACCGGGAGCAGCGCGACCCGCGCGTTCCGGTCCCGCACGTCGGCCGTGGTCATGGTCGGCAGCAGCTGCATGCCCCCCAGTATCCGGCGTCCCGGCGCCCGGCGTCAGCAGGGACGGCCGCAGCGCTCGGTCTGGTTCCAGAAGTCGATCAGGGCGCTGGCGGTGGTCTCCGGGGCGTCCACCGCCGGGGAGTGGGCCGCGCCCGGGATGACCACCTTCGCGCTGTCCAGGCGCTCGGCCATCGCGGCCTGCTCGCGCGGGTCCCACACGTCGTCGTCCTCGCCGTACAGCACCAGCGTGCGCAGGCCCGTGTCGCGGGCGTGCTTGGCCAGGTCGTCCACCCGGTCGTGGGCCGTCAGCAGCTCGCGGGCCATCGTCATCAGGCCCACCGGGCAGTTGCCCAGGGTGCGGCGGCGCAGGAAGTCCAGGATCTCCGGGGACACGCCGCGCGCGACCGCGTCGGGGCCGATGCTCAGCTCCCAGATCTGCTCCATCCCCAGCAGGGGGATGGAGTCCTTGAGCGCCCGCGCCTTGTCCGCCGCCTGGCCGGTGACCGCGCCCGGACCCGAGCTCATCAGCGTGTACGACGCGGGCGGCACCCGGTCGGACAGCACCGCCTCCCGCGTCACCAGCCCGCCGAACGAGTGCCCCACCAGGTGCGCGGGCTCCGGCCCCAGCGCCTCCAGCAGCGCCGACACGTCCGCGCCCAGCGCGGGCAGGGCGTAGGCGCCCGGGTCCTCGCCCGCGCCCGGCGTCTCGTGCTGGCCGCGCATGTCCACGGCCACCACCCGGCGCCCGGACGCGGCGAGCGTCTGGAGGATCGCGATGAAGTCCTCCTTGCTGCCGGTGTAGCCCGGGACCAGCAGGGCGGGAAAGCGTTCGGCCACACCTGACCCGGGCAGCGCCTCGAGCGCGGCGAAGGCGCCGCGCGAGGTCTCGACGAACGTCCGGCGGACGCCGGCGGGCAGGGTCAGGAACGGGGGCGTGCTCACGGGGTGCCACCATACTAAATATGCATCTGCGAACACCGGCGTCGCCGCTTCGGCGGTCGCCCGCCGGGGGCGCGGTGGTAGCGTCGCGGACGTGCTGACGGCGATCTCCGCCCACCGCCGGGACGAGGCGGGCCTGACGGGCCTGCACGAGGCCGTCGACTCCGGAGCCGAGTACGTCGAGATCGACGTGCGCCGCACCGGCGACGGCGAACTGGTCGTCCACCACGATCCCACCGTGGCGGGCCTGCCCCTGAAACGGATCTCCCGGGACCGTCTCCAGCGGGCCGCCTCCCGGCCCGTCCCGCGTGTCGCGGACGCGCTACGGATCATCTCCGGGCGCGCCAGGGCCCATCTGGACCTCAAGGAGCGCGGCTGCGAGCACGAGGCGGTCGCGATGGCCCTGGCCGCGTTCGCGCCGGAGGACCTGGTGGTCACCACCCGCGACCCCGCCTCGGTCGCCCTGGTGAAGACGGCGTTCCCGCACGTCACCACGGCGCTGTCGGTGGGCCGGGGGCTCTGGGAGCGCGGCGCGTTCGGGGACTTCGCGCCGATCCGCGCGATCCGGGCGTCCGGGGCCGACATGGTCGCCCTCAACCACCGTCTCGCGCGGGTCGGCGTGCTCGCCCAGTGCGCCCGCGCCGGGTTCCCCGTGATGGTCTGGACGGTCAACGCCGAGCCGCTGATGCGGCGCTTCCTGGGCGACCCCCGGGTGGCCGTGCTGATCACCGACCACCCGGAGGCCGCGCTGCGGATGCGCTCGTCGTGAGGACCCGTGGTGGGGCCCGTGGCGGGGCCCGTGGTGAAGGTCAGCCCGACACGCTGGGGCGGCCGTTCTCCACGTGCCCCATCAGGCGGCGGCGGAACGCCCGGTCCTCCGCGACGGTGATCTCGACGTCGTACCAGCCGTCGTCGGTGTGCCACGACAGGGTGCGGCGCGCGCCCGCCCGCAGCGTCTCCCTGCGGACCCGCCGGCCGTAGGCCAGGGACCGCAGGGTGAAGCGCAGGTCGGTGTCGCCGTCGTTCTCCAGCACCACGACCAGGTCGCGGCCGCCCGGCTTGGGCGCGGAGGCGACGGTGGCACGGTCGTCCCGCGTCCCGGCGAACTCGCGGCGGAACCCGTTCGGGCCGGTCAGCACCAGCCGGTAGGCGTCCCCGGCCAGGACGATGTCGTCGTGGGCGGTCCGGCCGACGTCGTAGTGCCGGGGCGCGGGCAGCTCGCCCGCGTACGGGTAGAGCTGGAGGTGGACGCTGGCCGTGCCGCTGTTGGCCAGCGACAGCCGCAGCCTGCCGTCGCGCAGCCGGACGTGGGCCTCGGGCTGGTACGGCAGCGGACGCGCCGGGCGGACACCGGGCTCCGGCACCGGCATCCTCTGGTTCGCGGGCGGCTGCGGCTTCCACCGGCCCGAGAACGGCGGCACCTCGCCGGGCCGCTCCACCCGCGGCGGACGCCCGCTCCGCCGGAAGTCGAACGCCGAGGTCAGATCGCCCGCCACGGTCCGCCGCCACGCGCTGATGTCCGGCGCGGGCACGCCCAGCCACGTCTCCATGAACCGCGTGATCGACGAGTGGTCGAACACCTGCGAGCACACGAACCCGCCGACCGTCCACGGCGACACCACCGTCATCGGCACCCGGAAGCCCAGCCCGATCGGGTCGCCCTGGTGGAACTCGCCGGTCACGTGCGCGGGCGGCTGCGGCGGCGGGACGTGGTCGAACAGCCCGTCGTACTCGTCGTAGGTGATGAACAGCGCCGTGGTCGACCACACCTCCGGGTCCGAGGCGAGGGCGTCCAGCACGTCGTAGGTGATGCGGGCGCTCTGGATCGGCGACGAGGCGCTGGGGTGCTCGGAGTCGGCCGCCGACGGCACCAGGTACGACACCGCCGGGAGCCGCCCGGCCTCGATGTCGGCGCGCAGGTCGGCCGCCAGCCCGCCGGGCCGCACGCGCCGCAGGCCCCGCTCGTACAGGCTGCGCTCGGCGGGGGTCAGCTTGGCGACGCCCTCCTCCAGCCGCTTGAGCATCCGCTCCCGCCCGGCGTCGTCGGCCTTGCCGAGCGCGCCGTAGAAGGAGTCCATGCTCTTGAAGTCGCCCTGGAGCGCCTTACGGGCGATCTGCTTGAACGCGACGAAGAACTCCAGGTTGTTGTCCTGGTAGTTGTCCCATTCCTGGTAGACCTTCCAGGAGACCCCCGCCTTCTCCAGCTGCTGCGGGTAGGTCGTCCACGTGTAGCCCGCGTGGGTGTCCTCGGCGTAGGCGGCGTTGTCGATGGCGCGCCTGACGCCGCCGGGCTCGTAGCCGGTGTGACCGGAGACGAAGTAGTTGCGGTTGGGGCTGGTGGAGCTCAGCACCGAGCAGTGGTAGGCGTCGCAGATGGTGAAGGTGTCGGCCAGCTCGTACTGGAGCGGCAGGTCCCGGCGTTCCAGGTAGGCCATGGTCGCGGGGGTCTTGGCCGGGATCCAGCCGTTGTTCCAGCCCTTGCCGCGCGCGGCCTGCCCGTCGGACCAGCCGTGCGGCAGCGACCCCATCCACTGGAGGTCCTTCTTGGCCAGCTCGGCCGCCTCGCGCAGCGGGAACGGCAGCACCGGCCCGTTCGGGCCCGGCTGCTCGAACACCGACCGGCCGTCCGGCAGCGTGATCGCGTTGCGGTCGCCGAAGCCCCGCACGCCGCGCAGGGCGCCGTAGTAGTGGTCGAAGCTGCGGTTCTCCTGCATCAGCAGGACCACGTGCTCGATCGCCTTGAGCCCGCCGGGCCGGACCGGCAGCGCCAGGGCGGCGTGGACCGAGGGCGGCAGCAGCGAGGCGGCGGCGGTCCCGGCGGCGACGGCGGTGCCGCCGGCCAGCACGGAACGGCGGCTGAGGTGGGGATTCATGCGGCGGATCATGGCCGTTCGGGATGACCGGGACCGATCCTGCGTTCGTCCGGCGGGTGACGTCCGCGCGACCGCCGCACTCCGCGCCGGCGACGGCTGCGAGACCACACCGGTGTGTGATCTCGCAGCGTGCGGGCGTCAGCCGCCCCGGGCGGCCTTGGCCTGCTCGGGGGCCGGCCGGTCACCGCGCGAACGGCGGCGGGCCGGGCCGCGCCGGCGCTCGGTGGCGACGGTCTCCACGACGCTCTCCCCGCCGGGCGGCAGGGGCGGCGGCTGGAACAGCACCTCGGGCACGCCCGCCGGGCTGATCTTCGCCGGGATCCGCGCCGGACCCCCGCGCTTCGGCTTCTCCGCCGCGACGTCGGCGTCGGCGTCCGCCGGGGCGTCCACCTCGGCGTCGACGACGGCCTTGACGGCGGTCTTCCGCGTGCGCTCGGGCTTGGCCTCGGCCTCCTCTGCCTCGACGGCGGGCTCGGCCACGACCGCCTCGGCGGCCTTGCGCGTGCGCTTCGGCTTGGCCTCCGCCTCGGCGGTCACCTCGGCCTCGACGGTCTCGGCGACCTTGCGGGTGCGGGTCCGCTTGGGCTTGGCCTCGGTCTCCTCCGTCTGGGCGGCGGGCTCGACCACGATCGCCTCGGCGGTCTTGCGGGTGCGGGTGCGCTTGGGCTTGGCCTCGGTGGGGGTCTCCGCCTCGGCGGTCACCTCCGCCTCCGTGGCCACCTCGACCTCGGCCTCGACGATCTCGGCGGTCTTCCGCGTGCGCTTGGGCTTGGCCTCGGTCTCCTCCGTCTGGGCGGCGGGCTCGACCACGATCGCCTCGGCGGTCTTGCGGGTACGGGTGCGCTTGGGCTTGGCCTCGGCGGTGGTCTCCGCCTCGGCGGTCACCTCGGCCTCCGTGGTCACCACGACCTCGGCCTCGACGATCTCGGCGGCCCTGCGCGTGCGGGTGCGCCTGGGCTTGGTCTCCGCCTCGGCCGGGGCCTCGGCGACGACCGTCGTGACCTCGGCGGTCTCGTCCTGCGCGGTCGCCTCGACCGGCTTGCCGTTCCGGGTGCGGGTCCGGGTGCGGCTGCGGCGCTGGCGGGGACGCTCCTCCTCGCGCTCACGCTCGCGGTCGCGATCGCGGTCACGGGTGCGGGAACGGGTCTTGCCCGTCTCGCCGATGTCCTCCAGCTCCTCGGCGTCCAGCCCGGCGCGTTCGCCGCGCTGCTCCTTGGGCAGGCGGCCGGTGATGTCCTCGGGGATGTCGAGTTCCGCGTAGAGGTGCGGGGAGGTGGAGTAGGTCTCCTCCGGCTGGGCGAGGTCCTGCCCGAGCTGACCGTTGATCAGCTTCCAGCGGGGCAGGTCCGACCAGTCCACGAACGTGACGGAGGTGCCCTCGCGGCCCGCGCGGCCGGTGCGGCCGATGCGGTGGACGTAGGTGTCGGCGCTGTCGGGGCACTCGTAGTTGACCACGTGGGTGACGTCGTCGACGTCGAGGCCGCGCGCGGCGACGTCGGTGGCGACCAGCACGTCGATCTTGCCGTTGCGGAACGCGCGCAGCGCCCGCTCCCGCTGGCCCTGGCCGAGGTCGCCGTGGACGGCGGCGGCGGCGAAGCCGCGCTGCTCCAGGTCGGCGGCGACGCGGTCGCAGGCGCGCTTGGTCTGGCAGAACACCATGGACAGGCCCCGGCCCCGCGCCTGCAGGACGCGCGCCAGCATCTCCGGCTTGTCCATCTGGTGGGCCTGGTAGACGAACTGCTTGACCTGCGGGGTCGTCTCGGACTCGGCGTGCGACTCGGCGCGCACGTTGGTCGGACGGGTCAGGTAGCGCCGCGACAGCGCGACGATCTCGCCGGGCATGGTCGCGGAGAACAGCATCGTCTGGCGCCGCACCGGGATGCGGTCGACGATCCGCTCGATGTCGGGCAGGAAGCCCAGGTCGAGCATGCGGTCGGCCTCGTCCAGGACCAGCACGGCGACCTCCGACAGGTCGAGGTGCTTCTGCTTGACGAGGTCCAGCAGGCGGCCCGGGGTGCCGACGACGACGTCGACGCCCTCGCGCAGCGCCGAGATCTGCGGCTCGTAGGCGCGCCCGCCGTACACGCTCAGTACGCGGGTGCCCAGCTTGCCGCCCGCCACCAGCAGGTCGTCGGTGACCTGCATGGCGAGTTCGCGGGTGGGGGCGAGCACGAGGGCCTGCGGCTTCTTGCCGCCGTGCCGGATGCGCTGGAGCAGCGCGATGCCGAACGCCAGCGTCTTGCCGGTCCCGGTGCGGGCCTGGCCGATGATGTCGTGGCCGCCCAGCGCGATGGGCAGGGCGAGCTCCTGGATGGGGAAGGCATCGACGATGCCCTCGGCTTTCAGGGCATCTGCTATCTCGGGTACGACCCCGAGTTCAGCGAAGGTAGACAGGGCTTTCAGCCTCCAAAGTGCGGGGTCCTCGCTCCCTGCGCGGCGCTGCGCAGTTTCCCGGCTCACATGCCGGGGGCGCGCCGGGCGTGCCGCGTCGGTTGCGGCGTCGCCGGTCGCGTCCGTTGGCCGCGCGCTCGCGCGAGAGGGACCAGCCGTCGATCAAAATTTCTTCGGCGACCGCAGTCAGGGGTTGAAAGCAGCCGCATGGAGTGGCTGCGTGCGGTCACACTCCGCGACGCAGTGTACCGACCTTGGAATGCCTGCACCAATAGTCGATCTCCTGTACCAACGATGACCTCCTTCAGGTTATTCCCCGCCGTCTCCGCAGGCCCCGCCGCACAAGGGAATCCGCGATCTCCGGGACGGGCGCGGCCACAGTCGGCCAAGTCGCGAACGGGGTGTACGGGGCGCTCCGGCCACCGGGGGTGATCAACGGCACTGCCGGACATCCGCCACAATTGCTCGAACATCGGCGGACTGGGAGGACGGGACGAATGCGGGCGAGGTTCCAGGGCGCGTGGGCCGTTGCGGCCGCGGCCGTGCTGGCGGCGGGGCTGACCGGATGCTCCTCGGACGACGGCGGCAAGCAGGGCGGGGAGACCGCCCCGGGGCCGCGCGTGGTCGAGGAGAGCGCCGTCCGCGCCGACAAGCAGGTCGAGCTCAAGGAGGCCGAGACCGTCAAGATCGGCGGTCTGGCGGACCGGAACGCCGAGCAGCAGGTCAACCAGGCGCTGCGCGCCCCGCTGGAGTGGGCGGTGAACTGGACGTCCTCCACCCTGGACGAGGAGCGCAAGAAGCAGTGCGCCGGCCGCAACAACGTCATCCAGACCAAGGTCCTGCTCGGGCTGCGCGGTGAGATCGTCGCCGCGTCCAACTCCATCTCGCTGATCCCCTGCTACGAGGGCGAGGGGGCGCTGCCGACCGTTCCGGTGATCGTGGACGTGAAGAACGCCAAGGCGCTCACCGCCGCGGACGTGCTGACCGGGAAGACCCTGGAGAAGGACGGGCTGAAGAAGCTCTGGGAGGCCCTCAGCGGGCCCAAGCAGGACTGGAAGGACTGCGACCTGGAGGACCTGCGGCGCCAGGACTTCTTCCCCGGCAAGCGCGACGGGGACCCGGTCGAGTCGCCCGCCCCCGCCGGGATCATGTTCCGGGCCGAGGGGATGCAGCTGATCTGGTCCACGACCGGGACCGACTGCAACAACTTCACCTTCACCGCGCCCTACGACAAGGTGAAGGACATGATCAACCCGGAGCTGTACCCGCGCCTGCTGGCCAGCGCCGGTGGCAAGTGACCCGAACGGGGAGAAGCCCCCGTATGCAGGGTACGGGGGCTTCGGCTCCGGCCGCTCAGGGCGGCTGGGGGCGGCGGTCGTCACCGTCGGGACGGCGGTGCCGGGTCAGTAGGTGCCGCGGCCGGTGCGGCGCCAGCCGCGCCCGCCGCTGCCGCCCCGGGCCTGGAACGCCGTCAGCGCCGCCACGCCCAGCGCGGCGATGATCACCGCGAAGACGAGGGCGACCAGGGTTCCCGCCCCGAGCGCGTCGGCCACGACTCCACCGAGGAGCGCGCCGGCGATCCCGACCAGGACCGTCAGCAGGATGCCGATCGGGTTACGGCCGGGGACGATCAGCCGCGCCACGGCGCCGATCACGGCGCCGACGAGGATGAACCAGAGAATCGTCGCGAGCATTTCGGCCACCAATCCGTTCTCTGGACCGCGTCGCCGTGGACGCCGCGGTCCGTTCGGTCGGTGAGGGATGTGCCCGCTCGACGGAATCTAAACAAAGTCCCGGTCAACCGGCTCCCAACCGATGGTGTCGGCCGGGCTCAGGTGTACTGGGTGCCGAACCCGACGGTGCGGTCGGCCTCCTCGCTGATCTCCAGGTAGCCGACGTGCGCGGCCGGGATCACCACCCGCCCGCCGCGCTGGTCCTCCAGCGTGAACACGCCGTGGTCCACGGCCAGGGCGTCGGCCAGCGCCCGCTGGACCTCCTCGGCGCTCTGCCGCGTCTCGACCACGAGTTCCTTGGGCACGAACTGGACGCCGATGCGAACCTGCACGTGATCTCCCTGTGGGTTCCGTCCGCCCCGCCACGGCCGGCGGGCCGTCTGTGCCTCCATGGTGACATGGAGATCACCGCGCCCGGCCGGACGTCGGCGGAACGGCGGGGGCGCCTCAGCCGCTGCGCGGGAAGCCGGAGATCCCGCGCCAGGCCAGCCGGGCGATGATCTTCTCGGCGGTGTCCTTGGGGATCGCGCGGCCCTGGGCCAGCCAGTAGCGGGCGCTGACCTCGGCCATGCCGACCAGGCCCATGCCCAGCAGGTGGGCCTCCTCGCCGGGGGCGTCGGTGTCCTCGGCGATCACCTGGGCGATCATCTCGGCGCACTGCTGGTTGGCCCGCTCCACGCGGGCGCGGACCGGGGCCACGTTGCGCAGGTCGGACTCGAACACCAGCCGGTACGCCTCGCCGTCACCGGCCACGAAGTCGTAGAACGCCTGCATGCTGGCCTGCACGCGCAGCTTGTTGTCGGTGGTGGAGGCCAGCGCGTCGCGGACCTTCTTCACCAGGGCTTCGGCGTGCTCGTCGAGCAGCGCCAGGTACAGCTCCAGCTTGCCGGGGAAGTGCTGGTAGAGCACCGGCTTGCTGACGCCCGCGCGTTCGGCGATCTCGTCCATCGCCGCGGCGTGATAGCCCTGGGCGACGAAAACCTCCTGGGCAGCGCCGAGCAGCTGTCTGCGGCGCGCCAGTCGCGGCAGTCGCGTGCCACGAGGGCGGGCGTCCGGGGTCGCGGTCACCACACTCTCCGATCACCGATCAAGGCGGCGGACGGGGGGTACCGCCGCGAGTTCAATCTCATCATCCTACGCGTCGGTAACCTCGTGGGTCACCAACAACGGGCGACGTCGCCCGGCGCGTCGCCGGCCCGGCGTCCCAAAACGGCCCGGACGACGGGCGTCCGGGCCTTTCCGGAAAAACCTATGTCAACCGTAGGTCAGCGATAATCGTCTTCGTCGAGCTCGACCTCGCGGCCCTGTTCGGCGGCGTCGGCCTCGTCGGCGTCGAACGGCACCGTCCGGGGCCACTCGGCCCTCTCCTCGTCCTCGTCGTCCACCAGGGCGGCGCGCTGTTCGACCAGGTCGGCCTCCGGGGCGTCGTCGGGCAGGTCCTCGGTGTACTCGCTCATGCGCGTCCTCCCCTCACAGGCGCTCGGCCAGGGACCGCAGCGGGGCCTCGATCGACTCACCGTAGGTGGGGAACGCGTGCACCACGTCGGTGAGCAGCCCGATCGGGGTCTCCGCCCGGATGGCCAGCGCGATCTCGCTCATCCACTCCTCAGCGTAGAGGCCGACCGCCGCCGCTCCGATCAAGAGCCCACGGTTGCGATCGGCGTACAGCTCGACACGGCCGCGTTCGTCGGCCTCCACCGCGGCGCGGGCCGTCGCGGAAAGGTCGTACCCGGCGGTGAGCAGATCGATGCCGCGTTCCTCGGCGAGAACGGGGGACACCCCGACCGAGTACACCGTCGGGGTGGTGTAGACGACGCGGGGAACGGCCCGGTAGTCGGCCTCGCGGCGCTTGCCCAGCACGTTGGAGACCACGACGCGCGCCTGGTAGCGGGCCGCGTGCGCGGTGCGGGCGACGCCGGTGACGTCCCCGGCCGCCCACACCCCGCCGGTGCCCGCCCCCGGCGCGACCACCTGGCAGGTCTCGTCGACGGGCAGCGGGTGGCCGGGCGGGACGGTGACGCCGAGGTTCTCCAGGCCGAGCCCGTCGGTGCGGGGACGGCGCCCGGCGGCGACCAGGATGCGGTCGGCGTCCAGGGCGCCGCCGTCGCTCAGCCACAGCCGCAGGCCGACGGTGCCGCGCTCGACGCGCGCCAGCTCCGCGCCGAGCCGCAGGTCCACGCCCATCCGGCGGAGCGCGTCGGCCAGGATCTCCCCGGTGAACGGGGCCTCGGCGGTCAGCAGCCGCCCCGACGACTCGATCACGGTCACCTGGGAGCCGAACGAGGCGTAGATCTGCGCCATCTCGCACCCGACCGGCCCGCCGCCCAGGATGACCAGGCGGCGTGGCAGGTCCGGCACCGTCAGGGCCTCGTCGCTGGTCCAGGTCGGGACCGACGCCAGCCCGTCCACGGCGGGCCGCAGCGGCGTGCTGCCGGTGGCGACGACCAGGTCGGTGAAGCGGTGCTCGGTCCCGTCCACGTCGATCACGCCGGGCGCGGTGACGCGGCCCCAGCCGCGCAGCACCGTGACCCCGCCCTCGGCCATCCGCGCCACGACCGGGTCGTCGTCGAGGTGGCCGGTGACCTCGTCGCGGCGCGCCACCGCCAGCTCCCAGGTCTCGCCGCGCCGCGCCGACAGCAGCAGGCTCTTGGACGGTACGCAGGCGAAGTACGGGGACTCGCCGCCGACCAGGCGGTTCTCCACGAGCGCGACGCCGCGCCCGGCCTGGGCCAGCTCGCTGGCGGCCAGTTCCCCGGCGGTCCCCCCGCCCAGCACCACGACGTCATAGTGGTGGTTCCGCGTCAACTGTTCATCCCCTCCGCGCTGTGTCCCCGCGTCCCAATGGTGACGGAAAACGGTGCCGGAGAGTGGCGGTTCGGACACATACGGCACGCGCCCTGTCAGAAAAGGGAGTCAGGGCGCCGCGTCAGGGGAGGGTCTGGCGCTCCTTCAGCAGCGGTTCCAGCAGGTCTCCGTGCTCGGCGACGCGGTCCAGGACGTCGGGCGCGGTGAACACCAGGTCCGAGGGGCGGCGGGCGTCCTCCAGTTCCTCCCAGGTGATGGGGGTGGAGACGCTGGGACGCTCGGCGGCCCGCAGCGAGTAGGGCGCGACGGTGGTCTTGGCCGGGTTGTTCTGGCTCCAGTCGACGAACACGCGGTCGCGGCGGACCTGGCGTTCCATCTTGGCGACGACCAGGTCCTTGTGGTCGGTGGCCAGCTTGTAGGCGGCCTGCTTGGCGTACTCCTCGGCCCGGTCGGTCTCGGCGATCGGGACGTACAGGTGCAGGCCCTTCTTGCCGCTGGTCTTGGGGTGGGCGGTCAGCCCGTCGGCGGCCAGCAGGTCGCGCAGCAGCAGCGCCACCTCGCACGCCTCCATGATCGACGCGGGGGCGCCGGGGTCCAGGTCGAACACCATCAGGTCCGGTTTGCGGCGTCCCCCGCGCGGCCCGACCGTCCACTGCGGGACGTGCAGTTCCAGCGCGGCCATCTGCGCGCACCACACCAGCGTCGGCAGGTCGTCCACCATGACGAAGTCCAGCGTGTCGCGGCCCCGGGAGCTGCCGGGCGTGGCGAGCGTGACGGTCCGGACCCAGCCGGGGGTGCCGGACGGCGCGTTCTTCTCCACGAACGACGTGCCGTGGATCCCGTCGGGGAACCGGATGCGCGTCGCGGGCCGGTCCTTCAGGTGCGGCAGCATCACCGGGGCGATCCGGGTGTAGTAGTCGACCACCTCGCCCTTGGTGAACTCGGGGTACAGGTCCTTGTCGAGGCTGGACAGGCTCAGCTCCCGTCCCTCGACCTTGACGGCCACTCGCTTAGAGCTCACGGGTCACCTCGTGGGGGTCCTTGTCGTCGCGCAGGCCGCGCCACACCGGGAACCGCAGCCGCCCGTCGCGGGTGCGGACGCCGTAGGCGACCTCCCCGACCAGCAGCGGCTCGACCCACTGGGCGTCGCGGGCGTGCTCGGGCGGGACGACCTCGTCGAACGGGTCGGTCGTCCGCCGCAGCGGCCACAGCGCCTCGTGCAGGTCGTCCAGCATCCGGTCGGTGAAACCGGTGCCGACGTGCCCGGTGAAGCACAGCCTGCCCTTGTCGTCGTACTCGCCGAGCAGCAGGGAGCCGACCGTTCCCTGGCGGCGGCCCCGGCCCGGCCGCCACCCGCAGATGATCACCTCGCGGGTGGAGACGTTCTTGACCTTGCGCCAGGAGTCGACGCGCCGGCCGGGGCGGTAGGGGGAGTCCAGCCGCTTGGCCAGCAGGCCCTCCAGCCGTTGCTCGCGGGTGAACTCCAGCAGCTCGGTGACCTGCGCGGTGTCGCCGCCGTGCAGCGACGGCGGCACCTCGACGGGGCCGGTGGCGGCCAGGTCGAGGTCGGCCAGCAGCGCGCGGCGGTCGGCGTAGGGGAGGTCGTAGAGGAGATGGCCGTCCAGGAACAGCAGGTCGAACACCACGTACCGGACGGGCACCTCGCGGATGAGGCGGGGGCCGGGGCGGTCCACGTGCATGCGGCGTTGCAGCCGGGCGAAGCTGGGGCGGCCCTCCTCGAACGCCACCACCTCCCCGTCCAGGACCACGTCGTGGTGGGGGAGCAGGTCGGCCAGCCCGGACAGCTCGGGGTAGCGTCCGGACAGGTCGCCGCCGCGCCCGCCGCGCCCGCTGGCGCGCACTCCGTCGGCGGAGACGTAGCTGATGACGCGGACCCCGTCCCACTTCAGTTCGAGGCCCCACTCGGCGGTGTTCTCGGGCAGGTCGCCGGTGACGGCGAGCATCGGCTCGATCGGCCACGGCATCGTCATAACCGCGTCCTACCCCTCGCGCGGTCCAAGAAAAAGGATCAAACACGTCAGGTGGAGCAAATCGAACGTTTGGGCGACGCTAGGGACGGCGTCCGCGGGGTAGGGACGGCTACATGCGCAGCATTTGGAACGGCGCGATCTCGTTCGGCCTGGTGACCATCCCGATCAAGGTGTACGCGGCGACCGAGCAGCGGGACGTCACGTTCCACCAGGTGCACCGCGCCGACGGCGGACGCATCCGGTACCGGCGGGTCTGCTCGGTGGACGGCGAGGAGGTGCCCTACGGCGAGGTCGCCAAGGGGTACGAGCTGCCGGGCGGCGAGATGGTCGTGCTCACCGACGAGGACTTCGCCGACCTGCCGCTGCCGACCGGCCACCGGATCGAGGTGCTCCAGTTCGTGGAGCCCGAGGAGGTGGACCCGATCTACTTCGCCCGCTCCTACTACCTGGAGCCCGACGAGAGCGGCGACAAGCCGTACGTGCTGCTGCGCGACGCGGTGGAGCGGTCGGGCCTGGTCGGCGTGGCGAAGGTGGCGCTGCGGCAGCGCGAGTCCCTGGCGACCCTGCGGGTGCGCGACGGGGTCTTCGTGCTGGAGACGATGCTGTGGCCGGACGAGGTCCGCACGCCGGAGTTCCCGTTCCTGGAGGAGGAGATCGAGTTCCGCAAGCAGGAGCTGGCGATGGCGGGCTCGCTGGTCGACTCGATGCGCGGGGCGTTCGACCCCGCCGAGCACCACGACGCCTACCGGGAGGCGCTCCAGGCGGTGATCGACGCGAAGGCGGACGGCCACGACGTGGTCCCGCCGCCCGACGACGGGACCCGGCCCGCCGAGGACCTGCTCGACGCGCTGCGGGCCAGCGTGGAGGCGGCCAAGAAGCGGCGCGGCGAGACCCCTGACAAGCCCGCCCAGAAGCGCCGCCGACGCTCCGCCTGAGGAACGCCGACGGATCGCTCGGCGTGCGCCGCGTCACGCGACGAATGTGACAAAATCCCATGACCCGGGCGAAGGCGCTCCGATATAAAGACACGGCTGTCTATCAACGGAGCCCCCTCATGCTCAAGCGTGCCGTCCTCGGAACCGCCGCCCTCCTGCTCGCCGCCTCCGGCCTCGCCGCGTGCGGCCGTGCCGCCGCCGACGCCAAGCAGGGCGAATGCCTCGACGGGGGCGGCATGATGGCCGACCTCAACAAGATCAAGATCGTGGACTGCGCCTCGCCGGACGCCAAGTACCAGGTCTCGGCGGTCCTTCCGCCGAACCAGAAGGACAAGTGCCCGAAGGACGGCATGTTCACCTTCTCCTGGCAGGTGAACGACTCCACCATGTGCGTCAAGAGCGTCAAGCGCTGACCCGGCGCCGCCCGGCGCGCGTCACGGCAGGACGACGCGCAGCACCGCCTCGAACCCCTCGGGCGTGGGCGGCTCGTCGGTGAGCAGCGCCTGCATGAGCAGCCCGTCGACCGCACCGGCCAGCAGCCGCAGCCGCACCGGGTCGTCGGTGTAGCGGCGGCCGAGCTCGGTCACGGCCGCCAGCCAGTCGCTCGTCGGGCCGCGCAGCTCCGGGCGGCGCGCGGCCAGCAGGTACAGCTCGTACTCGGCGAGCAGATGGTCGGGGTCGGCGACGACCGCGCACATCAGCTCGGCCAGGTCCCGCAGCCCCGCCGCCGAGCCGTCCGCCCGCGCCGCCAGCGCCCGCATCCGGGCGGCGTCCTGCTCCATGCAGCGGGTGAGCGCGGCGGTGAGCAGGTCGTCGATGCTCCGGAAGTGGTAGGCGGCGGCGGTCGGCGGCTGGCCCGCCTCGCGGGCCACCGCCCGGTGGCTGACCCCGGCCACCCCGTCGCGCGCGACGACCCGGACGGTCGCCTCGATCAGTTCCCGTCTGCTGCGTTCGCCCCTGACACGGCGGCCGTCCCCGGTCGGGTCGCTCACCCCTGGCTCCTCGGCGTGTTCCGGTCCGTTCCAGGGGACCCTATCGCTGGTCAGACGGGGCAGCCGGTGGCCCGCGGCGCGGACTCCGGGCCGGGCTCGCCGGCGGGACGGCGGGTCAGCGTCCGCCGGGCCGCCAGGGCGAGCAGCAGGGCGGCGGCCCCCGCCCCGACGGCCACGGCGAAGCCGCTCCCGGGGCCGTACCGGTCCACCACGGCGCCCGACCCGGCCGCGCCCAGCGCCACCCCCGCGCTCAGCCCGGTGACGGCCCAGGTCATGCCCTCGGTGAGCGCGGCGGGCGGAACGCTCCGTTCGATCAGGCCCATCACCGTGATCATCGTCGGGGCGAAGAAGAGACCGGCGCAGAACACCGCGGCGGCGAGCGTCGCCACGTCGCCCGCCAGCAGCGGCGGCAGCGTGGTCAGCGCCGTTCCGGCGGTGCCGAGCACCAGCAGCCGGGACGGCGGTGTCGCGAGCCGCAGCGCGCCGAACCCCAGTCCGGCCAGCGCGGAGCCGAGGGCGTAGGCGGCCAGCACGGCGCCCGCGCCCGCCGCGGAGCCCTGCCTCTCGGCGAAGGCGACGCTCACCACGTCCACGGTCCCGACGATGACGCCCCCGGCGACCAGGACCAGGGCGAGGACGCGCACCGCCCCGACGCGGATGGCCGACCCGCCCGCGCCCGGCCCCCGCCCGGCGGGGACGACCGGCGGCTCGGTGCGCCGCTGCGGCACGAACGCCGCCACGCCCAGCGCCAGCAGCGCCGCGGCGGCCAGCGGACCGGCCTCCGGGAACAGCGCCGTGCACAGCGCGACCGACAGGGCGGGACCGACGACGAAGGTGAGCTCGTCCAGCACCGACTCCAGCGAGAAGGCGGTGTGCAGCCGGGGCGTCCCCCGGTACAGGTGCGTCCAGCGCGCCCGGGCCATGGCGGCCATGTTGGGCAGCGTCCCGGCCAGCGCGGCGCAGGCGAACAGCGTCCAGGCGGGCGCCCCGTGGCGGGCGCACAGCAGCAGCGCGGCCGTCGCCGCCACGCTCACCGCGGCGGCGGGCGGCAGCACCCGGCGCTGCCCCGCCCGGTCCACCAGCCGCGAGACCAGCGGGCCGAACACGGCGGTGGCGAGCGTGAACGTCGCCGAGACCGCCCCGGCGAGCCCGTACGCGCCGCGCGTCTGCGCCAGCATCGTGATGATCCCGATCCCGGTCATGGCGATCGGCAGCCGCGCCACCAGGCCCGCGGCGGTGAAGGCCGCCGCGCCCGGCGCGCGGAACAGGTCTCGGTACGGGTTGGCCATGGCCGACCTCCAGTCGTCCGCTCCGGAAAGAACTTGAACGACCGTAACATATTGAACGAGCGTTAGAATTTCTCCCGTGCCGGGCCGGTCACCGCAGGCGGGTGGCGAGATGGCGCAGTCCGGCCCGGACGCGCCGTTCGCCGAGGTCCGGGAGCAGGGCGGCGACGTGCTCGGCCGCCAGCGCGGCGAGGAGGGCGTGCGCGGCGTGCTCGGGGTCGGGCGGCCCGTCCAGCAGGAGCGTCACGTGCCGGTGCCAGAACCGGTAGGCCCCGATCCGGTACCGGGCCCCGGGGGACGCGGTCTCCGACATCCGCACCAGGTCCAGGTGTTCCAGCAGGTAGTCGAGGTAGGCGTCGACGAACGCGGCGAGCCGGTCGGCGGCCGGGGCGCCGGGGCCGAGAGGCGGCGGGCCGGACAGGATCGCCTCCTGGAGCACCCGTTCCCGCGCGTCGAGCAGCGCCGACGCCAGCCCCGCCTTGTCGCCGAACCGGCGGAACAGGGTGCCCTTGCCCACCCCGGCGGCGGCCGCGACCTGGTCCATGGAGACCGCCGCCACGCCGTGCTCGGCGAAGAGCCGGGCGGCGGCCTCCAGGACGGCGGCCCGGTTGCGGGCGGCGTCGGCGCGCTCCCGGGGCGGCGGGGTGCGGAGCAGCTCCAGGGGTGTTGCAGAAGCGGACTGCGGTCCGTTACTGTTCTCGGGCATAAGCGGACTATAGTCCGAATCTTGTGGAGGGAGTGACATGACCACGCTCATCACCCGCGACGAGCTCAAGGCGGCGATCGACGAGGGGGCCGTCACCGTCGTCGACGCGCTGGGCGGCGAGTACCACGCCAAGCAGCACCTGCCCGGGGCCGTCGCCCTGGCCCCGGGCGAGGTCGACGCGCGGGCGGCGGAGGTGCTGCCGGACCGCGACGCCGCGATCGTCACCTACTGCTCCAACCCGGCCTGCCCCAACAGCGGCCAGGTCGCCGACCGCCTCACCGCCCTCGGCTACGGCAACGTCCGCAAGTACCGGGAGGGCATCGAGGACTGGGTGGCCGCGGGCCTGCCCACCGAGTCCGCCTAGCGCGGACGCCGGGCGGGGAGGCGGCGCCGGGGGCCGCCTCCCCGCCCTCGTTCCCGCATGCCGCGGGGTGCGGAAAACCTCAGCCGGAACGACGGTCGGCCGCATGGTCCGGGTCCCCGGCCCGCCCCTAGCGTTCCAGCATGATCAGAAAACAGCGGAAACGGAACGTCGCACTGGTGTCGGGCGCGCTGGCGGCCGCCACGGCCGTGGTGCCGTGGGCCGTCCTGAACACCGGCGACCGGGCGGCGGACGGCCGGCGCGTGGCGGCGACCGCCCCGCAGGCCGCCCCGCAGGACACCGCGCGGACCGGCGCGCGGACCAGGGCGGAGATCAAGGCGGCGCTGGAGGGCATGGTCCGGGACCAGGCCGCGACCGCGGCGATGATCAGAGTCGGCGGCGGCGGGCGGAGCGGCTGGACGGCGGGCGCGGGCGTCGCCGACCTGGCCTCCCGGCGCCCGGCCGACCCCGCCGGGTACTTCCGGATCGGCAGCGTGACCAAGACGTTCGTGGCGACCGTGCTCCTGCAACTGCGCGACGAGGGCAGGTTGAAGCTGGACGACCCCGTCGAACGCCACCTGCCCGGCGTCGTCCCCGACGGCGCGCACGTCACGGTCCGGCAGATCCTCGACCACACCAGCGGCCTCCGGGACTACATGAGCGAACCCGGATACTCCACCAACCGCTGGCGCGGCGAGGAACGGTTCCGTTCCTACTCGCCGGAGCATCTGCTGAAGGTGGCGTTCGCCAAGCCGCCGTACTTCAAGCCGGGCACGAGCTGGCGCTACTCCAACACCAACTACGTGGTCGCGGGCCTGCTGGTGGAGAAGCTGACCGGCCGGTCCTACGGCAAGGAGATCGAGCGCAGGATCCTGCGCCCGCTGCGGATGACGCAGACGGTCGTCCCCGGGAACCGGCCCGGCCTGCCCCGGCCGCACGCGCGCGGCTACGAGCCGCTGCCGACGGGCGAGATCGTGGACGCGACCCGGATGAACCCCTCGCTGGACTGGGCGGCGGGGGAGATGATCTCCACGACGCGCGACCTCGACCGGTTCCTCGAAGGGCTGCTCACGCGCCGGCTCACCAGCGGGGACTCGCTGACCGCCATGCGGGCGGCGCGCCAGACCGACGCGGGCTTCGCCTACGGGCTGGGACTGCAGAAGTACACGCTGCCCTGCGGGCGGGCGATCTGGGGGCACAGCGGCGAGCTGATCGGCTACCTGACGTTCGCGTTCCGCTCCGACGACGGCCGGCGGATGACCCTGTCGGTCAACCCCCACACCCGGAACCCCAGCCAGAACGAGGTGTACGGGATCGCCACGAAGGTCTTCTGCCCCTGACGACGGCGCCTGTGACGACGGCACCTGGTGCCATGGTGCTACCGCCGAACCCCCTCCGTGGGCGGCCGACGGGGCGGAAATGGCCTTCCGGCACCTGTCCTCGCCGACACCGCGACACCATCATGTTCGGGACCGTCCGAGCGTCCGCTCCGCGGAGGAGACATGGCTTCGTCGTCGCCCGAGCCCGTTCCGTTCACCAAGGCCGGTTACGTGGTCCTCTTCGCCGAGGACCCGGACGCCGTCCAGAGCCTGTTGCGGGCCGACAACACCGTGGTGGTCATGTCACGCGCCGGAGGCCCGCCCGGCCGGAGGCCCGGCGGCCCGGAGCGGGCCCCGGTCACGGTGGGGCGCCTGGAGATCCGGCCGGGGGAGCGGCGGGTGCTGTGCGGCGGCCGTCCGCTGGCGCTCAGCCGCCAGGAGATCGACCTGCTCGGCCGGCTGGCGCGTCCGGCCGGACGCGCCAGCCCGTTCCGGGAGATCATCCGGGCGGTGTGGGGGACGCCGGGCGGCGTCGGGGCCACGGTGGTGCACAGCGCGGTCCTGCGGCTGCGCCGCAAGCTGCGGGCGGCGGACGCGCGGGTGGACATCGAGTGGATCCGCGGCTACGGGCTGCGCCTGGTGGCCGAGGACCCCACCGGCCCGAGCAGATGACGGGCCCGCCGCCCTCCTCCACGGCCTGGTGGACGCCCCCGGACGGTCACGACGCGCGGTGCGCGGCCGACCCGCTCCGGGACGGCCCGGGAGGGGGGTCCGCCGGGAGGCGGACGACGAAGCGGGCGCCGCCCGGCGCGCCGTCGGCGAGGGTGAGGGAACCGCCGTAGGTCTGGGCGATCTCGCGGGCGATGGACAGGCCGAGTCCGGTGCCGCCGGGATCGCGGGAACGGGAGTCCGGGCCGCGGGCGTAGCGCTCGAAGATCTTGTCCCGCAGATCCTCGGGCACCCCGGCGCCGTCGTCGGCGACCTCCAGGACGGCGGTGCCGCCGTCGGTCCGGACGGTGACCTCCACCGCGGTCTCGGCGTGCCGCAGGGCGTTGTTGACCAGGTTGCCCAGCAGGCGCGCCAGCCGGATCCGGTTGACGCGCACCGTCGCCCCGGGCTCCAGGCGGCAGGTGATCGGGACGCGACCGTGCCGGTCCGACAGCTCCCGCCGGACCAGGTCGGCCAGGTCCAGGCACTCGACCGGGGCGGGCGCGCCGGAGGCCAGCCGGGACAGCTCCAGCAGGTCGGCGACGATCTCGTTCAGCCGTTCGGCCTGGCGCAGCGCCGCCTCCACACCGGACCGGGCCTCGCCGTCGGGAAGGTCCTGGAGCGCCAGGTCGAGTTCGGCGATGACCGCGGCGATCGGCTGGCGCAGGTCGTGGGAGGCGTCGGAGATGAACCGGCGCTGCCGGTCGTTGGCCTCGTCCAGCCGCTCCAGCGTGGCGTTCACGGTCTCGGCCAGCCGCTGGATCTCGCCGCCGCCGCTGTAGAACACCGGGACGCGGCGGCCCGGATGGTCGGTGCTGAACCGCGCCATGTCCGAGCGGATGGCCTCCACCGGCCTCAGCGCCGTCCCGATGAGCCACCACACCCAGCGGCCGATCAGCGCGAGCGCCAGCACGTACAGGAGGACCATCGAGGCGAACACCGGCCAGTGGGATCTCAGGCCGGGCACCCGGGCGGCGGCGTACACCATCACGTCGGGGCCGTAGGAGGACTCGATGAGGTGCACGCCCCGGACGGTCACGCACGAGCCGAGGTCCGGCGGGCACCGGGTGTAGTCGTTCAGGATCAGGTCGGCGGGGCGCGCGACCAGCGGCGGCCTGCCCCGGGCGTCCCGGCTCGCGGCCAGCACCCGGCCCGAGGCGTCCACGATCTGGACCCACCGCACCCGGGGCCGGCGCACCGGGATCGGGTCGGGCAGTCGCCCGGCGTCCGCCTCGGCGGCCACCCGGCTGGCGGTCTCGGCGGTCTCCCGGTAGACCTGCTGGCGCACCAGCTGGGTGATCAGGATGGTGACCAGGGTCAGCGCCACGCCCAGCACCACCGCGGCGACCAGCAGCGTGAGCACGGTGGCCCGGCCGCGCACCGAGATCCACAGCCGGGCGTGCCAGCGCCGCAGGCGGCCCATGGTCCCCCTTCCCCCTGCGTGCCTGCCTGCCCGCTCCCTCGCCTGGCGATTGTCAAGGGGCGATCCGCCACCGGCAAAATCACCGCGACCCCGCGCCCGCGCGTCGGTGCGCGGGGCCGGGCGGGACGCGTCCCGCCCGGCCCCGCGTTCCGGCCGGATCCGGGATCAGATCCTGCCGACGCCCGCGCCTGCGGTGACGGTGGCCTTCACCGTGCTGCCCGCCTCGGCGGTGTAGGAGTAGGGGACCGCCTTCACCGCGCCGGGGTTGCGCGTGACGGGCGTCCCGGAGTTGACGAGGTGGTTGCCCACGGCCCTGATGTTGCCGGGGTCGGACGAGCCCTCCTGGATCGAGGTGGGCTCCTCCACGTTCTCGAAGTAGTTGTTCTCGACGAGGACGCCCGCGTTCTCGGTGGACGCCGCGCCGTAGCCGCTGTTGTTGACGTAGTAGTTGTTGAACACGTGCACCGGGTTGGCGAAGCGCACCCGGGGGTGGCGCTGGGTGGTGCCGTCCAGCCAGTTGTGCACGTAGGTCACGCGCAGCTTGCCGGTGTCCTGGGAGGCGTTGCCGTCGGAGTGCCCGAGCAGCATCGACTTGTCCTGGTGGTGCAGGCGGTTCCACGACACCGTGACGAAGTCCGAGCCGCGCTTGATGTCGATCAGCCCGTCCTTGGCGTTCGACAGGTCGTTGTGGTCGATCCAGATGTTGGTGGAGCCGTCCTGGACGTTGATGGCGTCGTCGCCGGCCCCGGTGAAGGTCAGGTTGCGGATGACGACGTTGCGGACCGAGTCGAGGTCCAGCCCGCCGCCGGTGATGCGGCCGGAGGTGCCGACGCCGATGATGGTCTTGTTGGAGGCCACGTCCTGCATGCCGGACAGAGTGATCGTGCCGTTGACCCGGATGACGTAGGGGCCGGCGGAGGTCGCGTACCTGACGAAGTCGGCCGCGTTGCCGACGGTCACCGTGGCGCCGCCCGCGCCTCCGGTGGTGCCGCCGTTCATGCTCGCGTAGCCGACGGGGGCGGACTCGGCGTTCGCCTGGACCATGGGAGCACGGACCTGCGCGGAGGCGCTCGGCAGGGCGGAGCCGGCCGCCGCGAGGGCGGCGAGGGCGAGCGTTCCGACGGACAGTGAGGTCTTGATCACGGCGTTCTCCTTGTTTCCGCGCGTGGATCATGGGTGGGAGCGGCATGCCGTCGTGCGAGGAGTCCCGGAACCCCCTTGGAAAGCGCTTACCAGAACGCTAGACGCGATTCCCGGCGCGGCAAAGGGTTGTTTCAGACAGTTTTCACGCGGCCCGACGGCTCACGGCGTTCGTGGTCCATGCCGTAGGGCCCCACCTGCGGGTCGTCCTCGCCGGGCGCGGCGCGGGTCCTTGAGCACGTCGAGAGCGGCCGGTCGAAGCCCGGCCGCTCTCCACGTGGAGCAGGTCACTGCCCCGGAGCTCATCGATCGCCCGTCCGCACAGTCGCCACGGTCGTCGGGCCAAGGTGTTCCCGGCGCCCTTCCCGACCGCCCGGCCGCCGGACCTTAGCGGGCGAACGGTTCGAGGGCGGGGCGCTTCGCCGTCACCGTGTCGCCGGAGGAGCGGCCCCGCAGGCGGCGGCCGATCCACGGGACCAGGTGCCCGCGCGCCCACCGCAGGTCGCGCAGCAACTGCGCGCTGCGGCTCAGCTCGGGAAGCGGGCGCAGCCGCGGCTCCCGCCAGTCCTCGACGTCCGGGACCTTCAACGCCTCCAGCATCGCCAGCGCCACCCGCCGGTGCCCGGCCGGGGACATGTGGAGCCGGTCCTCGCCCCACATCCGCCAGTCGCGGAGGATGTCCATCGACCACTGGTCCACCACGTACGCGCCGTGGCGCGCGGCGATCTCCCGCAGGTGCCCGTTGAAGGCCATCACGCGGGAACGGGTGCGGCGGATGACCGCCGAGTCCGCCGGGTCCACGCCGGTGAACAGCACCACGTCGGCCCCGGTGGAGCGCGCCTTCGCCACCGCCTCCTCCATGCGGGCCGCCAGCGCCTCCACGGTGACGCCGGGGCGCAGCAGGTCGTTGCCGCCGCCGGAGATCGACATCAGGTCGGGCTCCAGGGCGAGCGCGGCCGGAAGCTGGTCGTCGACGATCTGGTCGAGGAGCCTGCCGCGGATCGCCAGGTTGGCGTAGCCGAAGCCGGGGGCGCGCTCGGCGAGGAGTTCGGCGGCGCGGTCGGCCCATCCCCGGGGCGTGCCGTCGGGATGGGTGTCACCGATGCCCTCGGTGAAGGAGTCTCCGATTGCCACATACCGCGTCCAAGCCATGTGTTCATGGTATTCAGGCTGGTCAGCGGTTTGTGACTTGGGGGTCAGTTGGGGACCGCGGCGGCACGGGCCCTCCGCACCGCGCCGCCGCGGAGTCTTCAGTCGCGCCGGACGGCCAGCACGCGGGCCAGCGCGGTCGCCGCGCGGTGCACCTCGGCGCAGGGCGCGATCCGCTCGCCCCAGCCGTAGAAGAACGACCAGGAGCGGTCGGTGTGGTCGAGGACGGCGATGACGGTCTCGTTCAGCCCGGTCAGCTCGGGGTTGGCGACGGTCGCCGACGGCCAGCGGTCGCCGAACGCGGCGATCTCGACGGCCCAGCCGCGCGCACGCAGCTCGTCGGTGAGCGATTCCAGGTGCCCGAGCGCCACCTCGGCCTCAGTGATCACCTGCGCGGACATGGGGTCCTCCAACGAGGGTGGGGTGGGAAAGACGTCCGCCGGGCGCGGCATCGTCGGCCGGTTCGGCCGTACGGCGCGGGTCCGGGGTACCGCCCCAGTGTTTCGGCACGTGCGCCAGATCACAACCGCTTTGGAGGAGATCGCAGGTCGGAGGGGGCGGGAAACGGCGAGGGCCCCGCGGGACGCGTCCCGCGGGGCCCTCGCCGTTCGGCGGATCAGTAGGAGGGCTGGCTCGGGTCGATCTGGTTGACCCAGGCCAGCACGCCGCCGCCGACGTGGACGGCGTCGGCGAACCCGGCGTTCTTCACCACGGCCAGGGCCTCGGCGGACCGCACACCGGACTTGCAGTGCAGCACGATCTTCTTGTCCTGGGGCAGCTTCTCCAGGGCCGAGCCGTTGAGGAACTCGCCCTTGGGGATCAGCGTCGCGCCCGGGATCGAGACGATCTCGTACTCGTTGATCTCGCGGACGTCCACCAGGAAGATGTCGTCGCCCCGGTCCTGCATCGCCTTCAGGTCGTGCACGGAGATCGTGGAGTCCCGGACCGCCTCGGCGGCCTCGTCGGAGACCGCGCCGCAGAACGCGTCGTAGTCCTCCAGCAGCTCGGTCTGGGTCGGGTTCTTGCCGCACAGCGGGCACTCGGGGTCCTTGCGGACCTTGACCGACCGGTAGCTCATCTCCAGGGCGTCGTAGATCATCAGCCGGCCGACCAGCGGCTCCCCGATGCCGGTGATCAGCTTGATGGCCTCGTTCACCTGGATCGAGCCGATCGAGGCGCACAGCACGCCGAGCACGCCGCCCTCGGCGCACGAGGGCACCATGCCGGGCGGCGGGGGCTCGGGGTACAGGCAGCGGTAGCACGGCCCGTGCTCGGCCCAGAACACGCTGGCCTGGCCGTCGAACCGGTAGATCGACCCCCACACGTACGGCTTGCCGAGCAGCACCGCCGCGTCGTTGACCATGTAGCGGGTCGCGAAGTTGTCGGTGCCGTCGACGATCAGGTCGTACTGGGCGAAGATCTCCATCACGTTGTCGCGGTCGAGCGCGGTGTTGTGCACGACCACGTCGATCAACGGGTTGATCTCGCGCACGGTCGCGGCGGCCGACTCCGCCTTCGGCAGGCCCAGCGTGGCCTGCCGGTGGATGATCTGGCGCTGGAGGTTGGACTCGTCCACGACGTCGAAGTCGATGATGCCGAGGGTGCCCACACCGGCGGCGGCCAGGTACATCAGCGCCGGGGATCCGAGACCGCCCGCGCCCACGCACAGGACCCTGGCGTTCTTGAGGCGCTTCTGCCCGGCCATCCCGACGTCGGGGATGATCAGGTGCCGCGAGTAACGATTGACCTCGTCACGGGTGAGCTCCGCTGCGGGCTCGACCAGAGGTGGCAACGACACGGTGGGTGCTCCTGTGCTGACGCATCGGCGGGTACGGGGGCGGACGCCATCGTCCTTTCACGCCACAACCTTGCCATGCGCTTCCGCATTCCCCCAACGCGACCGTCCGCCGAACGCCCACGTCAGGCGGTGTGCGCGCATGAATCGCCGGGAACCGGGCATCGGGTGGCCGACCGAGGGAGGCGAGGGAGATGGGACTGCTGGACCGCTTCACGCGGGCGCGGGCCGGCCGCGGGGCCGCCCGCCGGGAACGCCGCCGCGTGCCGACGTTCTCGGAGATGCGGGCCCGGATGCGCACCGAGCGCGCCGAGGCGAAGCTGATGGAGACCGAGGCCCGCATCCACCGCGAGGCCGCCCGCATCCGCCATGACGTGCGCGCATCTCGTTGACGGCGGCCTGCATAGATCGGGATATGGCGGGCACGCCCAGGACTGTACGAACCTCGTACGAAGGAGGAGAGCATGAGCTTCCTCGACAAGATGAAGAACAAGCTCCAGATGGCCAAGGGCCGCGGCAAGGAGCAGGCCGGCCGGGACTCGCGCGACCCCTACATGGAGGCCGAGGGCCGCAAGGACCGCATGTCCGGCGGCGCCAAGCAGGTCGGCGAGCAGCTCAAGGACGCGGCCAAGGAAGCCCGGAGGACCATGAAGAAGTAGACCACAGCGTGTCCTCATGGTGACCCCGTGAAAAGGGCCCCTCTCCGGAGGGGCCCTTTTCGGCGTTCCGGACCGAACGGCCGGTGTCGGCCACGGCCGCGCCGCGCGGAAGGTGAGCACGCTCAAAGAATCGCGCCGCGCCGATCCGAGGTGGGATGAGGAGATCGTCCTCTCGCGAAAGGTGCCGCAGGTGGCGAACGTTCTGGAACAAGGCGGCGGACTCCGGTCGGCGGTGCGCACGCTCAACACCCGCTACCACAAGGCGGGGCTGGCCTTCTATCTGTTCATCGTCGTCGCGCACTGGGCCGAGCACGTCGCGCAGGCCGTCCAGATCTGGGTCCTCGGCTGGTCGCTGCCCGAGGCGCGCGGCGTGCTGGGGGTGCCGTTCCCGTGGCTGGTCACCTCGGAGTGGATGCACTACGGCTACGCGCTGATCATGCTGGTCGGGCTGGTCCTGCTGCTGCCCGGCTTCACCGGGCGGGCCCGCACCTGGTGGAAGATCTCCCTCGGCGTCCAGGTCTGGCACCACCTCGAACACCTGCTGCTGCTCCTCCAGGCGCTCTCCGGCGCCAACCTGGCGGGACGCGCCGCGCCGACCAGCATCATCCAGCTCCTGGTGCCGCGCGTGGAGCTGCACCTGTTCTACAACGCGCTCGTGTTCGCCCCCATGGTGGTGGCGATGTACCTGCACCGCAGGCCCAGCGCGACCGAACGCGCCGCGATGAGGTGCGCGTGCGCCACCGTCCCCGAGCGCAGGCCCGTCGCCGAAGCGGCGTGATGACGCTCGACGGGGCGACGGCCGCGCGCACGAAGGGCGTCTCGGCGTTCGGGATGCTGATGGCGGCGTTCGGGCTGCTGCTGGTGTACCTGGTGCTGCCCAACGCCGGGACCGTGCTGCGCGCGGCGCGGGCCGGGGAGGGGACGCCCGGCGTCTTCACCGCCCGCGAGCGGACCTGCGTCCGCCATCCCGGGCACGAGGCGTGCACGCTGCGCGGGACGTTCCGGTCCGACGACGGGGCGGTGATCCGCCCCGTCGTCGCCCTCCACGGCAGCGGCGACGGCCTGCGCGTGGGCGAGACGGCCCGGGCACGCGACATCGGCCGTTCGAGCACGGTGTACCTGCCCGCCGGATCCCGAGAATGGATCATGAACCTGGTCCTGCTGTCCGTCGGCGGCCTGCTGCTCTTCGGCGGCGGCCTCCACCGCGTCCCCCGCCTACTGCTGACCCGCCGCCACTAGTCAGGCGGCGTTCCACACGCCGGTGGGGGCGATCTCGGCCACCCAGTCCGCGAAGTCGCGGGGCCTGCGGCCCAGGGCACGCTCGACACCGTCGGCCAGCGAGCTGTTCCGGCCGTCGAAGAACTCCGAGATGAGCGTGGCCAGCGGCTCGGCGAACTCGCGCGGGGCGCCGTCGTCGACGATCGCGTCGGCGAACCGGTCCCGGGTGATCGGCACGTAGCGGAGCTCGCGGCCCGTCGCCCGGGCGATCTCGCCGACGCCTTCGGCGAAGGTCCACAGGCGGGGGCCGGTCAGCTCGTAGCGCTCGCCCGCGTGGCCGTCCTCGGTGAGGGCCGCCACCACGACGTCGGCGATGTCGTCGGCGTCGATGAACGGGTCGGGGTTGTCGCCGGCGGGCAGGGCCAGCACGCCGTGGCGCAGCGGCTCGAGGAACACCCCCTCGTCGAAGTTCTGGTTGAACGAGGCCGGGGCGACGATGGTCCATTCGACCGGGAGGCTCGTCACGGCGTCCTCGCATCGGACGGCCTCGTCCTGGTTGCGGGCGGACAGGAGGACCAAGCGGTCGACTCCGGCGTCGACCGCCAGCCGGGCCACGGCGGCGATGGCGTCGCCGGCGCCGGGCCAGTCGACTTCGGGGTAGTACATCAGGTAGGCGGACTTGACGCCGGTGACGGCGCCGGCCCAGGTCGAGGGGTCCTCCCAGTCGAACGGAGGCTCGCCGGTGCGGGAGCCGACCCGCACGTCCACGCCTCGCCCGACCAGCCGCCGGGTCACCCGGCGGCCGACCCGGCCAGTGCCACCAAGGACCAACGTCGTGTGCTCGTTCGTCGTCATGGCAGCAGTCTGGACGGCCCCGCCTGGACGATCCATGGCCGAGATTCCGGAATGCATAACCGATCGTCTAGTCTTGGGCCGGTGGACGCACTCGCAGCGTTGCTCGAGGGGCCGCGGGCCAGCGGTTCCTTCCTCCTCCGCATCGTGCTGGACCCTCCATGGTCGATCCGGGTCCAGGACGGGTCGCCACTGTGCCTGGCCGTAATGCTCAGCGGCGAAGCGTACTTCGCGCCCGACCACGGCGAGCCGGTGCGGCTGCGTCCGGGCGACGTCGCCATCGTCCGCGGACCGGACCCCTACGTGATGAGCGACGATACGGCGACCCCGCCGCAGGTCATCGTGCATCCCGGCCAGCGCTGCGCCACGCCTGAGGGCGTCGATCTGCGCGAGCGGATGTCGCTGGGGGTGCGCACGTGGGGCAGCAACCCCGACGGGTCGGTGCAGGTGCTGCTCGGTGTGTACGAGGAGGTCGGCGCCGTCGGCCAGCGCCTGCTCGACGTGCTGCCGCCACTGCTGGTCGTGTCCGAGGACACGTGGGACTCGACGCTCATCCCGGTGCTGGCCAGAGAGGCCACCCGACAGGGGCCGGCTCAGGGCGTCGTGCTCGACCGCCTGCTCGACCTGCTGCTCATCTCGGTGCTGCGGGTGTGGTTCGACCGGCCCGAGAGCGAGGCCCCGGCCTGGTACCGGGCCTACACCCACCCGGTGGTCGGCGAGGCGCTGCGCCTGTTCCATGAGGACCCGGCGAACGACTGGACGCTGGCGCGGGTCGCCGCCGAGGTCGGCGTGTCACGGGCGACGCTGGCCGAGTGCTTCCGCAGCGCCGTCGGTACGCCACCGATGACCTACCTGACCGAGTGGCGCCTGGCCCTGGCCGCCGACCTGCTGCGCCAGTCCGACGCCACGCTGACCGCGGTCGCCCGGCAGGTCGGCTACGGCAGCGGGTTCGCCCTCAGCTCGGCGTTCAAGCGGGTCTACGGCATCAGTCCACAGGAGCATCGCAGCGCCGCGCCAGCGCAGTGAGCCTGGTGTCACGTTCGTCAACGACGCGCCCCGGGGTGACCCGGGACTCCGAATGCGTGGAACTGCCCGGCTTCGGTGAAGTCGCTGGACCGCGCGACTCGAAGGCTCCAGCCGCCGGTTTCTTGCGCGCGGGCCGGGCGTCCCTGCGCGTTCTGGCGGAGGCCGTGAAGGGGCGGCAGTGCGCGGAACGACCTGGCGGAAGTCGTCCCGGTCGAACGACATGGGTGGTGCGGGCGTCTCTACTCGCCCTGGTGTCGCGCATCAAGGCGTAGTCGTACGGGGTGAAGGCGCGGTGGCCGGGATGCCCCCATGCTCCCGGCCATCCGCGTGCGCCGTCCCCCCGGAGCGGCGCCTCCGTGAAGGAGCAGGTCGTCACGCTAGCGGTTCCGGGGACGGCGGCAGGGGCGGTCGGTGACACTTCCGGGTGCGTCCGGCTGTGTGGTGGATCGTGATGACCTGGTCGATACCGGTGACGGCCAGCGTCGATCGCACCTGGCCGGCGGGGTTGAGCAGCACCAGGCGGCCGCCGGCCCGGGTCAGTCGCCGCCACCAGATCACCAGCAGCCCCAGCCCGGCCAGGCTGGTGAAGGTCAGGTGCGCCAGCTCCAGCGCCACCGATGCGCCCAGCACTCCTGCCACCGCACTGGCCAACTCGGCGTCCAGTAGACCGGTGGTGGTGTGGTCCAGCTCCCCGGTCAGACCCACCACCAGCCATCCCTGCCGGCGCTCCACCCGTACCGCCAGTCCTGGCGACTGGTTCCCCGTCACCCTGTCACCGCCTCCCGCCGCCGCCTTGTGCCGCGCACCTTGCCCACTTAACGCCCGATGGAACTAGGTCTCGTGACGCATTGGTGACCGAGCGCATTCCTGCCGCCGGACGCGACCTCTCGCGGCCGGCCGACGCGCACAGGTGTCCGCCGCTCGGTGCCAGGGGACGGAGCGGAGTGCTGCAACTCGTCGTCTCATTCCGTTGACGAGATGTCCCGTGGCCCATGAACTGCCTGCAAGGGGGGATGCATCGAGTAGATCGTCAAAGAGATTTGACAGTGGCAGGAGTGTCAAATACGTTTGACGCGTGGCTGAACGTATCGATGTCCCGGGGCCGGAGGATCCGGCGGACGCGCTCGCTGCGGTCGTCGCGTTGCGGCGGCTGGCCGACCGGCTGGAACGCGCGGCCGTGACGCGGGCGATCGAGCAGGGCTGGTCCTGGGCGCAGGTCGCCCAGGCACTCGGCATCACCCGTCAGGCGGCACACCACCGGCATGGCCCCAAGCGGGCCGGCGACCAGTGAAGGAGCAGGGCCGATGAGACTTCCTCGCCCCATGCAGGACGTCAAGACGATGAACGCGCTGCTGAACGGCGCCGAGAGGCACGCCCTGGAAGCGGGTGAGAACGTGCCCGGCCCCGAGCACCTGCTGCTGTCGGCGCTGGCGCTGCCCGACGGTTCGGCGCGGCGCGCGTTCCAGCGGGTGGGGGCCGAACCGGACGGGCTGCGCGCGGCGATCGACCAGGTCCACGCCGAGGCGCTGGCGATGATCGGCGTCCGGTCGGCGCACGAGCAGGAGATGGACGAGGCGATCCGCGCCAATCCTCCTCGGGCGCGCGGTGTGATGAAGACGACCGCGACCGCGCAGGAGGCGTTCCAGGCGGCGACCAAGCAGGCCAAGGCCGACAGGTCCGCGCTGCTGGGCGCGCACTTCGTGGCCGCCGTGGCGGAGCTCAAGGAGGGGACCGCGCCCAGGGCCCTGCGGGCGATGGGCATCGACCCGTCGGCGCTCGCCCACGCCGCCCGCCAGGAGATCCACGGCGACTGACCCGGCACGCGCACCGCAGGGTCGCGGTCGAGACCGCGACTCTGCGGTGCGTCCAACACGGCCGGGACGACGCCTCCAACGGATCGTGGACATGCCGCACGGGTCCGTGCGGGTCGCCGGGCTGGACTGCGACGGACTGCCGGTGGGGAACCGGGCGGTGCTGGACGTGCCGACGATGGCCTGGCTCAAGGTCCCGCTCGGGCCGGAGGGGCCCCACGAGGAGTGAGCGGACGTCCCCTGGGCGGACGGCACCGTGCGGCGAAAGGGCGCAAATCCGATTAACCTTGGCGGTTGTGGCGTTCCTGCCCCCCGAACCCCGGCCCCCGGCCCCGCTCGCCGGTCCTCCCTACGGACCGCCCGCCGGGCCGGTATCCGCCCCGCCCGCACGCGGAACCGTCCTCGGCCTGCACTCCCGCCAGTGGATGGTCGTGGCGCTCGTGCTGGGCTGCTGCTACCTGGCGTTCAGCGCGGTCGGGATCGGCGGCGCGTGGGTGACGCTGAACCGCGAGCCGACCAACGCCGAGCTGCAGCGCGCCGCCAACGCCGAGGTCGCGCGCCGCTGGCGGGCCTGGCCCGCGGGACGGATCTTCCCCGAGCGGCTGGCGTACGAGGTGGACGGCGGGCGCAGCGAGTTCGCGTCGCGGCTGGGGATCTCCGGGGACTCCAGGTGTGAGAGCGGCGTGGACGTCGAGCTCGGGGCGGTGCTGCGCAGGCACGGGTGCCGGGCGGTGCTGCGGGCCACCTACGCCGACGCGTTGCAGGGCGTGGTGGTGACGGTCGGGGTGGCGGCGTTCCCCGACCCGTGGAAGGCGGACGCGGCGTTCCGGGAGATCCCGGCGTCGACGCGGTCCAAGGGCGGGCAGGGGGTGCGGCCCGCGCTGCGGGCGCTCGCGTTCCCGGGGACCGCGGCGGCGCGGTTCACCGACCTGGCGCGGCAGGACCGGACGTCGGACCGCGGCGGCCCGTACGTGGTGCTGACGGTGTCGGGGCAGGCCGACGGCCGCCCGGCGGCGGCGGTGCCGGAGGACCGGCCGGACGAGCCCTTCCTGCCGGCGCCGCAGCTGGCGCGGGCGGTCGCGAAGCCGCTGTCGGTGACGGCGCTGCCGGACTGTTCGAAACGTGAGTGGCGGTGTTGATGCGGGGCGCCTCGTTGGTGGGGGCGGTGGCGTTGGGGGCCGCCGCCGTGCTGGTGCCGGTGGGGTCCGCGGGCGCCGACGAGGTGCGGGACCGGCAGCGGCCGATGCTGCGGACGCTGGAGCTGGAGAACGCCTGGAAGACCACCAGGGGTGAGGGCGTGACCGTCGCCGTGGTGGACTCGGGGGTGGACGCGCGCCAGGCGGACCTGAAGGGCGTGGTCACCACCGGGCCGAACATGCTGTCGGCGATCGACGGCTCCGCGACGCCCACGCGGCAGCACGGCACGGGCATGGCGTCGCTGATCGCCGGGCGGGGGCACGGGCCCGGCGGCCGGAACGGCGTGATCGGTGTCGCGCCGGGGTCGCGGGTGCTGTCCATCCGGGCGATCGCCGAGCCCGAGGACGCCTCCTACCGGCTGTACCGGTCGTCCGGCCGCGCCGAGGACGCCGTGGCGCGCGGCATCCGGTACGCCGTGGACCACGGCGCGGACGTCATCAACCTGTCGCTCGGCAAGTACCGGGCGAACCCCGAGGAGCGCGAGGCGATCGCCTACGCCATCGGCAAGGGCGTGGTGGTCGTGGCGGCGGCGGGCAACGACGGCGACAACGAGCGCCGCCGCGACGACAAGGGGTTCACGCCGTTCTCCTACCCGGCCGGGTACCCGGGGGTCGTGGCGGTCGCGGCGACGCGGCCGTCGCACGGGCACGCGCCGTTCTCCAACCGCAACTACTCGGTGCTGGTGGCCGCGCCCGGCGACCGGGTGGTGACGGCGGGGCCGGGCGGGCAGTACTTCCTCGGCTCGGGGACCAGCCAGGCCAGCGCGGTCGTGGCGGGTGTGGCGGCGCTGATCCGGGCCAGGCACCGCAGGCTGCCGCCGCCGCTGGTCGCGCAGGCGCTGATCGCCGGATCGAGGTACGGGCCGAGCGGGGGCTACGACCCGGAGGTCGGGTTCGGCGAGGTGAACGCGGTGCGCGCGCTGGCCGCCGCCGACTCGCTGACCGCGCCGGGCCGGGGGGCCGCGGCCGGGAAGGCCGCCGGGCAGCGGTTCGGGACCGCCGCGCCCGAGCCGGTCGAGGTGATCGACCATCCGTTCTGGGTGCGGCCGGTGATCGGGGTCGTCGTGGTCGGCGGGGTCGCCGGTACGGCCGGGGCGGTGCTGGTCACGGTGCTGCTGGCGCGGCGCAACCCGCGCTCCCCGGAACCGCCGCGCCGGGAGACGCCCGTCGGGCCGCACCCCTGGTGACCCGCGGGTCGGCTACGCTCCGCAGCGTGCCGCGCGACGATCATCCTGCTTCCTCCCGGACCCGCACGGTCGTCGCCGCCGTGACCGCCGCGGGCTGCCTGGCGGTTCTGGGGGTCGCGGGGTGGCGGCTGACCGGGGAACTCGTCCGCGACCCGACGCCGGGGGAACGCGCCGCCGCGTCCGCCGCCGAGATCGCCGCCCGGTACCGGTCGTGGCCCGCGGGGCGGATCTTCCCCGAGCGGCTGCCGTACACGCTGGTCGGGGGCGCGGCCGAGACCGCGGCGCGGGTGGGGATCGATCCGGGGACCGGATGCTCGGCGGCGGTGGATCCGCAGCTCAGCGGGACGTTGACGGTGCGGGGGTGCCGGGCGGCGCTGCGCGCCACGTACCTGGACCAGATGCAGGGGCTGGCGGCGACGGTCGGGGTGGTGGCGTTCCCCGACGTGAACGCCGCCCGGGACGCCGCGCGGTGGTTCCCCGCCGACCAGCGCGGGCCGGGGCTGCGGGCGCTGCCGTTCCCGGGGTCGGTGGTGGCGCGGTTCGGGGACGCGGCGCGGCAGGCCTCGGCGGTCCGGCACGGCGGGCCGTACGTGGTGGCGGCGACGGTGGGGTACACCGACGGGCGCCCGGCGATCGGGGCGCGGCAGCAGCAGCGGGACCCGGCGGCGCTGGGGCCGCAGCTGGCGGAGGGGGTCCTGCGGCGGCTCACCGCGCCGAAGGCCGTGCGTTGCGGTACGGCGGAGTGGGTGTGTTGAGGCGCTGGGGGATCCTGGCGGCGCTGGCGGTCGTGGTGCCGTTCGCGCCGCCCGCGCACGCCGACACCGTGCGGGACGCGACGATGCCGGTGCTGGAGTCGCTGAACGTCCCGCGGGCGTGGACGCTCAGCCGGGGACGCGGGGTGACCGTGGCGGTGCTGGACTCCGGCGTCGACCCGACGCAGGCCGACCTGGTGGGCTCGGTGACGGTGGGACCCGACTACACGCGCGGCGCGAACCCGCCCGGCGTCGCGCCGAAACGGCTGCACGGCACGAACATGGCGTCCATCATCGCCGGTCACGGGCATGGTCCGGGCAACGCCGACGGGATGATGGGGGTGGCCCCGGAGGCGCGGCTGCTGGCGCTGCGGGTGATCCTGGACCGGGACGAGCCGGGGTTCGCGTCGTTCGGCGGGGACTCGCGGTACGAGGGCACGATCGCCCAGGGGATCCGGTACGCGGTGGACCACGGCGCCGACGTGATCAACCTGTCGCTCGGGCGGACCTACCCCACGCGCGCCGAACGCGAGGCCGTCGCCCACGCGATCCGGCGGGGCGTGGTGGTCGTGGCGGCGGCGGGCAACGGCGGCGCCGCGGGGAGGGCGCGGCGCGGCGGGCACGCGGTGTTCACGTACCCGGCGTCGTTCCCCGGGGTGATCTCGGTGGCGGCCGTGGACGCGCGGGGCGGGCACGCGGGGTTCTCGAACCGGAACTCGGCGGTGGTGGTGTCGGCCCCCGGCGTGCGGATCGTCGGGGCGGGACCGGGGGACCGGTACTGGGTGGGGGACGGGACGAGCCCGGCGACGGCGTTCGTGTCGGGGGTGGCGGCGCTGATCCGCTCCCGCCATCCCGGGCTGCCGCCCGCGCTGGTCACCCAGGCCATCACGGCGAGCGCGCAACGGCGCCCGCCCGGCGGCTACGACCTGGGCGTGGGCTTCGGCCGGGTGGACGCGTACGCGGCGCTGCGGGAGGCCGCCCGCCTGGCCGGGGCGCGCGCCGAGGGCCTCGGCCTGCCGGGGGAGCGGCGCTTCACCGGCGAGGATCCCGAGCCGGTCCGGGTCGTGCACCGCGACGGCGGCCTGATCACCGCCTACGCCGTCGCCTGCCTGATCGCCGGGACGGGCCTGGCGACCGCCCTGACGATCCTGGCCAGAGCACGCCGGTCCGGGAGGTGACCGCGCCCGGACCGGCGCGGGCGGGGTCCCGCCGTCCTCCGGCCGAGACCCGGGGTCCGGAGGACGGCGGAGCGCGAGGGGATCAGGGCGTGGACCCGGCCGGGCGGGTCGGTACCTCCACCGGGTGCGGTGTCCCGGCGTCGGCGACCACGACCGGGCGGCGGCCCAGGTGGTGGAAGACCAGGTTCAGCACGAGGGCGGTGACGCTGCCCGCGCTGATGCCCGAGTGCAGCACCACCACCGCCCAGTCGGGGAAGCGGTCGTAGAACGTCGGCACGCACACCGGGATCAGGCCGATGCCGAGGGACGCCGCGACGATGACGGTGTTGGCGTTGTCGGCGAAGTCGACCTGCGTCAGGGTGCGGACGCCGCCCGCCGCGACCGTCCCGAACATCACGATCGCCGCGCCGCCCAGCACCGGGGCCGGGATCGCCGCGACCACCGCGCCCGCCACCGGGAACAGGCCCAGCACGACCAGGATGCCGCCCGAGCACGCCACCACCCAGCGGCTCTTGACGCCGGTCAGCCCGACCAGCCCGACGTTCTGCGCGAACGCCGTCTGCGGGAACGCGTTGCACACCCCGGCCAGCGCGGTCGAGGCGGCGTCGGCGCGCAGGCCGTCGGTGAGGCGGCGGGAGTCGACGGGACGTTCGGTGATCTCGGCGACGGCCAGGATGTCGCCGGTCGTCTCGGTCATCGCGACCAGCATCACCACGACCATCGCCACGATCGCCGCCGGCTCGAACGTCGGCGCCCCGAAGTGCAGCGGGGCGGCCGCCCCGAACCATCCGGCGTCGGCCACCCCCGAGAAGTCCGCCCGGCCCAGCGGGACCGCGACCAGCGTCCCGGCCACGATGCCGAGCAGCACGCTCGCGCGGCACAGGAAGCCGCTGGAGATCCGTTGCAGCGCCAGCACCGCGACGGTGACGCCGCCCGCCAGCGCGATGTTGACCGGGTCGCCGAAACCGGGGGAGCCCGCGCCGCCCGCGGCCCACCGCACCGCGACCGGCATCAGCGACACCCCGATCAGCAGGATGATCGTTCCGGTGACGACCGGCGGGAAGAACCGCAGCAGCCGTCCGAACAGCGGCGCGACCGCCACCGCCGCCAGCCCCGCGACGATCACCGCGCCGTAGACGGCGGGCAGGCCGCCCCCGGCGGTGGCGATGGCGACCATCGGGGACGCCGCCGCGAACGTCACCCCCTGCATCAGCGGCAGCCGCACCCCGAACCGCCACACGCCCACGCACTGGACCAGCGTGGCGATCCCGGAGACCAGCAGCCCGGCGTTGATGAGCAGCGCCATGTCGCGGGGCGGCAGGTGGACGGCCTGCCCGACGATCAGCGGGACGGCGATCGCCCCGGCGTACATGGCGACGACGTGCTGCAGGCCGAAGGCGAGGAGCTGCCGCGTCGGCGGGACCTCGTCGACGGGATGGCGGGGAACGGGTGTGCGGGCCGTGCGGGCCATGCGGCCACCTCCATGCCGTTGCCGGTTTGGAGTATGGAAACCCGCCGTCCGCGCGTTCGTCAGCGGAGGAAGCTCCGGAAACGGGCGCATGACCGGGGCGTAACTCCGTACTTCCGTACAAGAAGTTCGTTTCGTACCGTGGGGCCGTGGTCATCAACGATCTGCTCCAGGACCCCGAACTGGGGCTGCGCCCGCTCGCCTGGGCGGAACGGCTGGACCGGCGGCTCTCCGGCGTGTTCGTCACCGACCTGCCCGATCCCACGCCCTATCTGACCGGCGGCGAACTGGTGCTGACCGGTCTGATGTGGCGGCGCGGCCCCTACGACTCCGACCCGTTCGTGTCCGGGCTGGCCGGGCGCGGCGTGACCGCGCTGGCCGCCGGGGAGGCCGTCGTCCCGGTGCCGGACGACCTGGTGGAGGCGTGCGAGCGGCACGAGCTGCCGCTGGTCGCGGTGCCCCGCCACACCCCGCTGTCGGCGCTCATGCAGATCGTGCTGCGCCGCCTCGACCTGGAGCGGCACGGCGCCGCCCCGCCGCTCGGCTCGCACCGGGGACTGCTGGGACGGCTGCCGGAGGACGTGCGGCGGACGTTCCGCCACCAGGTCCTCGGGCAGATCGCCGAGTACGACCGGCGCTCCCACAGCGACCTGCTCGGAACACTCCAGGTGTTCCTGGAGTGCTCGGGGTCGTGGACGGTGTGCGCGCGGCGGCTGCACATGCACGTCAACACGCTGCGGTACCGCATCAACCGGATCGAGGAGCTGACCGGACGGGACCTGTCGTCGCTGGAGGACCGGGTGGACCTGCTGCTGGCGCTGCGGTCCTGAGCGAGAATCGGCGGCGTGGAACCAGAGGAGATGGGACCCGAGGAGTACGTCGAGGCCGTCCTGGACGCGGTCGAGGGCATCCCACCCGGCCGCGTCCTGTCCTACGGCGACGTGGCGGAGCTGGTCGGCGCGGGCGGGCCGCGCCAGGTGGGCCGGGTGATGTCGCTGCACGGCGGCGCCGTCCCGTGGTGGCGGGTGATCCGCGCCGACGGGAGCCCCCCGCCCGGCCACGAGATCCGGGCGCTGGAGGAGTACCGCGTGGAGGGGACCCCGCTGCGCCCGGACGGCCGCCGCGTGGACATGCGCCGCGCCCGCTGGGACGGCCGCTGACCCGCCGCCGAAGGGACGTGCGGCACGGGGCGTGCGGGCGCGGAAACATCCCGTTCCCACCGTGAGGACCGCCGGGCCGCTCGGGAACCCCGGCCCGCGCCCGCGGACCCGTTCCCCACCCTCCGCGCCTGATCCTTACTTCCCGTAGGATTCGCAGGTCACCGGCGTCTCTTATGCGACATGCGAGAGATGTGGTCCGAGCAGCCCCGATGATCTGCTGAAATCGTCTCTTGTGCCGTCAGCCTCGTATCGTCTCGTCCGTCGCGCCGGTGCCGCGCGCGTGGACGCGCCGCGGCTCGACGAGCGGCAGCAGCGCGTCGTCGACCACCGGGGCGGGCCGCTGCTGGTGCTGGCGGGGCCCGGCACCGGGAAGACGACCACGATCGTCGAGGCCGTCGTCGACCGCATCGAGAACCGGGGGATCGACCCCGAACGCGTGCTGGTCCTGACGTTCAGCCGCAAGGCCGCCGAGGAGCTGCGGCACCGGATCACCGGGCGGCTGCGGCGGACCACGCGGTCGCCGCTGGCGATGACGTTCCACAGCTACGCCTACGCGCTGCTGCGGCGGGACGCCGTCCTGAACGGGGACCTCCCGCCCCGGCTGCTGTCGGCCCCCGAACAGCTGCTGGAGGTGCGGCGGCTGCTGGACGGCGAGCGGATCGACGGGTCCCACGGCTGGCCCCACCGGCTGCACGAGGCGATGGGCACGCGCGGGTTCGCCGAGGAGGTGCGCGACTTCATGATGCGCGCCGCCGAACGCGGCTACGAGCCCGACGACCTGGTGTCGCTCGGGCGGATCAGGGGGCGCGACGACTGGGCCGCGGTCGGCGGCTTCATGCAGCGGTACATCGACCGGTTCGCGCTGGACCCGATGCCCACCTACGACTACGGCGAGCTCATCCGGGTCGCGGCCCTGCTGCTGGCCGGGCAGGACGAGACGCGGACCCTGGAGCGCGACGCCTACGACGTCGTCTTCGTCGACGAGTACCAGGACACCGACCCCGCGCAGGAGGAGGTGCTGCGGCAGCTCGCGGGGGACGGGCGCGAGCTGGTCGTGGTGGGCGACCCCGACCAGTCGATCTACGGGTTCCGGGGCGCCGACGTGCGGGGGATCATGGAGTTCCCGGCCCGGTTCCGGACCCTGGACGGCGACCCCGCGCCGGTCGTGGCGCTGCGGACCTGCCGCCGGATGGGCCCGGAGATCCTCACCGCGTCGCGGCGGGTCGCGCGGCGGCTGCCCGCCGGGACCGCCGTTTCGGCCGAGCACCGGGCGCTGGAGCCGCTGCCCGAGGCCGAGGAGGGCGAGGTCCGCACGATCCTGGCCGACTCCGAGAGCCAGCAGGCCGCGCTGGTCGCCGACGAGCTGCGGCGGGCGCACCTGCTGGACGGGGTGCCCTGGTCGCGGATGGCGGTGCTGGTGCGCAGCTCGGTGCAGCAGGTGCCGCCGCTGCGGCGCGCCCTGGCGCAGGCCGGGGTGCCCCTGGTGGTCGCCGGTGACGAGGTCCCGCTGATGGGCGAGCCCGCCGTGCGGCCCGTCCTGCTGCTGCTGCGGGCCGCGCTGAAGAAGGACCACCTGGACGCCGAGATCGCCGACGAGCTGCTGACCGGCCCGCTCGGCGGCGCCGACGCCCTCGGGATGCGGCGGCTCAAGCGGGCGCTGCGCGACCTGGAGACCCTGTCGGGCGGGGACCGGCCGCTCAACGAGCTGCTGATCTCGGCCCTCCAGGACCCGCGGGAGCTCGCGCTCGTCCACGAGAAGGTCCGCGCCCCGGCCGAACGGATCGCGCGGCTCATCGAGGTCGCCCGGGAGCAGGCGTCGCTCGGCGGGACCGCCGAGGACGTGCTGTGGGCCGTGTGGCAGGAGAGCGGCCTCGGCGACACGCTGCTGGAGCAGAGCGTCCGGGGCGGGACGCGCGGGGCCTCCGCCGACCGGGACCTCGACGCCGTCGTCGCGCTGTTCGACCACGCCGCCCGGTTCGTCGACCGGCTGCCGCAGGCCGGGCCCGAGCTGTTCGTGGACGACATCGCGGCCCAGGAGATCGCCGCCACGACCCTGGCCGAGCACGCCCCCGAGGGCGAGGCCGTGAAGATCCTCACCGCGCACCGGTCCAAGGGCCTGGAGTGGGACGTGGTGATCGTCGCGGGCGTGCAGGAGGGCGTCTGGCCCGACCTGCGGCTGCGCGGCTCGCTGCTGGGCGTCGAGGAGCTGATCGAGCACCACGCCGGCAACGACCTGCCCGGCGACGAGGGCGAGGGCGCGGCCGGCTGGTCGATGGCCGCCAAGATGCTCGACGAGGAACGCCGCCTGTTCTACGTCGCCATCACCCGCGCCCGCAAGCGCCTGATCATCACCGCGGTCGGCGGCGACGACACCGAGGAACGCCCCTCCCGCTTCCTCAACGAGCTGCTGCCCGGCGCGCTGGAGCAGTCCCAGCTCGACGAGAAGACCCGGTGGCTGTCGCTGTCGTCGCTGGTGGCGGACCTGCGTTCGGTGGTGACCGACCCGGCGCGCCCCGAGCCGCTGCGGCGCGCCGCCGCCGGGCACCTGGCGCGGCTCGCGCGGGCGGGCGTGCGCGGGGCCCGCCCCGAGAACTGGTACGCCATCACCGCCCTGTCCGACACCGGCCCCGTCATCGGGGAGGACGATCAGATCACCATCTCGCCGTCGCAGGTCGAGACGTTCACCACCTGCGGGCTGCGCTGGCTGCTGACCTCGGCGGTCGGCGCGCAGGAGGGCGGGCCCAACGAGTTCTCCACCATGGGCAAGGTCGTCCACGCCGTCGCCGAGCTGGCCGGGTCCACCGACGACCTGAACGACGTGGACGTGGGGCGGCGGCTGGACGAGATCTGGTCGGAGCTGGACTTCCGCTCCTCCTGGTACTCCGACAAGCAGCGCGAGCAGGCGTCGCGGATGGTCGACAAGTTCCTGTCCTGGCACCGCGCCAACCCCAACGAGATCGTCGCGCTGGAGGAGCCGTTCCGGGTCGACCTCGGCCGCATCGTGATCAAGGGGCGGATCGACCGGGCCGAGCGCGACGCCGAGGGCCGCGCCGTCATCATCGACATCAAGACGTCGAACACGCCGGTCCCCAAGGACGACCTGGCGCGCAACCCGCAGCTCGGCGTCTACCAGCTCGCCGTCATGATGGGCGCGTTCGAGCGGCACGGCCTGGTCGAGCCCGGCGGCGCCAAGCTCATCCAGGTCGGCAAGGCCGCGTTCGCCGCCAAGGTGCGCGAGCAGGAGCAGCCGCCGCCGACCGGTGACCCCGACCCCGAGTGGCCGCGGAAGCTGGTCGAGATCGTCGCGGCGGGCATGGCGTCGGAGGTGTTCCAGGCCCGCGTCAACGACAAGTGTCGGTCCTGCCCCGTACGGTCCTGCTGTCCGGTCCAGGAGGAAGGGGGGCAGGTCGGTCCATGATCACACCAGCCGGGCTGGCGCGGCTGCTGGAGATCCCCGAACCGACCGACGAGCAGGCCCGGGTGATCGAGGCCCCGCTGGCGCCGATGGCGGTGATCGCGGGGGCCGGTTCGGGCAAGTCCGAGACCATGGCGGCGCGCGTGGTGTGGCTGGTCGCCAACGGGTTCGTGCGGCCCGAACGCGTCCTCGGCCTCACCTTCACCCGCAAGGCCGCCGCCGAGCTCGGGGCGCGGGTCCGCAAGCGCCTGGACACGCTGCGCGAGAAGCTGCCGCCCGACGAGGTGGAGCGGCTCGGCGGCGAGCAGATCTTCGACGGCGAGCCGACCGTGTCCACCTACCACTCCTACGCCGCCCGGCTGTTCGGCGACCACGCGCTGCGCGAGGCGCTGGAGCCGACCATGCGGCTGATCTCCCCGGCGGTCGCCTGGCAGATCTGCTCGCGGGCCGTGGACGCCTACGACGGGCCCATGGACCATGTGGACTGGTCGCCCGACACCGTCACCAAGGCCGTGATGGAGCTGGCCGGGGACCTGGCCGAGCACCTGCGCCAGCCCACCGACCTGTACAAGGTCGGCGGATGGCTGGAGGAGCGCTTCGCCGCCCTGCCGAAACCCCTCAAGGCGCAGCGGGACGTGCTGGCCAAGCAGGCGGTCCGCGAGCAGCTCGTGCCGCTGATCGAGGCGTTCCGGCAGGCCAAGGCCGACCGCGAGGTCGTCGACCACGGCGACCAGATGGCCCACGCGGCGCGGATCGCGTTCAAGCACCCCGAGGTCGGGATGATCGAACGGTCCCGCTACTCGGTGGTGCTGCTGGACGAGTACCAGGACACCAGCCAGGCGCAGCTGGTGCTGCTGCGGTCGCTGTTCGGCGGCGGGCACCCGGTCACCGCGGTCGGCGACCCCTGCCAGTCCATCTACGGGTGGCGCGGCGCGAGCGCGGGCGGGCTGCTGCGGTTCGCCCACGACTTCCCGTTGCAGACCCCGGTCCTGAACCGCCCGCCGAGCCCCGCCCCCGTCCGGCAGCTTTCGCGGAGCTTCCGCAACGGCGAGCACGTGCTGCGCGCCGCCGCCCGAATCCAGGAGGAGCTGCGCCAGGAGACCCCGCAGGTGCCGGTGCTGACGCCCGGCGCGGGCCGCGAGGGGCGCGGCCGGGTGGAGTGCGCGCTGTTCGAGCACGTCGAGCAGGAGGCCGAGATGATCGCCGCGCGGGTCGCGCGGCTCATGGCGGGCGACCCGGAGATCGCGCCGGACGGCGGGCCGCAGGGCGAGCCGCTGAAGTACTCCGACATCGCCGTGCTGGCCCGCAAGCGGTCGCAGTTCCCGCTGATCCGGCGGGCGCTGGAGGCCCGCTCCATCCCCGTCGAGGTCGTCGGGCTGGGCGGGCTGCTGACCGTGCCGGAGGTGCAGGACGTCGTCGCGACGCTGCGGGTCATGCACGACCCGACCGCCGGGGCGTCGCTGGCGCGGCTGCTGACCGGGCCGCGCTGGCGCCTCGGCCCGCGCGACCTGGTCGCGCTCGGCCGCCGGGCGCGCCGCCTGGCCGAGGAGACCTCCCGCGACGTCACCCGCCCGGGCGACGCCGCCGACCCCGAGGGCGAGGACGCCCCGCCGCAGGGCAAGGACCCGCTCCGCGAGCTGGTCTCCGAACTGAACCGCGAGACCGGCAGCCTCGTGGACGCCCTGGACGACCTCGGCGACCCGGGCGCGTACTCGCCCGAGGGCTACGGCCGGCTGCGGCGGCTGCGCGACGAGCTGCGGTCCCTGCGCACCCAGGTCGGGCTGTCGCTGCCCGACCTGGTCAACGAGGTCGAGCGCGCCCTCGGCCTCGACATCGAGGTCGCGGCCCGCTCCGGCCTCGACCCCGTCACCGCGCGGGCCGACCTGGACGCGTTCATCGACGCCGCCGCGCAGTTCGCCGGGGACGCCGAGGACGCGACGCTGGGGGCGTTCCTGGCGTACCTGAAGGCCGCCGAGACCGAGGAGTTCGGGCTGGCGGCGGGCCGGGTCGGGGAGACCGACAGCGTCAAGCTGCTCACCGTGCACGCCTCCAAGGGCCTGGAGTGGCCGGTGGTGATCGTGCCGGGGCTGTCCTACCGGCCCAGGAAGGACGGCGGCCCCGCCACCGGGTCGATCTTCCCCTCGCCGCCGCAGAACACCACCCGCTGGACCGACAACGCCCGCGTGCTGCCCTGGCCGCTGCGCGGCGACCGCCGCGACCTGCCCGAGCTGCGCGGCCTGGAGACCGACGACCTGGTGGCGTTCAACGAGGCCGCCGCCGCCCGCGACCTGATGGAGGAGCGCCGCCTGGCGTACGTGGCGGTCACCCGGTCGGCGAGCCTGCTGATCTGCACCGGCTACTGGTGGGGGCAGTCGGGGCGCCCCCTCGGGCCCTCGCCGTTCCTGGAGGAGGTCCGCGAGGTCTGCCTGGCCGGGGCCGGGTCGGTGGCGGTGTGGACCGAGCCGCCCGCCGAGGACGCCACCAACCCGCTGCTGGCCGAGGACGAGGAGGCCGCCTGGCCGGTCCAGCCCGGCGACCGGGGACGCGCCGACGCGACCGCGCGGGCCCGCTACGAGGCGACCGTCGAGGCCGCCCGCATGGTCGAGGACGCCATGCAGGGACGCAACGTCCGCTGGGTCGGCACCGACGGCCTCACCGCCGCCGACAAGGGCCGCATGCAGGCGTGGGCGCGCGACGTGGAACTGCTGCTCGCCGAGCGCGACCGGGGCCGCGGCGGCGACGGCCTGCTGGTCGAGCTGCCCCCCAACCTCACCGTCTCCTCGCTGGTCACCCTGGCCCGCGACCCGCAGGCGCTGGCCCGCCAGATCCGGCGGCCGATGCCGCGCCCGCCCGCGCCGTTCGCGCGCCGGGGCACCGCGTTCCACACCTGGCTGGAGAGCCGCTGGGGCCAGCAGCGCCTGGTGGACGAGGAGGAGCTGCCCGGCGCCGCCGACGAGGACGCCGCCGACGAGGTCCACCTGGCCATGCTCCAGGAGCGGTTCGAGGCGTCCGAATGGGGGTCGCGCGAGCCGGTCGACATCGAGGTGCCGTTCGAGACGATGATCGGCGACCGGCTGGTGCGGGGCCGCATGGACGCGGTGTTCCAGCACGAGGACGGCCGCTACGAGGTCGTGGACTGGAAGACCGGCGCGCCGCCCGGCGAGGAGGAGATGCGGCACGTGGCGGTGCAGCTCGCCGCCTACCGGCTGGCGTGGGCGGACCTGAGGGGCGTGCCGCTGGACCGGGTGGGGGCGGCGTTCCACTACGTGCGCGCCGACCACACCGTCCGGCCCGTGGACCTGCTCGACGCCGCGGGCCTGGCGAAACTGCTGGAGAAGATCCCCGCCATCTGACGCGGAAGTGATGGTCGTCACTCCCCACTGTTCACCTCCCCCGGATTCGGGGATGATCCCGGCAACACCCTGGAGGAGGCGGCGTGACGGTGATGCGTGAAGTCGATGACCAGCAGGCGGCGCGGGAGCTCCCCACCGGGGTGGCCGACCTGGACCGGCTGGTCCGGTTCATGGACGCGGAGCTGGACCTGGAGGACGTCGTCCTGGAGGTCGGCGCCGGGACCGGACCGGTCGCGCGGGCCGTCGCGCGCCGCGTCCGTCACGCCACCGCCCTCGACCCGGCGCCCGCCGCCCTCGCCGAGGGGAAGCGGGCCGCCGACCGGGACGGCATCACCAACGTGACGTTCATGCGCGGGGACGCCGCCGCGCTGCCCTGGCTGGACCGGACGTTCACGCTGGTCGTCGTCTGGAACGCGCTGCACCGGGCCGCCGACCCGGCGGCGGTGGTGCGGGAGGCGGCGCGGGTGTGCCGCCCCGGCGCGGCGCTGGTCGTCGCCGACACGGTACGGCCCGCCGGACCCGACGGCGACCCCGACCGGATCGAACGGCTGCGCGACCCCGCGCACGGCGCCCTCCTCACCGAGGACCGCCTCACCGCGCTGGTCACCGGGGCCGGGGCCGAGGTGAAGCGCGCCGACCCGTTCGACGAGCGGGTGCCGCTGGCGTCCTGGCTGGCGCGGACCGGCGCCGACGCCGCCGCGCGCGTCCGCGAGGAGGTGCTCGCGGAACTCGCGGGCGGACCCGCCACGGGGCTGCGCCCCCATATGATCGACGGCGAACCGCACGTCACCCGCACGAACCTCTGGCTTCTGGCGATTGCCGGGTGAAACGGATGCGTTTTTCGTCCAAACGTTCGACGGTCTTCGTTCGTGTGTTCTATGTTGTCGAACATGGGTTCTAGCACCGTGGATCGTGAGCCGGCCGCCCTGGCCATGCGCATCGGGATCGTGGCGGCCGAGGCGGCGCTGGCGACCTTCGCCCGCAACCTCGACCTCGACGACCTGGAGAGCGGTCTGGACTTCGAGGGCGCGATCGGGCCGGCCGAGTGGCCGCTGTTCTCACTGGTGATCGACACCCTGGCCGAGGCCGCGCCCGGCGACACCCGCTCCCTGGACGAGCGCCGCGCCGACGCCCTCAACGACCTGGCCCGCATCTGCATGGCCGCCCGCAACGAGGACCGCCCCGTCCGCGTCGCCTGACCCGCCCTCCCGCGCGGCGGCCCGGGCGGGGAACGCGCCCAGGACCGTTCCCCGGAAACCCTGGCGTGGACGCCTCGCCGGGCGAGCACCTCGCGGTGACCGGCGTGCGGCCGAGGGCGTCGGCCGGACGACGGTCAGCCGTTCGGCGGCACGTCAGCCGCGGAGCGCCTTGCGCCGGACCTTGCCGGTGCTGGTGCGGGGCAGCTCGTCGACGAAGTGGACGTCGCGGGGCACCTTGTACCGGGCCAGGTTGCGCTTCACGTACGCCCTGACGTCGTCCTCGGTCAGCCGGTGGCCCTCCTTGAGGACCACGTGGGCCGCCAGGCGCTGGCCGAACCGCTCGTCCTCCACGCCCGTGACCGTGACCTCCGCGATCGCCTCGTGCTCGCCGAGCAGGTCCTCGACCTCGCCGGGGAACACGTTCTCCCCGCCCGACACGATCATGTCGTCGGCGCGGCCGTCGACGAACAGCCGGCCCTGCTCGTCGAAGTGCCCGAGGTCGCCGGTGCCGGTCAGGCCGTCGCGGACCTTCTTGGTCCCGCCGCCGGTGTAGCCCGCGAACTTCAGCCCGCCGCCGGTGTAGATCTCCCCGGTCTCGCCGGGCGGCAGCTCGTTGCCGTCCTCGTCCAGGATCCTGACGGTGAGGCGGAACGACGGCCTGCCGACCGTTCCGGGGGCCGCGCGCAGGTCCTCGGGCGTGGAGATGGTCGCCCAGCCCGTCTCGGTCGCGCCGTAGACGTTGTGGAGGACGTCGCCGAACCCGTCCATGAACCTCTCCGACAGGTGCGGGTGCAGCGCCGACCCGCCGCAGACCACCACGCGCAGCGACGAGGGGCGCGGCCCGTCCGGCACGTCCAGCATCCGCTGGAGCATCACCGGGACGGCGATCAGCGTCTCCGCCCGGTGCTCCTCGATCGCCTTCAGGGTCGCGGCCGGGTCGAAGCGGCGCGCCAGCACCAGCGGCATGCCGAGGCCGATCCCGACCGCGAGGTAGGCGAAGCCCAGCACGTGGAACAGCGGCGGCGCGATGACGACCGGCGCCCCGGACCGCACCGGCACCCGCATCAGGTGGCTGACCGCCGCCGGGAGCAGCGCGCCGAGCCCGACGTCGTGCTGCGCGCCCTTGGGCGTCCCGGTCGTGCCGGACGTCATGATGATGGTCCGCCCCGCGCGCGCCGGTTTCTGCGGCTCGGGCTCGACGCCCTCGACCAGCTCGTCGGCGGACGGGTGCTTGCCCTCGTCCCGGTCCCGCCACATGTGGACGCGCTGCCCGCCGAACGACGCGTCGTCCACCACCTCGTCGAACTCCTGGTCGTGCAGGAGCAGCCCGACGTCCTCGCGCCCGGCGACCTCGCCGAGCTGCGCGCCGGAGAAGTCGGTGTTCAGCAGGACGACGTCGTGGCCGAGGCGGGAGGCGGCGAGCACGGCCTCCACGAACCCCCGGTGGTTGCGGCACAGCACCCCGACGCGCTCGCCGTCGCCGACGCGCCCGGCCAGCACCGTGGCCAGCGCGGCGGCGCGCCGCTCCAGCTCGGCGTAGGTGAGATGCCCCTTCTCGTCGTACAGCGCGATCCGGTCGGGGAACCGCAGCGCCGCCATCGCCCCGACCGTCGCCGGGACCGGCCCGTACCGCAGGTACTGGAGCGGCAGTCGCGCCAGCCGGTCCGGCCGCACCGGGCGCAGCACCCCGACGTCGAGAACCGCGCGGGTCGCCCGCGCCCCTTGACTCGCCAACGTTCGGACCCGGTCGAGCAGCACTGGACCTTCTCCTTGCCGTGGGGGAGGGCCGCGGGTGACGGCCACGGGGGAGTCAGGGCCATACCCGGCTTTCAGTTAGATATGTAGTCGAATACCTCTCCCGGCGACACCCCGAGACGGGCATGTGACCCGAACCACACCCCCGCCGCCTCCGGACGCGCGGCCCTTCGACGGCCACGGGCGACGCGGGCGGTCACCGGCCCGACAGGGTGCGGAGGTAGTTGGGGCCCATCGGGCCGTAGTGCTTGTTGATGTCGGCGCAGCCGAGGCGGGACCGGTCGACCAGGGTCCCGGCGGTCACCATCGCCTTGGCGGGCAGCGCGGGCGCGTCCAGGGTGCGGGCGCGCAGCAGGCGGTCGCCGGGGCCCAGCAGCGCGTCGAGCCGTTCGGCGATCATCCCCAGGCCGGTGCGCAGCGGCAGCAGGCCCTGCTCGGCCAGCGCGAACGCCGGGGCCGCCGCGCACAGGTGCAGCGTGATCGTGACGAACACGCGGGCCAGCGCCTCGGGGTCGTCGGTGGTCATGCGCGGGTCGTGGAAGCGGCCCGGCTCGCTGTCGCGGCCGAACACGCCCATCAGCCGCAGGTTGTCCACCATCATCCCGTCGTTGTCCTTCAGCAGCAGCCGCAGCCGCCCGTCGCCGAGGACCAGGGACAGGTTCTGCTGGTGGGCCTCCAGCGCGATGCCGTAGCGGAACAGCTTGACGTTCCACGTCAGCAGCGCGTCCAGATAGGCCCCGAACAGCCACGGCACGTTCCACTGCGCGATGACCGGGCCGCCCTCGGGCGACTCGGCGGTCAGCGCCGCCACCGGGATGATGTGCGCGCGGGCCGTCTCCGGCGGGAACCGCCGCACCAGGTAGCCCAGGTACGGCGACCCGGCGTGCCCCCAGGTCTGCTCGTCGGCCAGCAGGACCGGCAGGTTCGGCTCGCGGAGCAGCACGCGGCGCAGGATGCGTTCGGCGCGGGCCCCGTCCGGCAGGCTCTCCGGAACGATCGTGCGGCGGTTCCGCACCCCCAGGGTGCTGGTCGGCAGCGGCACCTTCAGATGCGTCAGCGGGTCGGTGGTGACCGTCCGCATCGACAGGGTGGGCATGACCTGGAGATACGGCCGCGACCCGAGCCGCGCGTCCCGGTCGTCGCGCAGGTACGGCACCGTCAGCGGATGGACCGGCAGCAGGTCGTGCGTGGTGTTGAGGCTCTCCGACATGCCGACGTCGGCGGGCTCGGGCCACCAGTTGGGGCGCTCGCCCGCCCGCGTCACCCGCGACTTCGGCACCGCCGCCCAGCGCAGCGTCACCGCCGGGTCGAACTCCGGCGCGTACTTGCGCAGGTCCGACGGGGACAGCCCGAACCGCGTCCGGCCCGTCGGGTACACCGGGTGGTCCTGGAACGCCGCCAGCGTCTCGTAGAACGTGCCCGGCCCCCGCCGCAGCCCGTCCGGCACGTCCGCCAGGCGCGCCAGCAGGTCGGGCAGGGCCTCCTGGTGCATCCGCAGCGTGACCAGGGACTCGCGGCACTCGCGCTCGAACGACCGGAGGTCGTCGCGCGGATGCCCGACCCGCCGCGCGATCAGCAGGACCTCCTCCAGCCGCAGCCCCTGGTCGGGGTCCACGGTCAGCTCCGACAGGAACCCCGGGTGCATCCCGCCGGTCGGCGCCTCGTCCGGCCCGCGCAGCCGGATGCGGACGCAGCCCGGCGGCGTCAGGACGCGGTGGACGTGGTCGACGTGCTTGCTCAGGCCCCCGTAGTCCTCGCGCAGCAGGGTGTCCAGGATGCGCGCGGCCAGACGGGACTCGGCTCGGCGCGCGTTCACGCCGTACCTCCCGCGTGCCTCCAGGGCGCCCCCAGGCACCGTCTTCCCTCGTCATTCTGGTCGCTTCGCTCCGCGTGGCCGCAGTGCCCATCGGCTCGCCGCGCTCGCGGGTCAGTCCAGACGGCGCCGCGCCCTTCCGGCCTGCTCGCGGTGCGTCCCGCGTGCCTGCGGGGCGCCTCCGGGCACCGGCCTTCCCGCTTCCCGGGCCCGTTCATGCGATCTTCCAGGTGTGCGCGGCGCGGAACGCGGCGACGGCGGCCTCCACCGCCGCGCGGGACGGGCCGGTCGCGCGGACCGTGCCGAGCCGGTCCCGGTCGGCGCGGCCGGCGTCGACCCGGTCGCCGACCACGCGCCGCGGCCGGTAGGAGATCCGCACGCCGCTGGTCTCCTGCTCGGTGCGGTCCGGCGCGGCGACCAGCACGCCGCTGCGCTCGGTCAGCACCGCGTCGGCGACCGCGTGCCGGTCGGTGCGCGGCGGCGGGTCCGGCAGCCGCTCGCCCAGATGGACCCGCACGACCTGCTCGAACAGCGGGACGCCGAGCAGGTCGGCCAGCAGGAGCCCGTCGCGGTCGCCGATCAGCCGGTGGGCGATCCGGACGATCCGGGCGCGGCCCTCGTGGACGACGAACTCGGTGTGGCACGCGCCCAGCCCGACGCCCAGCGCCTCCAGCTGCGCCAGCACCTGGTCGGCGCCCTCCGGCGGCGGCGTCCAGTCCAGGCGTTCGACGACGAAGCGCGGCGGGGCGACCCGGGCGTGGAACGCGCCGAGCACCCGCAGCTCGCGGCCGTCGCCCAGGGGCTCCAGCGTGTACGTCTCGCCGGGCAGGTGCTCCTCGACGACCAGCGCGCCGCCGCGCCGCGAGTTCAGCTCCTCGCGGCGCGCCGCCAGCTCCCCCGCGTCGCGGACCCGGAACGCGTCCCCGCCGCCCTCGCGGGGCCGCAGGACCAGCGGGTAGGGCGCGTCCGGCGGGACCCGCCAGGCGTCGGCGCAGAAGACCGGGTCCAGCCCGGCCAGGTGGCGGCGCAGCAGCGCCCGGTTCCGGGTGCGGGTCGCCGCGCGCCAGTCCTTGGCGGGCAGGTCGAGGTAGGCGGCGGCCAGCGCCACCGGGGCCTGGAGCCGGTCGCTGTCGGTGAGGACCGCCGCGGGCCGGGACCCGGCCGCGGCGATGATCTCGCGGTAGTCGGTGACGTCGCAGGCGACCACGCGGCCGTCCCACACCTTGGCGTGCTCGGCGGGCCGGTCGGTGAGCAGCACCGTCTCCAGGCCCCGCTCCCGGCCGAGCACGGCGGCGGCGGGAAGGAGTCCGTGGGTGACCGAGTCGGTGGTTCTGCCGGCGACGATGTAGAGCGAGGCGGCCACGGCCACCCTTTCCAGTCGGCTTGGTGAAGGTAGGGCTTGCCTGACTCGCGAAGTCACCCTAGTGATCCGGGTGCGCTCCGCGCGCTAGAACGATGGCACCGCATGTCCCCGGCTGACGGCGGTTTTGTCGAGTCGTGGTGTGCGCATCGCAAGGCCGCCCCGGAATTGGCCGGTTCGCCGCGCGTGGACGAGGATGGCCCCATGGATCTGGAGGAACGCTGGGTGGAACTGGCCGGAGCGCCGACCCGGCACATCGGGACCGAGCTGGACGCCCGGTACGGGGAGCCGCACCGCCGCTACCACACGCGCGACCATCTGGTCGCCGTGCTGGACCTGGTGGACGAGCTGGCCGGATGGGCCGACGACGCCGACGCGGTCCGGCTGGCGGCCTGGTTCCACGACGCGGTCTACGATCCCGAACGCGCCGACAACGAGGAGCGCAGCGCCCGCCTGGCGGGCCGGATGCTCGCCGACACCGACCTGTCCGAGGGCACGGTCGCCGAGGTGGTGCGGCTGGTGGAGCTGACCGCCACGCACGCCCCGGACGCCGGCGACCGCAACGGGCAGGTGCTGTGCGACGCGGACCTGGCGGTCCTGGGCTCCGACCCGGAGCGGTACGCCGCCTACGCCGCCGCCGTGCGGGAGGAGTACGCGTTCGTCCCCGACGAGTTCTTCCGGGCGGGCCGCGCCGAGGTCCTGAACGGCCTGCTCGCGCTGCCCGCGCTGTTCCACACGCCGACGGCGCGGGAGCGCTTCGAGGAGCGCGCCCGCCGCAACATCGGGACCGAGCTGATGCTCCTCAACGCCTGACCGCGCCGCGCCGCCCGGCCGCCTTGCGGCGGCGCAGCCCCGCCTTCGTCAGCCTGAGCAGCAGCTCCTGGCAGCCCACCTCGTGCGCGCCGAGCGCGACGGCCTTCGCGTAGAGCTCCTCGGGGACGTCGTAGTGGTCGCGGTCGAAGGCGCGCGGCGGCAGTCCCACATGTTCGGCGAACGCGTGCAGCTCCGCGAACGACTCGTCGCTCACCATGTGCGACCACACGCGGCCCCGTGCGGGCCACAGTGGCGGGTCTATCAGGATCAACGCCCCTCCCGGGCTGTCGCGGTCCATCCCCTAAGGTGCCAGATGAACGCCATGCAAAGGAGCATGTCAATGGACGTATCCGCCTACATCCAGGCGAACCGGGAGCAGTTCTTCGCCGACCTCAAGCAGTGGCTGGCGATCCCGTCGATCTCCGGCGACCCCGCGCACCACGCGGACGTCGGGCGCTCGGCCGAGTGGCTGGCCGCCCACCTGCGGGGGCTCGGCTGGCCGACCGTCGAGGTCTGGCCGACCGGGACGCCGGACGGCCCCGGGCTGCCCGCAGTGTTCGCCGAGTGGCCCGCCGAGGACCCGGACGCGCCGTCGGTCGTCGTCTACGGGCACCACGACGTGCAGCCGGTCGAGCCGCTGGAGGAGTGGGACACCGACCCGTTCACCCCCACCGAGAGGGGCGACAGCCTCTACGCGCGCGGCGCCTCCGACGACAAGGGGCAGGTGTTCTTCCACACCCTCGGGGTGCGGGCGGGCATGGCGGCGGCGGGATCGGGAGCCCCGCCGGTGACGATCAAGCTGCTGGTGGAGGGCGAGGAGGAGTCCGGCTCGGTCCACTTCGCCGACCTGCTGCGGGAGCGCCGCGACCGGCTCGCCTGCGACGCGATCGTGATCAGCGACACCACCATGTGGTCGGCCGACGTCCCGTCGATGTGCACCGGCATGCGCGGCCTGACCGAGGCCGAGGTGTCGCTGTACGGGCCGTCCACCGACCTGCACTCGGGGTCGTTCGGCGGCGCGGTGCCGAACCCGCTGCACGCCATGGCCGAGCTGCTGGCGCGCCTGCACGACGAGCGGGGCCGCGTCACGCTGCCGGGCTTCTACGACGACGTGGTGCCGCTGACCGACGAGGAGCGGGAGCTGTTCGCCCGGCTGCCGTTCGACGAGGCGGCCTGGCTGCGGACCGCCGGGGACAGCCGCGCCGCCTACGGCGAGGCCGGGTACTCCACCCTGGAGCGGGTCTGGGCGCGGCCGACCGCCGAGGTCAACGGCATGTGGGGCGGGCACACCGGCCCCGGCGGCAAGACGATCGTGCCGCGCGAGGCGCACGCGAAGCTGTCGTTCCGGCTGGTGGCGGGGCAGGAGCCGGTGAAGGTGCAGGAGGCGTTCCGGCAGTGGGTCGCCGCCAACACCCCCGAGGGGATCCGGGCCGAGGTCCGCGTCCCCGGCGGCGGCGTGCGGCCGTGCTTCTCGCCGATCGACTCGGCCGGGGTGAAGGCCGCGCGGCGCGCGATGGAGCGGGCGTTCGGCAAGGAGATCCTGTTCACCCGCGAGGGCGGCAGCGGTCCCGAGGCGGACCTGGCCGACATCCTGGAGGCCCCGCTGATCTTCGTGGCGGTCGGCCTCGACGAGGACCGCATCCATGCCCCGAACGAGAAGGTGGAGATGCCGCTGCTGCTCAAGGCCGCGGAGGCCGCCGCCTACCTGTGGGACGAGCTCGCCACCGCCCTTCGCTGACGAGCGCCCCACCGAGGAGAGCACCGAGGAGAACCGTGTCCGAGACCCCTCTCGAATGGCTGGCCCTGGCGCGCGGCACCCACGACCGGGTCGCCGACCGCCGCCGCGACGACGCCTGGGTGGCGCGCCGCTGGGCGGACCAGCGTTCCCGGGTGCTGGTCGTCGAGGGGGGACGGGCGCCGGTGGCGTTCGACCCGACGCCGCGCCTGGCGTTCGTCCCTCCCGCGCGGGCGCCCGAGGGCGAGCGTTACCTGCTGGGCGTGGACGAACGCGGCGTCGCCCACTTCGCGGTGGCCGCGCCGCCGCCGACCGTCGAGGGCGCCGAGCCCGCCGACCTGCGCCGGGTCGGCGCGCTGCTCGACGACCTGGAGTCGGGGCTGATGGCGCACGCGGTCGCGTTGCGGAACTGGCACGACACGCACCGCTTCTGCCCCCGGTGCGGCGCGCCGACGGAGATCGCGTCGGCCGGGCACGTGCGGGTGTGCACGCGCGACGACAGCCAGCACTTCCCGCGCGTCGACCCCGCCGTGATCATGCTGGTGCGGGACGACGACGACCGCGTCCTGCTGGCGCGCGGCCCGCAGTGGCCGCAGGACCGGCGGTCGATCCTGGCCGGGTTCGTCGAGCCGGGGGAGTCGCTGGAGCAGGCCGTGGAGCGCGAGGTGTTCGAGGAGGTCGGCGTCCGCGTCCACGACATCCGGTACGTGGGCAGCCAGCCGTGGCCGCTGCCGCAGAGCCTGATGGTCGGGTACTTCGCGCGGGCCGCGTCCGGGCAGGAGCTGCGGCCCGACCCCGAGGAGATCCGCGACGCCGCCTGGTACTCGCGCGACGAGCTGCGGGAGGCGGTGGAGCGCGGGGACCTGGTGTCGCCCGGCCCGCTGTCGATCGCCGCCCAGATGATCACGCGCTGGTACGGCGGCCCGCTGCCGCGGCAGGCGGAGTTCCGGTGAGAACGCGACGAGGGCCCGCACGCGGCGGGCCCTCGTCGCGGTCGGGGGGTCAGACGCCGAGCAGGCGCTTGACCTCCTTGGCGCTGGGGTTGGTCAGCACGACCTGCCCGGCGTCCGGGGTCTCGACGATCACGGTCGGCACGGTCTGGTTGCCGCCGTTGACGCTCATCACGTAGGTCGCGGCGGCGGGGTCGCGCTCGATGTCGACCTCGTTCATCTGGATGCCGTCGCGCGCCAGCTGGCTCTTGAGCCGGCGGCAGAAACCGCACCAGGTGGTGGTGTACATCGTCAGCCGGCCGGTGTGGCCGGGCGCCTGGCCGGTGGTCGGCGTCGCCATCGGTGCGTCGTCTCCCTCATACGGATACGGGGTAAGCAGCGAACAGAAGAACACTCGGGGCTCCGTCCGCATTCCGAGGTTATCCACAACCTGGAGTGGATGGCCGATTCGGTCGGCCGGGACTGCCAGGATGGGGGGATGGACGCTGAGGGGGTGCTGGCGGGGCTCGATCCGGAACAGCGGGCCGTCGCCGAGGCGGTGCGGGGCCCGGTCTGCGTGCTGGCCGGGGCCGGGACGGGCAAGACGCGCGCGATCACGCACCGGATCGCCTACGCGACGCTGACCGGGGTCGTCGCGCCGCAGCAGGTGCTGGCCGTGACGTTCACCACCCGCGCCGCCGGGGAGCTGCGCGGGCGGCTGCGGCAGCTCGGCGCGCCCGGGGTGCAGGCGCGGACGTTCCACGCCGCCGCGCTGCGCCAGCTGTCCTACTTCTGGCCGAAGGTGGTCGGCGGCGACCCCCCGAAGATCATCGAGTCGAAGCTGCCGGTGGTGGCGGACGCGGCCCGTTCGGTCGGGCTGTCGCTCGGCCGCACCGAGCTGCGCGACGTCGCGAGCGAGATCGAGTGGGCGAAGGTCACCCAGCGCCGCCCCGAGGACTACGCCGCGGCGGTGAAGACCACCGGCCGCAAGCCGCCCGCCGACGTGACCGACATCGCCCACGTCTACGCGGTCTACGAGCAGCTCCGCCGCGAACGCAACCTGCTCGACTTCGAGGGGATGCTGGAGCTGACGGTCGCGGTCCTGCTGGAGCACCCCGAGGTGGCGCGGCAGGTCCACGACCAGTACCGGTACTTCGTGGTCGACGAGTTCCAGGACGTCAACCCGCTCCAGCGGCTGCTGCTGGACACCTGGCTGGGCGGCCGCAAGGAGCTGTGCGTCGTCGGCGACCCCAACCAGACGATCTACTCGTTCACCGGGGCGACCCCGTCCTACCTGCTGGACTTCCCGCAGGCGTTCCCGGACGCCAAGGTGATCAAGCTGGTGCGGGACTACCGCTCGACGCCGCAGGTGGTGCGCCTGGCCAACACCGTGATCGGCCAGGCGCGCGGCGAGACGGCCCGCCGCCACCGGCTCGAACTGACCGCCCAGCGCGAGGACGGCCCCGAGCCGGTCTACAACGAGTACGACGACGAGGTGGCCGAGGCCGACGACGTGGCCCGCCGCTGCCGCAAGCTGATCGACGAGGGCGTCCCGGCCCGCGAGATCGCGGTCCTGTTCCGCATCAACGCCCAGTCCGAGACCTACGAGCAGGCCCTGTCCGCCGCCGGGGTCCCCTACGTCCTGCGCGGCGCCGAGCGCTTCTTCGAGCGCCCCGAGGTCCGCGAGGCGGTGATCCGCCTCCGCGCCGCGACCCGGGGCACCGACGCCGAGACCGAGGGCATGGGCCTGATCCAGAAGGTCCGCCACGTCCTGCTGGGCGCGGGCTTCACCAACGACCCGCCCGAGGGCGCGGGCGCCGCCCGCGCCCGCTGGGAGTCGCTGGCCGCCCTGGCCCAGCTGGCCGAGGACATGGCCGCGGACAACCCGGCCGCCGACCTCCCCGACTTCGTCACCGAGCTGGAGGAACGCGCCGCCGCCCAGCACGCCCCGCCCCTGGAGGGCGTGACCCTGGCCTCCCTGCACGCCGCCAAGGGCCTGGAGTGGGACGCGGTGTTCCTCGTCGGCCTGGTCGAGGGCACCCTCCCGATCATCTACGCCGAGACGCCCGACCAGGCTGAGGAGGAGCGCCGCCTGTTCTACGTGGGCATCACCCGCGCCCGCGAGCACCTGTCCCTGTCCTGGGCGCTCGCGCGTTCCCCGGGCGGGCCGCGCTTCCGCCGCCCCTCCCGCTTCCTGGAGGGCGTGACGACCAAGGTCACCACCCACACTCCGGCCCGCGCCGACCGCACCAAGCGCCGCACCACCAAGAGCGGCCCCCAGCCCTGCCGGGTCTGCGGCCGCCCCCTCACCGCCCCCGTGGAACGCAAGCTGGGCCGCTGCGAGGACTGCCCCGCCGCGTTCAACGAGGACCTCCTGCTCCGCCTGAAGGAGTGGCGCACCGAGACGGCCGCCGACCAGAAGATCCCGGCCTACGTGGTCTTCACCGACGCGACCCTCCAGGCCATCGCCGAACGCGACCCCGCCACCCTGGAGGAGCTGGCCCAGATCCCCGGCGTCGGCAAGGTCAAGCTCGACAAGTACGGCGAGGCGGTGCTGTCCCTCTGCGGCGGGGGGTGAGACACCGGCCACACCCCGCGATTTGGGAGACTGATCGGCGTGAAGGAGTCACTGAAAGCACTGCTGGACATCCTCGACCTGGAACAGATCGAGAACGACATCTTCCGGGGCCGCAGCCCCGAGGACCGCCAACAGCGGGTCTTCGGCGGCCAGGTCGCGGGCCAGGCCCTCGTCGCCGCGGGCCGCACCGTCCCGGTGGACCGCTCCGTCCACTCGCTCCACGCCTACTTCATCCGCCCCGGCGACCCGTCGGTCCCGATCGTCTACACGGTCGACCGCGTCCGCGACGGCCGCTCCTTCACCACCCGCCGCGTCCTGGCGATCCAGCACGGCAAGGCCATCTTCAGCCTGTCGGCGTCGTTCCAGATCACCGAGGACGGCCCGGCCCACCACGCCCCGATGCCCGAGGCCCCGGCCCCGGAGACCCTGCCCCCGGCCCTGGACCGCCTGACCCCGCTGTTCGGCGAGCGCTTCGCCACCGAGTTCGTCAACCGCCGCCCCTTCGACGTCCGCCACGCGACCCCCCTGACCTGGGAGGCGGCCAAGGACCCGAAGCTGACGACCCCCGAGTCCAAGGTCTGGCTGAAGGTCGACGGCGACCTCCCCGACGACCCCCTGCTGCACGTCTGCCTGATGACGTACGCCTCGGACATGACCCTGCTGGACACGGTCCTCCTGAACCACGGCCTGGCCTGGGGCGACAACCGGACGATGGGCGCCAGCCTGGACCACGCGATGTGGTTCCACAAGCCGTTCCGCGCCGACGAGTGGCTCCTCTACTACCAGGACACCCCCTTCGCCGGCGGAGCCCGCGGCCTCGCCCGAGGCCAGGTCTTCACCCAGGACGGAGACCTGGTCGTCTCGGTCATGCAGGAGGGCCTGATCCGAGTCACCGACTCCTGACCAGCGCGAACGCGGCCCAAGGATCACCTGGGGCCGCGTTCGCGTGCAGGGCGTTGATCACAAAAGTGACCGCCATGGCGGGCTCGGCACTGCCCGGCCGCCGTCTCAGTGGCGCTCACTCCAGGCCACTGGTGGTCGCCGCAGGCCGGTGGTTCCGAGCCAGGCGCGAGCCAGTCTTCGGCAATGGTCTAGACCATATGTCGACTGGGGGTGTACTCCCTTGTGCTGTGTCCATTGATCTCAGTGAAGGTTTCGCCGGCGAGCAGCACCACAGCGAGATGTGGTAACGGGGCTCGATGTCGTGAGCGATCCATGATCGCGCTCGACTGAGGTTGTGCCCTCGCCCAACCGCCTACACGAACCCTGAGGCCCACAAAGAACTGCTGTCGTTGTGGTCTTTATCTGCTGTACACGCTGAGGCCGTCTCCCTCTAACGGTCGCCGGGCGGCTATAGAGGAGGAAAGTTCTTGTCTAGCCAGGCTTGGATGTCGGCGACGGTCTTGTAGCCGTGCTGGTGGAGGGTGTCGGTGATGTCGCGGCCGCAGACCAGGGCGATGGGGTGTCCGTCTTCGCGGACCTCTTCCTGGACCTGCTTGGCGAAGTAGGAGGTGGTGATGAAGACGCCGAAGTTGCGGTGGCGCAGCCGGGAGATCAGCCGGGAGACATCGCGTACCCCCACCCCGTTGGTGGCGGCGTAGCACTTGGCCTCCAGTGCAAAGTCGATGGCGATGCGGTCGGCGGGCGGGCCCAGGATGTACTCGCCGACCGCATCGCGGCCGCCGTCGCGGCTGGGCCGGGTCACATCGCAGCGCCCGGTGGCCGGGGCGATCAGCCGCCACAGTGCCACCGCGCAGGCCTCGAAGCCGTGCGGGTGCTGGCGGAAGTGGTTCCGGATCGTCTCCAAAACGGCGGTGGCCTGGGGGTTGTCAGGCAGCTGGTCGGCGGTTGTCCTGATGACGGTGGTGGGCGGGGCCAGCAGCGGTGTGCAGGCTCCGCTTTGCACCCAGGTGCGCCAGGTCGGCGGGCAGTCCCCGGCCAGCGGGTCGCCGCCGCCCAGCACGTGGGAGATCCAGGAACGGGGGATCCTGGCCTCGTCCAGCACGGTGAAGCGGGCCCGGTAGTTCTGGAAGCGCTGCCCGCCGGTGGACCGCCACACCGCAGCCAGCTCATCATCGGCGGTCAGGGTGGGGCCGCCGGGCACTAGCAGGCCGCGGAATCGCACGTCGCGCCCCTGGCTGGGGATCTTCTCAAACAGCAGGAACGGCGGGACCTTGGCGCGGTCGGCGGCTGTCCCGTGGGCGGCGGCGAAGGTGTCGCGCAGCAGCAGGTTGCCGCCGCGGGAGGTGGCGTGCAGCTCCCGTCCGGGGGTGCGGTTGTCGCCGAAGTAGGTGAAGGTGCCGGTCTGCAGGTCCAGGAAGTCGGGCCAGTCGGCCTCGCCGCCGGTGGTGTAGAGCACCGACAGGCGCACCGTGCCCTTGAACGGGGAGCCGCAGTGCCGGAACCCGCCCTGGTTGCCCACCCCCGGGATCATCTTGGCGATCGGGTCATCGCCGGCATGGCCGCTGGAGCCACCGGCATAGGCGGTATCGACGATCAGGTCAGCAGCCCCCAGGCCCGCGAAGGAGACCCGGGAGGAGACAGAGGCAGCGACACTCATGAAGCCATGGATAGCAGGGATTCCCGACACCAAGGACCTCAACTGGCTGTGCTGTGCGCCTGCCGAAGAGCTGCTGTCTCCGTAGAGGCTACAGGGCACTGCTTTGGGGGAAGAACGCGTTTCTCGGAGCTCTTGCCGATGACCCACTCAGCCTGCTTTGAAGAAGCAGCGCTCCTCCACACTGAGAGCTGCTCCCCCGCTGGTGCAGGCGATCTGCTGATGATCATGGAGTCTCGGTCGCGCCGGTCAGCCCGTTCCAGGCCAAAGGAGGTCTTGCAAAGACGTGCCTGCGTCTACAACCCCAGTGTTAGGGAGATCCTGATCTTTGCGCGGGCCGGATGGAGTGTCTTCCAGGCAGAGAACGCCGCAAGTGCCTCATCGGGAAGATTGGCAACTATCGGGTGCAAAGTGTCAGTAGCGCCTAGCATGATGGGTGCGTGCACGTCACTGACCTGCCAGAGGTGATCAATGAGCCCCACCCGGCCACCTGGCGCCGACGAGAACGAGAAGCTGGTTGCGGCCCGCCTTGCCGCGGCACGCCGTGGCGACGGCACTCCTGAGACCTTCCGGGTTGAGTGGCGCGGTCAAGATCGAAATCTTCCGGTCATCGATATGCCGGTCGCTGTGCTCTACTTCAACCCTGAGACGCATCGCATCCGGGCACAGCGCGCTCACGATCCCGTGCGCGACGCAGCGCTGGCGGACGACCCTTGGAGCTCACAGAGCCAGGCCTATCTCCACTCCCTGCTCATGGCAAAACCGGATAACCCGGATATTCGGGATCCGGATTTCCTGGCTCTCATGGACGATCTGAAGGTCAATGCGCAGAACACGGCGGGGTTGATCACCCCGAGCGGGATCGTGGTGGATGGAAATACCCGTTGCGCTGCCCTGAAGGAGATCAGGCAGCCTAACATCCGCGTGGCAGTCCTCCCTGAGGACTGGGGATGGGACGACATTAACGCAGTGGAGTTGAACCTTCAGCTTCGCAAGACATTCCGCCGCGAATACTCCTTCATCAACGAGATCATCGCTCATAGTGAGCTCCTCGCTAAAGGGCGGACCTTGGAGGCGACCGCGGCCGCCTTCCGCAAGAAGAAGAAGACCATCGAGGCAGGTCAGTGGGCACTCGCCCTCATTGATGAGGCGATCGAACGCAGTCATGCCGACCTAGATGACGGTACCGGTGTCCGGCTCCGGCGAATGGACTTCGAGGGGCACCAGGAGTCTCTCAAAGAGATCTACGAGCGTTACAAGCGAGTCCATGCTGAGAATCCTGACCTTGCCAGGCGACTCAGAGAGGCCAGCTTGGCGGCTCTGCTGGTAGACGCATCGAAGACAGCTATCCGCAACATCTGGCTTGTGGATGACTTTGATGAGAAATACCTCAAACCGAAGCTGGCGCCTGAGTTCAGGCCTGCTTCTACTGCGGCTAAGTCCGCCGGGGTCAGCATTCCAGGACTCAGCGTCACCATGCTGCCTGAGGACTCCAGAGTTGAAGACGCCAAGGCCACCACGGACAAGCTACTCAAAGCCAAGGCCCGGGCTGCCGCCGCAGCAAAGCTGTCACCAGCTGAATCCACCCGCACGACGTTGCTTATCAACGAGGCCAAGGAAGCGATCCAGAAGAGTCTTAGTCAGGCCGAGCGTGACGCTCGTCAGGCACAGAAAAAGATGGCCGCACCTGACAAACTCGATGAGGCCACTGACGCCTTGCGTGCATGCATCGCAGACATTGCCAGGGCCCGCGCCCAGAACATTCTTGACAACGAGGCTCTGGACGACGCGTTGATCGGTTTGCGGGACACACTCAGCCAACTGGCCCGGGCCGCATCACGCGGTGTCAGTGAACCCGGGATCGGCCTGGCCTGGCTGCAGCGTGCAACCGCGGAGTAGGAAGCCGGTGCATGTCCACTCTCTGTCTCGAACTTCAGCCCTCTGGAACAGCGGTTCTCTTCCGTGTGCCCGATGAACGAGCAGGCGATTTGCGTAAGCTCTCGGGTCGGTTTCTCACGGCCCGGCACCAGGGGCCGACCCTAGTAGAACTGGAACTGGAGGACCTCCTAGCAAATCTCCGGGAGCTATCAGAGTGGCCGTCTCAGGACGTGGAGTGGCAGCCCGAGCTCAGGCTCCTGGTCGAGACGAGTCTCCAGGACACGCTGGCTGCTAGCAGGCAGCTCGAGCGGCCGGAGGCGCCGCCCCTGTCTCCGGCAGAGATCAATGATGTGCTGTACGCCTCCGGCTGGTGTGCTCCCGAGCCGCTCACGACCTTCCAACTCCGCGACATCGCCAAGTTGCTGTGCATGAGCCATGGAGCCAACTTCAGTGTGCCCGGCTCCGGAAAAACCCGCGTTGCTCTGGCAACGTTCCAAGTACTGCGTGCGCAGGCCCAGGTCGAGCGGATTCTGGTTGTGGCCCCGAAGGCGGCTTACGAGAGCTGGCAATTGGAGAACGCGGTCTGCTTCTCCAAACCCTTGCACGTGCAAGTGCTAGATCGCTGCCGTGTCGACCCAGCTGCCGAGTTGATCGTTGTTAACTACGAAGGCCTGGTGAAGCACCAGGTGTCGCTGGCGCGGTGGCTCACCGTTAAACCCTCGATGTTTGTCCTAGACGAGGCGCATCGGATGAAGAAGGGGGCCGACGGCGTTCACGGAGCTGCGTGCCTGGCCCTCGGTCCGAGGGCCCACCGCCGCCTTATTTTGACCGGCACACCCGCCCCCAACGGTGCTAAGGATCTGGAAAGCCTGCTGGGTTTCGTGTGGCCAGGCGAAGGCCGCCGGATTGTTACCCGGGCCATCGGGAACGGGGATCTGCGCCATGCCAGCACCGTGCTCCGACCTCTCTTCACGCGCACGACCAAGAGCGAGCTTGGCCTGCCGAAGGTCAAGCCCACAATCCGGCGCATTGAACTTCCTGATCTTCATCGAGAGATCTACGCTGCACTGATCGGCGAGATGAGCGTCCGGGCAGCTCAAGTAGCCCATCCTGAATCCCAGGAAAGCCTGGAGGCGCTGGGGCGCGTCATGATGTATCTACTCATGGCGGCAACCAGCCCCGCTTTGCTCGCCGTGGGTGACACTAAATATGAAGCACTGCGCTTCCGAGTGCCGCCGCTTGATGTGCCAGGCGATGCTTCACTGTACGAACTACTGCAAGATCTCCCTAGCTATGAGCTGTCGCCGAAATACCAGGAAACCTTGGCGATTGTTGACGCGAACGCCAAAGCCGGACGCAAAACGCTGGTGTGGTCGACTTTTGTCCGCAACCTCACCACCTTGAAACTCATGCTGACCCCCTACCGGCCAGCCTTGGTGCATGGCGGCACATCAGACCGCGTTGATCAGCTTAAGCGGTTCCGAAAAGACCCTGACTGCCATGTCCTGCTCTCCAACCCCGCTACCCTCGGTGAGGGCGTCAGCTTGCATAAGGACTGCCACGATGCGGTCTACGTTGACCGGGACTTCGCTGCAGGGCGCTACCTGCAGAGCCTCGACCGCATCCACCGTCTCGGACTGAAACCCGGAACGATCACTAACATCACGGTGCTCTCGGCAACTAACACGATTGATGACGTTGTTGAGCAACGGCTTGAAACTAAGCTCCGGTTTATGGAAGCAGTTCTAGATGACCCTGCCGTCGGACAACTCGCCGACCTCGATGAAGAACCCGCCGCCGCGATGCAGGCAGACATGGCAGCATTGCTGGAACACCTAAATGTCCTCCCTGCCAGCTGAACCCATTCTTCGCGCCGCCCGCCGATGGAGCCATCACCTCCGGCACTCATCTGTAGAACGTGCCCATGCTGTGTTCGCCAACCATCCCGACTTCGTCGACCTCACGCCCACGCAGTACGGCGCTGCCCTCGCCTGGCTCAAGGAAGTCGGGATCGTCACCAGTGACGGGGCATTGGCCCATCGCTGCAACCCACTTGAGCTGGCCCTCATGGAAGCAGCAATCCTGCACGCCAGCCCGCTATGGCTCCGTGACGCTGATCAGCTGATCAGCACCCCCGACGATCTGCCCGAAGACGCAATCTCAGCGGGACAGGCCCTGGGGCTAGTCCCACGCCAGACTGCGGCCGTGATACATACTGCCTGGGGAAAGGTCGACACCGCCGCCCGCGAGCAGGTTGGCACAGCCGGTGAGGAGACACTGGCCAAGCTTATCGGGCAAGTTGCAGGTATAACCGTTGAGCATGTCGCGGAGTATGCCGACGGCCTGGGTTACGACATTACTGTACACGCCGACGGACTCCATTTGAACCTGGAGGTCAAGACCACTATCCGGAGGGGCCGCCTCACCATCTATCTGTCCCGTAATGAGTATGAAGTTATGCAGGACGACCCAGATTGGAGGCTTGTCGTTGTCTTTCTGAATGAAGATCGGCAAGTGGGGGCCATCGGGACGATTATCTCCAGCTGGATCCGCCAGCATGCTCCTTCTGATTGCTTTCCGGCCAGCCGGTGGGAATCGGCCCGCTTGGACATTGCGCCAGCGGCCATCCAACGCGGGATCAGTGACGTAGGTGCCTGGGCGGGGGATCGGCTCAGCGTCCACCATGTGCTCCGTGTCGGGGCAGGAGCGCGCCCCCCCGCCTGGATGACGGAAGCATCTCTCGGTTGAGGCTCCTCCTGCGCAACGAAACTATTGAGTGCTGACGCGAACACCCTTTCCTGGTGGCTTCTTTTCGACAAAGAGCTTCCTGAGCTGGTCCGGTGGTTTCGGTAAAGAACCGTTTCCTCAGATCGGAGAGCCGCCATCTCCGAGCGCATCGATGATCCGTTGCGTGTTTGCGTCCTCCTGGCCATAGATGCAGCGGGCGTAGGTCTGGAGGAGGACCGAGACGGTGTTGCCCGCTCGCTGAGCCACATCCGGGGCTGGGACTCCGGAGTTGAGCCACAGCGACAGCGCCGCGTGGCGAAGGTCATAGGGGCGCTTCGCCAGCGGCGAGTTGTACAGGTGCGGCGGAAGCGCCAACCGCCGTGCCTTGTGCCAGGTGTCCAGGTATCGCGTGGAGTCCAGGGCTTGGCCGTGCGGTCCGGGGAACAGCCGACCGTCGTCAGCGGTACCGAACGTGGCGATGTGCCACTGCAGGATCCGAACGAGTTCCGGAGGGATTGGAACGTCGCGACCGTCGTCTGTGGCCCGGTGCTTCAGCCCGCGTGTCTCGTGCTTGCTGCCGTCGTCGGTCCAAGCGCTTCCGGCGCGCGTGGTGGCCGCCGAAAGTTGGATCAGGCCGGGACCAGCCTCGGGCAGCTTGCAGTCCTGGAGCCGCAATTGTACGGCTTCTTCGGGACGCAGGGCGGCGAAGTACAGGCAGGCGAAGAACGCCAGGAGACGCGGCCCGCGCTGCTTGTCCCAGACGCCGACGTAGGTCACGGCGGTCAGCAGCTCGCGCACCTGCCGGGGGCTGGCCACCACGCGTGGATCTACTTGGCGCGTGACCGTGACCGGCCGCCAGGCGAGGCGTTCCACGGGGTTGTATTCCAGCTCGCCGCGCTCGACGGCGTAGTTCAGCGCGCTGGTCAGGACGGCGCGATAACGCGCAGCCGTGCTGGCCTTGGCGGGCGTGCCGTTGTCCTTGGTGCCCAGGGAATGCAGCAGCGCACGCAGGGCGTCCAGATCCAGCAGGTCGGTGACTGGACGGGACCGTTCTGCGACCCACTCCAGGACGCCAGCTTGCTCCTCGGGGACTTCACGCCCTTGGAGGGGACGGAACGCCCAGTGCCGCAGAGCGTCACGCAGCCTTCGCTCGCTCGGTGCTCCACTGCGGTCGCTCAACAGCGCAAGGGTGATCTTCACGTGTCCTGAGACGAGGTTGCGCCGGCTGTTCCCAGCGGCCTCCGGCCACTTCATCGCCGTGTGGACGCGCCCGAGCTCGTACCAGGTCATGGCCTTCGGCTTAGGACGCAGCGATGCGGGCAGGCCCTCATTGTCGACGTCGAAGTGCTCTCCAGCCCGGGCCGCTGCGATCAACTGGTTTCGGAAATGCTCAGCCAGCGTCGAGGTGAGGTAGGAGGCCGAGAACGTCTTGCCGTCGACGACCCAGCGGACCTGGTAGGGCTTTCGCCTGTTCGGGCGGCATTGGGTCTTCCAGAACTGGACGTTGCCGATGCGCACTGGAACTCTTTCTGCTCGAAAACCGGGGGGAAGGAGGCCGGGCGCCCCTCGTGGACGCCCGGTGTTCTGGGATCACTCAGGCAGGCTTTCCAGCCATTCATTGAGGGCTGAGCGGCGGATCAGGACACGGCCGTTCGGTAGCCGCCGGGACTTCGGCCCGCGTCCGGTCGCCCGCCAGCGGTTGAAGGTAGAGCGGGGAACGTCCTTGAGCTCGGCGAGAACCTCGTCGATCGGGAGCCACTCGTCGGCGTTCGACTGCGCGGTCGGGATCGAAGGCGTCATGCTGAAGATGCCTCTCTGTAGGGGAGGTGACGGCCCCGGCGCGGTGTTCTTGGTGGTTCACCGCCGGGGCCGTCTTTGGGGGATTAGTCAGCCGACCTTGCGTGCTTGCGGAACGGGCAGAGGGTGGGCCAGTCCGTTGTCCAAGGCGCGGTGGACGATGCGGTGGGCGAGGCGTTCGGGCAGGCCGCTGGCCAGTCCGGCGTCGACGAGACGATCCTCGACGTCGCCGCGGTTCAGCCCGGACCAGGCCAGGAGGCCGCCGGTCTTGTAGGCCAGGGCCGACAGGGCGCGTTGGCGGCCGTCGGTGAGGGTGGCCAGCTCGGCGGCGCCGTTGTCGATGACGGTGGTTAGGTAGGCGGCCGGTCGGCTGCCACTGGCCGGTGGCGCGGCGGGCGCCGGGGCCGGTGTGGGGACGGGCCGGTCGGTGGCGACGCGCAGGACTTCGTCGGCCAGCCAGTCGGGCATACAGCCGACGTGGGCGGTGTTACCGGCGATGACCTGGTAGGGGCCGTTGGCGGCGGTGGCGTCGGGGGCGATGCCGTAGCTCCATCCGGCCTTGATGTCGATCTGCCAGCCGAGCGCGCCGAGCGCCTGGCGGAGGCGGCGGCCGTTCTCGACGCGGGGGGCGCGGTACCACAGGTGGCGGCCGTCGGAAGGGGTGGTGACGGTGACGGGCTGGTGGTCGGGGCCGGTGGGCCAGGGGCGGGAGCCGCCGCGCAGCCGGGCCAGCAGCAGCAGAACGTCGCGGCCGGTGCGGATCGCCTGGATGCCGCCGGGCATCTGGTCGTTGGTGAGGGGGATGCCGGGCAGCAGCTCGGTGGCCGGGTCGGCGGGGAGCTGGTCGGTGTGGGCGTCCAGGTCGATCAGCACCAGGCCGGATGGCCCGGCGGCGACGGCGGGGACGGCGTTGGGCTGGCGTCGCCACCAGGTGCGGATGCGCTCGGGGGCGGTGGTGGCGGCGCGGACGCCGTGGCACCACTGCCCGGCGGGGATGCAGGGGCAGGCGGCGTAGCCGTCACCTGAGCAGGTGGGGTTGTCGCGGCAGGTCGGGCAGTTGGCCAGGGGCCGCTTGTCGCGGGGCGACAGCGGGAAGACATGCCAGCCGAGGTCGGCCAGCGTCAGCGCCAGGTTCAGGGGTGGGGCCATCGGGGTCCTCCTTCCAGTCGGGTGCGAAAAGAAGAGGTCCGCTGGGGGCGGCGTAGGTGGCAGGGGGGATGCCTCTTTTCTTCCGGGCGGGATCGGCGAGCGATCAGGGTGCGCTGCCCGGAAGAGGTGCGCGTGAGGCGCGGAAGGTGACAGCGGCGTGAGGGAAAGATGCATCCCCCACCCCCCGCGTTTTTCAGGATGTGCTCCGCGCGACGGCCAGTACCGCCTGAAAACATGGACTGATCTGGGAGAACGCTGGTACTGCTGGGCAGTACCAGCCCCCAGTACCAGCCGCCCGAGAGCGCGACCCTGGTACTGGGGCAGTACCAGGCAGTACCAGCAGCAGTACCACCCCGAAACAGTCACTGAATTGCATGAATAGTGATCGTTTCGCTAGGTGGTACTGCGGTACTGCCCGATACCGTCTCTCGCGCACGAAAGCAGGGGGTCAGGTCTCGCTGTCGTCGGCTCCCAGGGCCCTGCCGGTGAACACCAGGCACTTGACCTGGGCACCGGCGATGCGCCGTTTCAGCTTGTAGCGCGGGGTCTGCTTGGAGGTGGGCGGGTATTCATGCAGCGCGCCCATCTCCCGCCAGGTCGGCAGCACCGCGTCTAGCTCGTACCCGGCGCGCTCCAGGGCCTCGTGGACCTTCTCGGGCATCAGCGCCACGGCGTTGGGGTCGCCGTCGGCCTCGGTGCGCACGCCGATCCATCCGCCGGCGGGGGCGTGGCCGTCGGAGCGGTAGAGGCGTTCGGCGTTGGTGGCGATGTACTCGGCGACCACCTCCAGGGCCAAGGCGGCCCGGTTGTCGCGGGGGTCGTTGGCCACAAACAGCGACGTCCACACGTGGTGCTCGGGCGGGGAGAAGGGAACCAGGTTCCAGGTGTGGGCCAGCTCGGCAGCCAGCCGCAGGGTCGCCACCAGTGGGGCGCGGCGGCGGGCCAGGTCACTGGCGTCCTGGCGGTGGGCGGCGGTGTAGTCGGCGTGGCGGGCGTGCAGCCAGCTCGGGCCGTGCTCGCCCACGTAGGCGCGCAGGTGGCCGACGAAGGCGGGCCCAGCGTGCCCGTAGTTGGCGGTGACGCCTTCGCGGAACTTCTGGGCGTTGGGTCCGGAGTCGGGGGTGTTGCCGAACGGGGCACCTTGCAGGTCCAGCACGCGGGCGGAGATGCCCTGGTGGGTGGCGAACGACAGCGCCGACCGCTCCCCGATGGAGATCACGATGGTGCGCCATCGGTAGGACTTCCACTCGCCCATGCGGGCTTTCCCGGCGTTCTGGGTGATCTGGTAGAGCGCGTGGGAGACGTGCTCGGGGCGTTCGGCGGTCTGGGTGTCGTCGAACAACACCGGCACCCCGTTCCCGGCCAGGTGCAGGCGGGCCTGGTAGGCGGTCTTGGTGGCGGCCCAGCTAGTGATGGCCCCGGCGGTCTCATCGGGGTTGGCCCAGCACGACAGCCCGGCCTGGGCGGCGGTGGTCTTGCCGGAGGTGGAGCGGCCGCCGTAGTTGATGGTGAACGACCCCAGCCCCAGCACCTCCAATAGCGGCGCGGCGAGCCCGGCGTACAGGACCATGGTCGCCAGCGGATAGCGCTCCAGGATCTTGATCGCGTCCTTCCATCCCGACAGGGTGCCGCGCAGGTGGTGGGCCTCCAGGGCGCGCTGGAGTTGATGGTCGACGCCGTGGATCTCATACGGGGTGCCCGAGGCGGTGACGAACTGGCCGTCGGCCTGCCAGCCCAGGGAGCGAGCGATGGTGACCTCGTCGATGACGTCGGTGTTGGCGGTCTCGGCGGCGGCCAGCCATCGTTCGGCGGCCTTGGCGTCGGCCTCGGTGACCGGCAGCCCGAAGTTGCCCAGTTCCTTGACCAGCATCCGGCCGCTCTTGGCCTTGCCGCGCTCGATGATCCGCGATTGCCAGCGGCTGCGGTTGAGCCAGACCAGTTTGACCATCTGTTCTCCTTCGGGGTCGGTGAACACCTGGGTGACCGCCAACGGAGCCCAGGTGACGCGTTCGGGGTCGCGGTTGCGGGGTGCGATCCAGATCCCGTCCGGCGAGATCGTGTAGGGCTCGGGGACCCGATAGCCGTCGGGCAGCGGGCAGCCCGGTAGTTCCAGCACGCTGGCCAGGCCGCGGTCTTCGGCGGTGGGGGCGGCGAAGGTGACGCCGTGCTGGATCAGCCAGACGGTGGCGGCCGCGTCGTCCAGGGGCGCGTCCTGAGCGGCGCGCTCCAGGTCGGCCACCACTGACCGCAGCGCGCGGTCGTCGGGTGGGTCTTCGCCGGGGTAGGTCTTGTTCCACAGGTGGCGGGTCTCGGCGTACAACTCACGGCGGCCAGGGGTGGTGAATCGAAACAACCGGCCGCCGTCGGGGCCGCTGCCGTCGCCGGTGGTGCGGGCGTAGGGCCAGCCGCCGTGTTCGCTGCGACGCAACTGCAGGTGCTGGCGCAACAGGGCCAAGGCGCGGACGGGCTTGGACGGTCGGCGCCTGTCGGCGGACTGATCGGTGGATTGATCGGCGGGCTGGTCGTCGGAGTCGGTCTGGGGGGACGGAGCGGCGGCGGGCGGAGCGGAGGAGTCGTCGGCGGTGGGATCTGGGTGGCGGTCGTCGCCGTTGTGATCACGTGTGCTCATATGCGACCCTCCTGGTGATTGCGTGTGCAGCCGCAGGCCCCCGTTGCCCCGGGGGCCTGCGGCTTTTTCGTGGGGCATGTCGATGACCACCAGCTGCGGCGGCGGTCAGTAGTGGTCGGGTGGGGGGCGGCTGGACGGCGTCGTGTAGCTACCACAGCGCGACTGCCTCGGCGGGAACGCAGGGGCTGAGCGGCAGCAGGATCGGCGCGTCCAGGCCCGGACGGCTGGGGACTAGGTGCTGGGTCTGCGACTCCAGACAGACCATCGCGAGCGCGCCTGGATCAGGAGCGCGCATCTGGCAGGAGTGCGGCAGGCGCGCCTGCCAGATGCGCGCGGTGGGGCCGACGGTGAGGCAGGGTTGGCCGGTGGTGCTGGTGGGATGTGGTGGGGCGAAGAAAAGCCCGGACGGCCGTCGAGTAGGGCCGTCCGGGCTGGACCGGAGATGGGTGGGTTGACGGATCGGGTGGTTGGGAGCGATCAGGGGCGGGGGTTGTGTCCGCGCCCGGTGGGGCGGCGGGCTCCGGGGCGCAACTGGCGGCGAGTGCCGTTGCAGCCGGAGCAGATCCGCATGGCGTCGCTGAACATCGCCGAGTGCTGCAGGCCGGTGCCGGCGCAGCGACGGCACCGGCGCAGCGGGTAGCGGTAGGCATCGATGAGGTAGGCCATCCCCCATAGCAGCCCGAAGATCAGCAGTAGGAAGATCAGGCCGCCGGAGCCAGCTGCTTCGTGCGGCCCGGGATCTCCGGGTGTGGTAGCGGGTGTGGTGGGTGCCGGGGCCAGGGTGTGGGTCGTGGTGGCGGTAGGGGAAATGGTGGTCATGGCCAGGGGCAGGAGTAGGTCGGGCATGGGGGCTCCCGAGGAGGGGTGAGGGCGTGTGAGAGTGGGGCGCGGGCCAGTGGGACCGGCGCGGCGTCCGCGTGAGTGGTGACTGAGGGTGAAGGGCAGGAACTGGCTCACCAACTGGATCACCGAACTGGCTCAATCGGCCCATCCGCACTGTTCAACGCGCGCGCGAGAGGGCGTGGTGAGCCGGTTGGTGGGCCGGTTGGTGAGCCAGTTGGGCGGGGAGGGCGTCGGCCAATTGATCACCTTTGGTGATCGCCGAAGCTGTGCTGGGGAAGCAGGTAGCGCAGGGCCTTGCCTTGGCCGTGCCGGGCGATCACCCTCTGATCGACCATGATCCTCAGCCAGCGTTTGACGCTGCCCTCGGGCTTGCCTAGGGCCGCCACGATCTCGTCTCGGCGGGCGCCGTCGGGGCCGCGCTGCTGCAGCAGGTACAGCACCGAGTGGGTGATGTCCTCGGGCACCGGCAGCTTGCGGTTGACCTCGGGCGGGTTGGTCTCGGCGTTGTTAAACACCTCCTGGGTAGCGAATAGGTTCTCCAACGGGATGGGGGCGTCGCGGGGCTGAGGCATTTCGGCCAGGTGCCGTTCGATCCCGGCGACCAACCCTTCGGCCGCGTGGGTGACGGCCTGGTCGTCGTCGGGGTCAATGCCGAAGCTGCCGTCACGGCCGCGCGGCGGCCCAGCCGCCGAACCCGACGTCGGCTCCGAGGAGGGTCCGGAGGAGGGTTCGGGCTTGGCGGGCGGAGTCGAGCGGTGGTCGGTGCCGCCGGACGTAGCCGGGGGTAGCCCTCCGGCGGTGACCAGGTGCCGTTCGGCATATCCCGGGAGCTGGGCGGCGATGTCGGGTTCGATGTGGGCCTCGGGGCGGCCGCGGGTGACAGCCAGGTGCCGCACGGCCTTGAAGTCGCTGAGGTCGCGGATGCGTCCGGCCTGCCAGGCTCCTCCTTCTTTGACCAGCAGGGCCACGCCGCCGATGCCGGGGGCGTAGGTGGACATGTCGGGGACCCCCAGGGTCATCCAGTTGTCCAGGGCCTTGGTCATCTCGTAGGTGTTCAGGACGCGCAGCACGATCTTGGTGGGAGCGTTGGCCGAGCCTTCCTTGCTGCCGGTCTGCTGCTGGACGTTGCGCTGCCCGGCGGTGATGACCGGGATACCGGCCGAGCGGCCGGCCTGGTGCAGGCCATCCACGATCGGCTTGGCCAGGTGGGCGACATCGGAGTCGGTGCCCAGCAGCTTGGCCTGCTCATCGATGATCAGGATGATGACCGGGGCCTCGGGCGAGGGGATGTGGTTGGCGCCGCCGTTCTTGCGCGAGCGCTCCTCGGCGACGGTCTCCAGCCACTGCAGGATCTGGATGGCCTTGTCCTGTTCACCGATCCCGGCTGATGCGTCTAGGACCTCGTCCCACAGGTGGGGGATGGTGCCCTTGCGCAGGTCGATCGCGACCACCAGCACGTCGCGGCACTCGTTGGCTTGCTCCACGATGTTGGACAGCAGTGTGGTCTTGCCGCCGCCATTGGTGGCGATGACCTGGACGTGCCGGGCACCACCCTTGTCGAAGACCACCAGCTCCAGGTCCTCGCCGGTCTCGGGGTCGGTGCCCAGGACGAACGGGCCGTCCATGATGGACCGGCAGCCCTTGGTGGGCGTGGCCTGCGCCGGGGCGGGGTTGAGCGGGCCTCCGGCGGCGGTGACCGTCGTCTCGGCAGGGGCGGCGGGGGCCAGGGCTGGGTGGGTGACCGGCTGGGCCCAGGGGTCGCGCAGCTGCAGGGTGATCCACAGGATGCGGGCGTTGGAAGCCTGTCCGTTCAAGCGGACCTGGTTGACGCCGATCCCGTACAGGCAGGCGATCTCCTCGGTCAGGTTGCCCGACAGTAGCCGCGACACCGAGGGCGCGTCAGGCCCAGCACCGACATCCACTTTGAACCGCACACCCACGTGGGTGGGTTCGGTCTTGACCAGCCGGGACCCGGCCAGCTCGGTGCCGGTGGCGATGGTCTCCCACTGGGCTTGCTGGGCGGCCAGGGCGCGGCGGTGCTTGAGCACGTCGGACCAGGTGTAGGCCGACCAGGTCGCGGTGGCGGTGGCGGTGTAGGCCAGCAGGGTAGACAGGTTGGCGATGCCGACCTGGGCAGCAGTGGCCAACCAGATCGGCACTCCGGCGGCAGTGGCGGCCAGCGTCGCCGAGTAGCGGGGCGACTCGTGGCGCTTGTAGGTGGCCACCCAGGCGGCCAGCGCGGCCGGGGGCGCGAACGCGCCCAGCAGCAGCGCGTCACCGGCGGCGTACTCGTGGGCCAGGTGCCCCATCGGGTAGAGGGCGGCCAGCCCGGTGCCTAGGCCGCGGGTGTCGGGGGACTGCTGGACCCAGCCGATGTAGCGGCGGGCAGCGACCTGTGCCCAGCGACCGACCGGGAGACGGCGGGGCTCGGCGTAGTAGGCGGTGGGCAGCATCAGGTCGGCCGGGTCGGAGACGGCGGTGCGGCGGCCGAAGCTCCGGCGGCCTCCGGTGACGCTGCCGAGCTGGCGGGGGGCGGGACGGCCAAAGCCGCGGCGGGATGAACGCCGCATAGCGATCACTCCTTCACGCAAGGGATGGGGAAACGCCGCTGGCCACCACCAAGGAGCGGTGGCGGCCAGCGGCGCGGAAAGACGAACGGGGAAACGGGCGCAGATGGGGTCAGGCGGCGGGGCGGCCGCCCAGGATGCGGATGCCGCGTGCGGCGATGTCGCGGGACTCTTCGAAGATGTCGGCGAAGGTGCTCGCAGCGTGGCGGGCGTTGGCCGCGGCCGCGCGCAGCTCTTCGGCGGCAGTAGTGAACTGAGCGGTGACCGGGACGGGCATCTTCCGCTTGATCAGGTCGTCGCGGTAGTCCTCGACCAGGCCGGCCAAGGCGGCCAGCAGATCGGCGATGCCCAGGGCGGTGGAGATGAACTCGGCGTCGGACTCGGGGGGCTCAAACACCACCTGGTAGCGGCCGTGACGGCGTCGGGGCAGGGGTTGGGCCATCAGGGGCCTCCATTCATCCGTTGGTCATGGTGGCGATGCGGTGAAGACCAAAAGCCTCTAAGCAGCCGTCAGGCCACTTGGTTGGGTGAGGCAGCGGACCTTGATCGGCCTCGGTGAACTCCGCTAGATCGGAGCGCATGGCCACGACCTCAAATTTTCACGAGCAGTGTGCTAGTCATCTCTGCAGGTAGCAGCTTGATCATGTCCGTTTTCGATGCTTTTTCAGCGCTGTGCTAACGAACAAAGGCGATGTCGCTGCATGCCTCTACACGTCCCTGCAGATCCTTGTGGATTGTAGAAGTCGTACAACATTGAAGATCAAATAAGGCTTTGTAGCCCTGTCATGATGAGGGGAATCCACAAGTTTCGGTTGCGTGCGGTGCGTGATGTTGGCCAGAATTGCCGGGCCGGGCAAGCCATTCGAGGAGTCTCGCTCATACCACGAACGTGAGGGCTCGAATACCCCCGGTTGCTATGTCCGGTTGGCTCTTCCTCTGCTTCCTGTGTGCGAGCGCTCCACGCAGGGAGGTGAGATCGGAGTGAGGAAGAACCGCATTGAAGTATGGGCGGTTGCAGTGTCTGCTGCCGCAGCGGCCGTGGCCGCTGCGGCGCAGGTCGCTGAGGTGGTGACGCACCTCTTCTGACCCAGGCAGGCACTCGCCCTTCGCGCAGGCGTCCTGGCCACTAGGCGAGGACGCCTGCCACTCTTGAACCTTGTAGGCTCAAGACCTACAAGGTTCAGTTGTAAGAACTGTAAGGCTTGCCCTCCTCTCATGGGCTGCCTAACGCCTACTTTCCATAGCGCAGACGGACCCACAGAGCTCGGCGGAAGGGTGGCGTCTTGCTGGAGAGAACATGCTGGCGATCAGGCCGGGTTGTCGCCGGTGAACTTGATTCCGGCGGCGGCCAGGTCGATGGCCTCTTCGAAGATGACCTCGAACACCGTTGCGCCGCGCTGCACAGCAGCGGAGGCTTCGGTCATGTGCTCGCCGATCAGCAGCAGGGGGTTGGTGACGGCGACGGGCATGCGGCGGATCATCACCTCGTCGGTGAAGTCCTCCACCGCATGGGCGATGCCCAGCAGGAACTGCTGCAGGTCGGTGCTGGTCTCGATGAACTCGACATCGCTTTCGGGCGGGTCCATGTTGATCGGCGGACCGGCCGCCCACACCCGAGCGCGTGCCCGCCGCCGCGCACCCCAAGCTCCCGCCGCCCCCGACGCAGCCGGACCCGTGGGCCGGTTCGGCGAGGTCGGCTTGGGCGGCGGGGTGGGCTTGGTCGGAGTAGCGCCGGACGGCTGCGGGGCTGGCGGGTTGGCGGGGACGGTGCCGCCGAACAGCGGCGGTGGGTTGCCCGGCCGGGGCGCGGCCCCTGGGCGGGGCTGTCCCTGCGGTGTGGTCGGAGGCGGGGTTGGTTGGGGGTTGGCTGGCCCAGGGGGTGGGGGTGTGTTCGAGGGTCCTCCCGTGGTGTTGGCGCTGGTGTTGGGGATGCGGCGGATAACAGACGGGCGGTTGGGGTCGGCCTGGCGCTGCTTCCAGTTGCGTTTGGCGCGGCGGCGGATCTTCTTGTTGGCCTTGCGGGCCTTGCGGGCACCGCCGCGGACGGTGTGGCCGATGGCGCGGCCGCTCAGGTCGGCGACCGCCCCGGACAACTGGCGTTCCTCGGTGTGCGGGGCCCCGGCCGACTTCCACGCCTTGACCAACAGCGACTCGGGCAGGTCGGGGCGGTCGGCTCGGCTGTGCCGGGCCCCGCCCGCCCTGTGGGGGGCGGGGCGGCGCTGGCGGGTGGCGTGGGCGGCCCCGGCGAACGCCGCGCCGCCCAGGAACAACAGCTCGATCATCGCTCCCCCTCCACAGGGTCAGCGTCGTCCGGGCCGGGCAGGCCAGGCGACTCGGGCAGCGGCTGACGCAGCTCGACGACGGAGACGAACAGCATCAGCAGCAGGCAGGAACCCCACAGCGGTGCGGCGACCGCCCAGATCGGCCACCCGGCGATCGCCGGGGCCGCGCCGGGCACGGCCAGCAGGATCGCCACCGCACCCCAGGAGGGTCGGTTGCCGACCATCTGGACGGCCAGAGCGCGGGCGGTGATCGGCGGACGGTTGGGGGTGGCGCTGTCGGGCTGGCCGGAGCTGCGCGGGTCGGGGTTGGGGTGGGTCATGACAGCCACCCGTCCAGCTGGCCGGACAGGCCGCGCAGGATCTCCACCATCGGTTCGCCGATCGGCGTGGAGGCCGCCAGCAGGCCCCAGCCGATCAGGATGAAGGCCAGGAAGTTGTTGATCTGTCGGGACCAGATCAAGATGATCAGACCACCGGTGAGGATGGCGAACAGGGTCATAAGAACCTCCGGGAAGAAGAAGCCCCCGGGCCGGGGCGGCTCCAGGGGAACGGGGTCGATCGGGACGGATTCAGGCGTGTGGCCGGCCGCTGCATGGCCCGCTGTCGGCGTCGAGGTTGGTGCCGGTCCCGGTGGGGGCCTGGCGGTCTGGCGGCGGGAAGGGCGTTCAGCTTCGCCAGCCGCGCACCATCTGGCCGGTCCACACGGCCGCGCTCAGGGCGAAGTGTCCATAGCCCAGCAGCGGCAGGTGGTAGTAGAACGACGCGCAGGCCAGGCCCAGCGCCCCGTAGCACAGCAGCAGGCTGGCCACCTGGGCTCCCAGGTCGTCGGGGTCGTAGGGCAGGCGAAGGGACAGGTACCAGTACAGGGCACCGGCCAGGACACGCCGGTGCTGATCGGCTCGAACACAAGACCTTCTTTCTTCCCTAGGGGTTCGGGCCGTGTGGCCGAATCCCTGGGATGTGGTGTCGGCGGGCACCAAAGGGGAAAGTGCGCGCGGCGGGGTCAGGCCGTGGCCTGCCGGCTGACCTTCTGGCTGGTCTCCTGGTCGGCCTGCGGGCTGGTGGTCTGGTCGGCGCGGATCTGCTGGACCAGCTCCAGGGCCGGGACCTTGCCGATACGCATGGCCTTGGCCAACTTCTCGGCCGAGATCGGACGGCCGTGCTGATCGCGGTACCGGGCGTCGATCTCGCGGGCCTGGTCCAGGCGTTCGGACGGCGACACCCGAGCTGAGGACGGCACCGCGGACCTGGCGGCCGACCGGGAGACGGACCTGGCGGCGGGGCGGGACCCCGATCGGCTGCCCTTGCGGGACCTGCGGGAGGTGGGCAGGTCTGAGACTTGGGTCTGCGACCCGCCGCCGCTGGACGCTTCGACGTAGGCCGACGCGCCACCGACCACCTGCGGGACCAGATCTGAGACCAGGCCACCGGAGTGGTCGCCGGGGTGGTCTGCGCGCTGGTCCGCCGCGCGGTCACCGATCTGGTCTGTGGTCTGGTCGGAGTGGGTCTGGTCGGCGGGAACCGCGGCCAGCCCCAGGCGGGAGCGGAGAGCGGCGGCCGGGGCGGAGCCGGGGGTGTGAGCCATGGCGGCGGTGATGTCGCCGGTGGCCAGCTCCAGTCCGAACTTGTCGGCCAGGTAGGTCTGGACCTTGGCCGACTCGAACCCCAACGCCACCAGCTCCTCCTCCGACCGCGGCCGCTCGGTGGCCGGGGGAACCGGTCCAGTGACGGCTGCGGGGAGGTCGGGGGCGTTGTGCCAGGGCGCGTCCACGGTCAGGTCGGCCAGGTCGGCAGCGTGGTAGAGCAACGCGATCTGGGCCAGCAGTTCCTGCTGTCGGGCGGGGTTGGTGGCCAGGTGGGCGTGTTCGACGGCGGCGTCCATGGCCTTGTCCAGCCGGGTCAGTGCCCGCCGCAGGGTTCGGGGTTTGGCGTCGGTGGTGCGCAGGATGCGCACCCGTTTGGCGGCCTTGGCCAAGCGGGCGATGCGGCGGTGCACATCGACGTCAGAGGCGGTGCGGCCGGTCGGCTCGGCGAGTCCGAGCCGGACCAGGAGGCGTTCGGGGGTGAGCCGCCAGTGGATGCGGCCGGAGCGTCCGGTGGCGTGGCGGCGGTCGGCGGCCAGGCCGCGTTCCCACAGCCAGGCGGCCACCAGCGGGGCGGCCAGGCGGATCAGGGCTTGGCGGATGCCGTCGGCGTCGCTGGCTGACAGCACCGCCGACAACAGCGTGAACACCCACACCGCGACCCCGTCGACCCCGGCCGAGTGGGTCTCGGACTCGCGGACGTTGCGGCGGGCGCGCAGCGCCGAGGTGACCATGGCGACTTCGACGAAGGCGAACAGCAGCACCTGCAGCGGGGTGTTCAGGTCCAGGACGTCGCCGAAGAACTTCCACATGCCGGTGGCGGCCACGCCGGTGGCCAGGCACGCGGCCAGCACGGTGGTGACGTCCTCCAACCGGGCACGCGGCGCGGTCCGCGTCGTGGGGGCCTCAAGGGGCCGGCGGCGGGCGCGGCGCAGGCCCCAAGTGGCGGCCATCGCCGCCGCTGCGGTCAGCGCTACGGCGGCGGTGATCCACGGGGCGTGGCTCTGCAGGGTGGTGAGCAGGGAGGCGGGGTCCATGGCGGGCTCCTTGGCGCAGCACGGCTCGGCCCCGCCCTCGCCGAGCTGGCAGGGGTGGGGCCGGGCCGTTGAGGAAGGCGCGGGTTCTAAGCGGTGAGGCGGACCGGCATCAGGACGTGCCAGTAGTCGACCTCGTCGGTGCGGTCGGTCAGCAGCGCCGAGCGGTAGCCGACGGCGTCGGGGACGAAGGCCAGGCGGCACACGCCGGGGTCCAGCGCGCCGAGGGCTTCGGTGAGGTAGGTGGGGTTGAAGGCCACGCACGCCGGGCCGTCGGGAAGGTCGCCGGTGAGGTGGATCGCCAGGACGTCCCGGCTGGCCGTCTCGGTTCCGTTCCCGGCCTGCAGCACCAGTTCGCCCTCACCGCCACCTGCGTTGTCGCCGATGGTGGGGGTGAAGGTTAGGCGGATGGGGGTGTTGCGTTCGGCGACCACGGCCACGCGCCGCACGGCGGCGGTGAACGCGGCGGTGTTGACCTCGGCGACCACGGGGCGCTCGGCGGTCAGGTGCGGTTCGACAGCCACCATGCCGGGGTTGTCCATCAGGCGGGTGACCACGGTACGGCCCGCGTTCTGCACTCCCAGCAGGGTGGGCTTGCCCTTGTCGTCCAGAGCCAGGCCCAGGGTAAGAGAGGTGGGGGCGGACAGGGTCTTGGCGATGTCCAGCAGCGTCGGCCGGAACACGAACGCTGACACCCGCGCCTGGCTGGCCTGGTCGCTGTCGGAGCCGTCGTCGGGGACTTCGGGGGCCGCTTCGGTGACTGCGTCGGGGGCGGGCTGCAGGACCGGTTGCCAGGTGGGCAGGGTGCGCACGGCGATGCGGTACTTGTCGGTGGCGAACAGCCGCAGCGGCTTGTCGGGGTGCAGATCCAGCCGCACCGCGCACACCAGGGGTTGGGTGGTGTCGTGTCCGGCGGCAACCGCGGTCTGGGTGGTGGCGCGGGCGAAGAACGCCCCGTCGATCTGCCCGACGGCCGGCGGCATGTCCGGCAGGGTCGGGTAGTCCTCCGCCGGGAGGGTGAGCAGCGTGAACTCGGCGCGCCCGTGCCGCAGCAGGACCCTGGTGTCCTCGGCGATGACCTCGACGGCGCCGGTCTTGAGCTGCCCGGCGACGTTGGCCAGCAGCCGCCCCGACACCAGCACGGTGCCCGGCGCGGCCACGGCGACCTCGGCGGCGGTGTCCAGGGTGGTCTGGGCGGCCACGTCATAGTCGTAGACGGCCAGAGTGAGCTGGTCGGTGTCGGCGTCGGCGTGCAGCCGGATGGCGGCCAGCACCGGCACGGCCGGGCGTTGCGGCAGGAACCGGGCCGTCCAGGCAACCGCCTCGGAGAACGCGGCCGCATCAGCGGTGAACTTCATCAGGAGCCTTCCTCATCGGAGCAGTCGCGGTCGGCCTGGCAGGGGCAGCGGTCGCAGTCGGCGCATCCGGTGCAGGCGCAGTACTCGTTGCGACAGGTGCACCCGGCGATGGCGTCGCACCCGGCGTAGGGGTTGGCGGCGGAGTCGGCCAGGTCGGGGTGGATGAACTCCCACAGCGCCTGGTCCAGGGCCTGGCGGTCGTCGGTGAAGTAGACGGCGATCCCGTGCTCGTCCAGCACCTGGGCGACCTGATCGGCCAGATCGGCGAAGGCGTTGGGGCGCATCGGCAGCGGGCCGGTCGAGACCGCGGCGGTGGCAGGGGCGGTGACCGGGGCGGGGGTGGTCGTGGAGGAGGACAAGACGAACTCCTTCCCCGCGGTGCCCGCCCCCGCCGGTCAGCGGCAGGAGCGGGCACCGGGCAGGTTGGCGGTCAGGGCTGGGGGCGCGGGTCGGGCACGGTCGCTGGCGCGTCGCCGTCGGCGTCGTTGGTGCGGCTGATGCCGGGCTCGTGGAGGCCGTCGGCTGGCTCGTCCGCAGACCGGGTGTCCCTCTGGGGCCCGTGGTCGGTCAGGGCGTGGCGGCGCAGGTGTCGCTGACGGCAGTTGGCGAAGGTCAGCAGCGCGACGATGCCGGTCAGCATCGCTTTGACACCGGTGGGGGCGTGCAGGAGGTGGGTGAAGATCAGCCAGGTGGCTCCGGCAGCGATGCCGGTGACCATGCAGACCTCGCCCTTGGACCAGTCGGCCGGGGCGCGCAGGTAGCCGGTCAGGCCGCCGCGCCGGTCGGAACCGGTGTCGGGGCCGTGGTTGCGGTGGGTGGTCATCGCTGGTCTCCCTCGACCGCTCCCGTCAGCGGGGCCAGCCGCCCGAGCGGGACGACCTGGGCGGGGTGGGTGTCGCGGTGGATGACCACCCAGGGCTCGTCCATGGCGGGGTCGGTGATCCACCACAGCACGTGCGCGACGTCGCCGACCTCGCGGACCGGCGCGGTCAGGTCGGCCATCTCCTCGACGCCGTACAGGGCTTCGGCGGTCTCGTCGTCGGTGCCGGTGACCAGCAGCACCATCTGGCCGGGCGCGTACCACCGGCGTCGGGGCCGGTAGCCGAACCCGGCCTGCAGGGTCCAGGTGCGGGTCCACTGGTAGTGCTGGGTGCTCCAGCTCCACACCGTGGTGACGGCCATGTACAGGCCGTACAGGGTCGCGGCGATGGTGAGCAGCTCCCACACCGCGCGCAGCGGCAGCGCGCTGACCAGCGTCACGCCGATCACCGCCACCAGCGCGGCGAAGGCGACGTGGCCCACGGCGCGGTAGCGGCGGGCGCGGGTGGACTGGTCGTGCAGCTCCCACAGGTCGGCGGCCCAGGCTTCGCAGTCGTCGGTGTCGTCGATGTGGGGCGGGGCCACGAGGCGGCTGGTGGGCGGCGGGGTCAGGGAGTGGCCGGTGGGCGGCAGGTAGGTCACGCCCGGCTGGCGTGGACCGGTCTCGTTGGTGGGGTGGTGTTTGCGCAGGCTGATCACGGTGTCTCCTGTCTGGGGGTCGTGCGTGGGGAGGGTGGGCGTTCGAGCGGGGGCAGGTCGGCGGCGGGTAGGCCGCGGCCACAGGGGGTGCAGTAGAAGTGGGTGGGGCCGCCGTCCAGCGGCCCACCGCAGCGGGGGCAGGACCGGGCTGGCCACGGCGACCGGGCCCGCTGCCCGCCGCCCGGCCAGGGGCCGGAACGGGTGGGCAGCGGGGCCGCGCCGGGACCGGCAGCGGCCGGAGCTGGGCGGGTCATCACGGCCGCCTGGGGCTACCAGGTGACCAGGGCGGCCAACTCCAGCGGGCCGCCGCCGTGGGAGGCCACGGCCTCCTCCAGCAGCGGGTAGTGGCGCGCGGCCGCGCCCTGCGGGAGCGGGTGGCCGTACAGGGTGTGGGTGGGGCCCTGGGTCAGGGCGCGGCCGACGTCGGCCAGGGTCTCCAGCGGCCCGGCGTCGCCCAGGCCCTGGCCGGTGGCGTCGGAGGCGCGCAGCCACAGCCAGCCCTGCCGGGCGCAGGCCCACACGTAGCGGCCGGTGGCCGTGGCCGTGCCGTCGGGGCCGGTGGCCCAGGCGGGCATGGCGATCAGGGTGGAGACGGTGCCGTCGGCCTCGATGTGCATCGGGTCGCCCACCAGCCCGGCAGCAAGGTCGGCGCGGGCCGACTCGTCCAGGCCGTCGGCGCTGTCGTCGGGGTCGTCGTGGTCGGTGGGGTCCCCGGTGGAGATCGGGGTGATGTTGAGTTCGGCGAGCTTGCGGGTCAGGGCGGCGGTGTCGGTGATGGCGGCCTGGTGCCGCTGGGCGCGGAATGCCTGCAGCGCCAGGGCCAGGCCGTCGGGCTCGGGCGAGCGGTCGATCGGGCGAACGCCGGACAGCAGGGCGGAGTTCAGGGACATCGGGTACCTCGCAGGAGGAGAGCGGGCAGACGAAAGCACCGGTCCGGCGCCCGCCGTGGGGGCGGGCACCGGGCCGGTGAAGTGGTGGGGTGGGTCAGTTCGCGTGGCGGAGCGGGCGCGGCAGCGCTCGGGTGAGGGCGCGGGCCAGGCGGCGGGCCGTCGGGCGGGCGCGGTAGGGCAGGCGGCGGGCCTGCTGGGTGAGGACGTAGGCGAAGCCGGGCAGGCCGGGCGGCTGGAACAGCGGGTCGATGAGGCGGGCGGCCTGGTGCTGCCAGCAGTCGGGGCAGTACACCGCCTGGCTCTGGTGCGGGCCGACCACCCAGGAGGCGATGTCGGTCAGGCGGGTGCGGGCAGGGCAGTGGTCGCAGGCGGCGATCCACTGGCCCATGCGGGCGATGTCGGGCAGGCCGTCGGCGTTGAGCAGCGGATGGATCACAGCCGCTCCTCCCCGAGGGTGCTTCGGCCGGCGACCCGGTCGGAGCGGACGGGCGGGGGCGTGCACGGCGGGCACGGGATCGGCCCGGCGGGCGGATTCCACATCTGCCCGGTGTCGTGACAGCTCAGGCAGACCGGACCCGACGGCGCGGGCGGCTCGGTCGGCGTCGGGTGGTCGGGCGGCTTGGTGCGCTGGGGCACCGGTCGGGTCATGATGGTCATGACGGTCTCTCCAGGGCCTATCTGGATGGGATCGGCAGTGCCCTGGCCGGTGTGTCAGCACCGGCCAGGGCACGTTCGCGTTCGGGCTCAGACCTCCTCAGGGGCGGGACTGGTCGGGGGTGTCGGGGACCACGACGGTGAGGTAACGGCGGACGCCGGGGTCGCGTCGGTTGGGGTAGGGGGCCGAGACGTCGGCGACGTCCAGCCCGGCGGTGATCTGGTCGATCACGCCTGCCACGTCGTCGCTCTGGCCGGACAGGCGGATCTTGACCAGGCGGCTCACGCGCGGCCCGCCTGGGCGGCGTCCAGCGCCTGCAGGACGTCGATCAGCTGTTCGTCCAGCCACTCGGCCAGCCGCCAGACGGCGGTCTTGGCGGCGGTGGTGTCGGGCAGCTCGGGGTCGTCGCGCTCGGCCGCCGGGCGGGTGAGCGCGGAGAGGGGGACGGGCAGCAGCAGGGTGGTGCTGGTGAGCATCGCCGGGCCGTGCTTGAGCAGGTGGTCCTCGGGGGTGAAGTAGCCGGTGTCGCCGAAGCCCCCGTCCCGGTCCCACTCGCGGTAGCCGCGCAGCACCAGCAGCTCGGGCGGGCGCGGCACCGCGATCTCGACGCGGGCGATCAGGGCGCCGTCGTCCTCGCTGAGGTAGGTGTCCACCTGGCGGATGCGGTCGGGCAGCCACTCCAGGTAGGGCGGGGACATGATCGGGCCGCACGCCACCTGCCAGACCGCTGCGGTGAACTCGGCCGGGTCGGTGGTGATCGTCTTGCTGTCGTTCCAGTCGTCGGCGAACTTGGCCTTGTTGGACCGCAGGTAGGAGCCGTAGCGGCTGATGCGGTCGCTGGCCATGACGCGGTCGTCGTACTCGTTCAGCCGGAACACCTGGCAGAGGGTCGCCAGGTTGTGGCCGGTGACCAGCTCGTCGGCCGGGGCAAACGTGGGGTGCTGGGTGCGGGCAGGGGTCATCACAGATCTCCAGATCGTGAAGGGAGATGTGGCTGGAAGGGGGGTCATGCGGCCCAGCTCGGTACGGGTGTACAGGTAAGCCGGAACGCGCTCCCAGGAGGTGATCCGGGGAACAGCGTCCAGGGCGGGCCGGTAGGTGCTGCTCACGCCGCCTCCGTCCCGGCCGACCGGCCGGCCCGGCGGGCGCGGCGGCGGATTAGCTTCTGGCGCTCCTCGGCGGTCAGCCCCGCGCGGATGCCGTGCTGGTCGAACGGGCCCAGCGCCAGCTCGGTCTCCAGGCAGAACTCGCGGACCGGGCACCAAGAGCACAGCTCCCGGGCGTCCCGCACCCGCTCAGCGGCCTCGGCGGGGGTTTCGGTGCGGCCCTCCTCGGGGCCGAACCACAGCTCCAGATCGGTGTCCAGGCACGGCCGCCGCTGCCAGTCGGCGGGCTCGGGCTGCCAGAGAAGGGCCGAACCCGAGTCGGCCTTGCGGCCCACCGGGCGGCCGGGCTTGCGATGAACACGGGAAGCAGACGGGGTAGTCATCAGGCGATCAACTCCTTGAAATCACAGGTAAGGGAGGGGAAGAGGGTGGGATGTGCGAAGCGCTCCGCCCGTGGGGAAGTCGGGCGGAGCGCTTCGCAAGGGAACCGGCCAGCAGGGCCAGGGCGGCGGGTTGGACGGAGTGGGTCAGGAGGCGGCGGCCAGGGCCTTTTCCCGGGCGCGGGCGATCTGGTGCACGGCGGGCGGAACCGGTGGGCGCGGTTTGGTGAACTGCGGGACCGCGCGGCGGGTGCTGGCGTCAGCGACGGCCTGGGCCAGCTGCTCGCGCCAGGTGTCGTAGGAGAGGTTGACGATGACGCGCTGGCCGCTGCCTGGGCAGCGGGGAACGCGGCCGTCGGTGGGACGGCGGCGCCGGTCGCGGTGCGGGTGGACCATGTGGCGTTTGAGCGCCACCCACCAACGGCAGTCGGGACACACAATCAGCGCTTCCGGGCCCTCGGGGGGACGGCCCTTGGTCTTCGGCTCGGGTTTCGGACGCAGGTCCAGGTGGGTGATGGGGAGATCGCTGGCGTAGATCGGGGGGCGGCCGTTGTGTCGCATAGGCACCTCCAGGGATCAAGAGGACGCTGGGGTCTTGCGCACTCCGGGCCGCACCGACCGAAACCGGTCGATGCCTCCTGGGCAGCGCAAGCGCCGCACGAAGGTGGTGCTCGTGGACCGGGTCGCGGAGACCTCGTGGTTCGTCCTCCCGCAGATGGGCCACGTGCAGTTGTGTCTCACTGGCGTTCACTGCCGATCAGCTTGGCTAGCTAGGCCAGTTGAATGCATCGTGGACTGGCTTAGCTAGCCAAGTCAAGAAGCCTGGGAAGTTTTCTTCTGGCTTGGCCAGCCAGGCCCCTACCCTGGAAGGGTGAGTGTGGAGAGCGACTACCTCGGTGAACTCGACCCCGACGACCCACGGACACCGTCCAAGCAGATCGCAAACAAACTTCGAGCTGCGATCCTCACGAAGAAGCTCAAGCCTGGGGAGCGACTCCCCTCCCAGCCGGAGCTGGCTGCGCGTTACGGCGTCGCGAGGGAGACGGTGAAGTCCGCTCTTCGAGACCTCCAAGCCGAACGTTTGATCGTGAGCCGCCAGGGGAGCGGGTCGTTCGTCCGCGTGCAGACCGAACGCCCCGTGGGGCTACGGCCCCACATCGAAGCCGCCTTTGAGAGGCCCCATGTATCCGTCGACTTCGCCGGATTCTCTGGTGAGACGCTGCACAACACCCTGATCGAAGTTCTGGACAAGGTTCGAGCTGGGCGGTTGAGACCGGAGTCGCTCAAAGTTCGCATCCTGGTGTGCGATACGACCCAGGAGCTGGCTTTGCCGCGCAAAGTTGGCGAAGAAGCGGCGAACCAGAAGATCAGGGCGCGTGCCGACCGTATTTCACGCCGAGCCATCGACGGGATCGTGGACGTGATCCACGAAATAGCCGATCTTGGGCTCATCGAGTCGGCGAGTGTCGAGATTCGGGTGCACAATCTGTCCCCGTCTTTCAAGCTTTACGTGCTTAACGGAGAAGAGGCGTTCTACGGCCTGTATCCAGTCGTGAGGCATCAGATTCGCCTGGGTGACGGGCCGGAAGAGGTGTTTGACCTCATGGGCAAAGATGCCACCCTTTTCCACTTCTCCAGTGGAGACGACGCCGATACATCCAACGCACGGCAGTTCGTGAAAGAGGCCAAAATTTGGTACGAGTCGGTGTGGAACACGATCGGCCGGGAGTACTCGGCATGACCGACGTGGAAGCGATCGTTGGAGCGTCCCGCGCCGTTCTGCTTGACTTCGACGGACCGGTCTGCGACCTGTTCGCGGGGTACCCCGCGCATGTCATCGCAGATCGGCTGCGAGCGTTTCTTCTGAACGCCAAGGCTGATCTTCCGGAATCGATTTCGGAGACGCGCGACCCCCTGGATCTACTTCGATGGACTGGTGCGCGCTGTCCTGAGCTACTGGAGGTTCTAGAGAAGAAGCAAGTGCTCGCCGAGTGCGAAGCGGCCAACTCGGCAATTCCGACCCCCTATGTCCAAGAGGTCATGGAATCCGCCGTTGAAAGCGGCCGGGGAGTCGTGATCGTCAGCAACAACTCTGGTGAGGCTATTGATCGCTACCTCAAGCTGCATGGGCTGGCGTACTACGTTTCTGCAGTCGTGGGCCGCCGCTTTGGGGCCCCGGCGACGATGAAGCCCGAACCGGGGCCGGTACTCGACGGCGCGCGGCACGCAGGAGTTCCGGCCTCAGCCTGCGTGCTGGTCGGTGATTCCGTCTCGGATATTGAGGCCGCGCAGCGGGCCGGAGCGATGAGCATCGGCTATGCCAAGAGCACCAGCCGTAGGGTGAGGTTGGCGGGAGCTGATGCCGTGGTGGAAGGGATGAAAACCATTTCCGACGCGCTCGTGGCCTCGCAACGTTGAGCGGGCAGCGGAGGTTCCGTGTTCCTTACGCTGTTGCGCGTTCGGTGGTGTCTCGGTGGCAGAGGGAAGGCGAGGCTTGGCTTGCCTCGGTTGAGGACGAACTCCTTGAGATCTGCGCACGTTATGGGGCCGAGCCGCTGAACGTATTCGAGGCGCGCTACAGCTTCGTGGTCGAGGTCGCGACCGAACGAGGTGCGCTGGTGCTGAGGTCCAGCCCTGACCCAGCGGGGCGGTTTCAGGCCGCTGCGGCTCAGAGTCTCGCCCAGGTAGGCGCCGGTCCGAAGATCTACGAGATCATCGACAGCCCGGTCGGCACCTGGACCGTTTCGGAACGGGTGACTCCTGGCACCACCTTGGGCGGGTATCCCTTTCCGTTGGCAGCAGTAGGGGAACTGTTGTCCCGCCTGGTCGGAGCGGCTCCGCCGATGGAGGAGATGCCGACCCTGTCCGAATGGCTTCGCGGCCGCCTTGAGGACGACGAACTCTCCGACCTCGCCCCTGGACGGGATGTCGCCCCTAAACGACACCGGGAGCATGCTCTGGAACTGCTGGCTGACCTTGGTAGCGGTTCGGGGGACGGACTCTGCCACGGCGACGCCTCCCCGGGAAACTTGATCATCGATCGGTCGGGGCGACCTGTGTTCATTGATCCGCGCGGGGTCAAGGGCGATGCCGCCTATGACGTAGCGGTGGTGGCGCTGAAAACGTCGTCGTCGGCTGAACTCGGCGTGCGCGTTGCCCAACTCGCCAAACGGGCGGGTGTCCCGCTGGAGCGTGTAGTCCCGTGGGTGGCCATCGCTGATGCGGCTCGGGTGTAGCGCGGCCCCAGTCGTGCGGGAGTTCAGCCAACTGCGTGGTGCGTAGCAGGGTCAGCCGGACCAGAGGACGTCGAAGACGTGGATGATCTGATGCGCGTCGTCAATGACAAACTCGGCGGGGCCCAGTCGGCGAAGACGACGGTGCGGACGTGCGGTTCGCCGGAGTCCAGGGTCATAGAAGCCGGCCGCGACTTCTCGGAGTCGCTGGATTAGTTCGAGGAACGCCTCCTCAAGGACGCCCTGAGTCTTAGGGATGCTACCGGTCGGAACTCCACTCGATTTTCGATGCATGGCCTAGAGCTTAATTTATCGGTTTCCATGACATGCGATCCTGCTTGAGAGTAGACTCTACCCTAGATCCCCTAACGCTATATGGTAGACATGATTAAGGAGCGTTAATGATTTCTGTCAACATAGAAAGCTTGCAATTTGCCTCAGGGGAGACAATTGAGCTCCCTCCTAATGGCGTGACGGTAATTGTGGGGCCGAATAGTGCCGGAAAAACCCGTCTCCTATCAGAGATAGTCAATGCTGTGGCCAATTATCCGCAAGCTGTATTTAATGGCGCATGGCTCCAGGGTATATCGTTGAAAATTGATGGTAGCGATGCCGAATTTAAACAATGGTTTGATGAGCGAGCTCGTGTTTTTCGCCACCATAACGGAATGACTCAAACGGGAATTTTCACGGGGTCTAATGCGGATAATTTGATAGAGTTCGATCTTGCCCTCAATAGCTGGAAGAGGAGTTTTTCGCGTATTTCAGGACATTTCTATAACTATCTGGGCGCATCCGATCGTGCTCAACATCCAATATCGGCGCCCCCGCGTGACCCGGCCGAATCGCCTGCACATCCCCTGCACAATATGTGGGATGACAGAGATGAAGAATTGCGTTTTTCGAGACTTGTAGAGCGCGCTTTTGGCTTTGGAGTTTGCCTCAATCGACACTCCATTAGAGAGCTTTATCTGTATCGGGGCAAGCCCGTGGAGGGTGATGAAACGATTCCGCCCACCCAGGAAACATTGGCGCACTATGCCAGATTGCCCAAAGTTCAGGAGGAGGGAGATGGTGTACGTAGTTTCGTGCGCGTCCTCATGGAAACTATTATCTCCCGTAAGAGCATTTTTGTAATTGATGAGCCGGAGGCTTTCTTGCATCCTCCGCAAGCTCGCCTTTTGGGGCGCCTTTTGGTTGACGAAACGCCACAGCAATCTCAGGTGATTATTGCGACTCATAGTGCGGATGTGCTGCAAGGAATAATTGATGGACGCAGGGATCGCGGTCTTAATATTATCCGCCTTTCCTTGGATGGCGACGGGGTGAGGTATCCCAAAAGCCTTGCGCCCGAAAAGGTGGAGCAGCTTTGGTCTGATCCGCTTATGCGCTACTCGCGGATGCTTGATGGACTCTTTCATCGAGGCATTGTTATCTGTGAGGCGGATACGGACTGTCGATTCTATTCGGCAGTTGTGGATGCCTACCCAAGGAAAAGATCGGAGCTGGATCTGATTTTTACTCATGTCGGAGGTAAGGCGCGCCTCGCGCGTGCACTTAAAGACATGAATGGTTTCGGAGTTCGTTCCGTTGTGATCGGCGATATTGATGTCTTGAATAATGCGACCGCGGTCAAAGATATCGTACAGGCGGCAGAAGGTGATTATGCGCAAATAAAAGAAGACTTGACTATCCTGATCGAGTACGCCAAGAAACTCGGTGCAGGCCCCATAGTTAAGAACCTGAAGGACGTAACTAGGCCTATACTTGCGCGCTCCGATTCAAGTCCTGTAGTCGACTCAGAAAAGGCCGCTATCCGTGAGGTTATAAAGATTAGGAGTGGATGGGACGAAATTAAGCGTGGAGGTACTCACGCTCTAGTCGGCGCAGCTGTGCCTGCGGTCGAGCGAATTCTCGATTATCTAAAGAGTATCGGAATATTTGTTGTTCCAGTTGGTGAAGTCGAGCGCTGGTTTCCTCTGGATGTGCGAAAGGGCCCTGCTTATGTGACGGAAGTACTTGAGCGTGGACTCCATGAAAATCCAAGTCCAGACCTTGAAAGATTTACCGAAAGCCTAATAGAATACTTTGAATAGGGGTTTCATTTTATCTTCAATTGCATGGATGTATCAAAAGTAATGCAAGTATGGAGGAGTTTCTGGGGGATTGCTAGTCCGCCGGGTTGCGGACGGTCGTGACGGCAGCCCCGTACTCCCGGAGGTATAGGGCCTGGAAGCGACTGAGGAGCTCGACCAGGATGACAGATGGGTCTCGCGGGTTTGCTTGGTATCCGATCGGTCGAGCGTTTACGAGACCCTCCTCGGCAGTGTGGCCGGCCCTCCCAGGGCGCGACTCGCTGCTAATGGTGCTTCAGAGACCCAAGAGGCCATCTCCAGACTCCGGCCTTTGATGATGGAATGATCTTGGGTGTGTGCCCATGGTGTGCCGACCATGGAACCTGGAAGCGTGGCAGTGACGCTCCTGCAGGTCATTGACCGGTTTCTTGATCGACTCGTATCCACGCGATGTGGTTCCACAAGCCGTTCCGCGCCGACGAGTGGCTCCTGTACTACCAGGACACCCCCTTCGCCGGCGGAGCCCGCGGCCTCGCCCGAGGCCAGGTCTTCACCCAGGACGGAGACCTGGTCGTCTCGGTGATGCAAGAGGGCCTGATCCGAGTCACCGACTCCTGACCACCCCGAACGCGGCCCCAGGATCACCTGGGGCCGCGTTCGCCTTCAGGGCGTTGATCACAAGAGTGGTCGCCATGGCGGGCTCGGCGCTACCCGGCCGCCGTCTCAGGGGCTCTCACCCCAGGCCACTGGTGGTCGCCGCAGGCCAGTGTCTCCGAGCCGGGCGCGAGCCGATCCGCGGCGACGGCCTGGCCCACGCGCGGCCCGCGGGAGGACCATCCCCGCTCGTGCTCGCCCGTGCCGTGTGCGGTTCCGGCCTCCGGCGGGGCGGCTGACCTGCGCTCCTTCCACTTTCCAACCTGGTTCCAACCACCCTCCGCGACTCTGGTGACCACTCGGTCGGGGCGGCGGGCGCGGCGACCGCGAGGGGGCCGGTCGCCCGGCCAAGGTCGCCACGCCTCGGCAGTCGGGGGGACGGGCCATGCGCGGTCGGCGTCGGTCCGGGGCGCTGAGCCGCGACCGGGCGCGGACATCGGCCGGAACACACCGGAAAGGGACACCATGCGCATCAAGAGGTCGGTTCAGCGGTCACTTCTCGTCGGCGCGCTCGCGGGTGGCGCGGTGGCGGTGCCCGCTGCCGCCGAGGCGTACACCTGCAAGTGGACGTATGTGAAGACCATCGGCAAGGGGACGGGCGCCGCCGCCAACATCTACGCCAAGGACTGCAAGAACGGCCACTACGTGAAGGGGAAGATCTACGACACCAAGGCGGACGGGCGCAACGCCGTGGTCACCATCGGCTACAACGCCTGGGGGACGTGGGACGGCAAGGGCGACACCGCCGACTACTCCTACAAGGTCGGCACCTCCAAGAAGTCGATCAAGATCCATGTCAAGGCGTGCAAGTACGAAGCCGGCTGGGGGCCGCTCTGCAGCACCAAGGAGAACCGGATCGTTTACTTCGACTAGAGAGAGCCGCGCGGAGGCGATGGAGGAGCGGGGCCCCGCTCCTCCATCGCGCTTTTCGCCCCCGGACCCGGCAGGGCACGAGTGCCGCCGGTCGGCGGGGGACCGGTGCGACTCAGAGCGAGGCCGTGAACAGGAAGTTCATGGGCAAGCCCTCGGTGCCTCGGGGGAGGGGCGGCCAGGGCCAGCGGTCGAACGCGGCGCCGTCCTCGCCGGGGACCTTGACCTCCTCCACCGTCCAGCCGAAGCCGGTCAGGGCCTCTTCGGGGTCGTCGGTGCCCCACAGCCACGGGCAGCCGTCCTCGCGGAGGCGGCGCAGGCCCTCCTGGGTGAACTCGCTGACCATGGACTGGTGGCTCAGCAGGTCGCCGGCCAGGACGCTGCCCGGGGCGGACAGGGACGCCAGGCGTGCCAGGAGCGTCCGGGCGTCCTCCTCGGGCAGGTAGAACAGCAGGCCCTCGGCGATCCACAGGGTGGGGGCGGACGGGTCCCATCCCGCGGCGCGGAGCGGCTCGTCCCACGGGCCGGTCAGGTCCGTGCCGATGGCGTGCCGCTCGCAGGTGTGGCGGGCGCCCAGTTCGGCGAGCCTCTTCTCCTTCCAGTCGATCAGGTCGGCGTGGTCCAGCTCGTACAGGACCGTTCCGGGCGGCCAGGTCAGGCGGACCGAGCGGGTGTCCAGGCCCGCCGCGACCAGGACGACCTGGGGGAGGGGCGTGGAGGCGATGGCCTCGTCCAGGTAGCGGGTGCGGATGGCGAGGAACTCGGTCGTGCCGGGGTTGGCGTAGCGCTCGTACCGCGCGAAGCCCTCCGGGCCGGCGAGGTCGGCGGCCAGGTCGTCGGTGAACAGGGCGTCGTCGCGGCGGGTCTCGTCGGCGCGCGCGGCGGCCGTCCAGCGGGCCGTGGCGGAAACACCGTTCATCTCTCTCCCTTCACCGGCGGCCCGCCGACACGGCGTCCATGAGGCGCCGCATCGACTCGGGGATCCGGGCGGGCGCCATGTGGCCGCGCTCGTCGGGCCGGACGCAGGCGACGCGCTGCTCTCCGGTCGCGACCAGCTCCTCGCCCTCGGGCCGCTGCCGCCAGTACTCGAACGTCATGGTCATCTGCGTCTGGCCCAGCTCGCCGAGGAACATCCGCACGACGACCTCGTCGAAGACGGTCAGCTCCCGCAGGTACTCGCACTGGCAGCTGACGGTCAGCAGGCGGACGCCGTCGTCGAACCCCGCCACCACGTCCGGCGCGAACTCCCGCATGCACAGCTCGCGGGCGCGGCCCTGCCAGCGGACGTAGTTGACGTAGTTGACGTTGCCGAGCAGGTCGGTGTCCTCGATCGTGACGATGTGCCGGTACTCGTAGCCCCTCACTCCGCGGCCCCCGTCAGGACGCCCAGCACGACCGGCTCGGCGACGCCCCGCATCCCGGCCGCGAGGGTGGCCACGCGCGCGTCGCCGACGGCGAGCACGGCCCAGCCGTCCTCGTGCACGGAGTCGAGCGTGAACGGGGTGCCGGCGGGCAGCCCGGCCTTGACCGCGGACTCGGCGGCGGTCCAGACGCGGGTCGCGGCCGTGTCGAAGTCCTCCGCCACGGCCTCGGCGAGCGCCCCGGCGAGCGCGAACCCGTCGGGGCCGAGGAGCCCGGCCCAGACGTCCCGGTCCCGGTGGGCGACGGTCTCCAGGTCGCAGCCGGGCGTGGTGGTCGCCAGGGTGATCCCGGCGCCGTGGGCGATCGACACGGTGTCGCCGGTGCTCGTCTCGGGCCTGCCGTCCGGGCGGTGGCGCAGCTCGACGTCGCCGCCGAGCAGCCGCCGGACGGCCAGCGCGGCGGCCTCGCGGCGGGACGCGCCGTCCGGGTCGCCGTCCAGCGCCGCCCGCCCGGCCAGGCCGAACGCGACCAGCGCGTGCTCGACGTACGGGCCGAGCAGGGCGGGCACCCACCCGCCGGGCAGCGGGAACTTCTCGACGACCCGGGTCCGGAAGCCCTCCCAGGTCTCGATCAGCGCGCCGTCCTCGTCGGTGACCTCCATGTCCCAGCAGGCGTCGTCGCGCCGGTAGCGGGCGTGGACGAACGCGGGGGTCGCGCCGGCGTGCGGGCCGGGGACGAGCCGGTCGACGCCCGCCGGGATCGCGAGGACGGTCGGGGCGCACAGCGCGAGCGGCTGCATGTAGGCGTCGCGGGCCGCCGGGTCGCCGAGCAGCAGGCGGCCCGGCAGGTAGCGGCCGAACCAGTCCACCCGGGTGTCGGGCAGCAGGCGCGCCGTGACGTGCATGGCGTCGGCGCGGCGGATGTCGCCCATCAGCCGGAACCGCGGGCCGTGGAACAGCATCGGCCCGTACAGCTCGCTCCGCGGGTCGATCGCCATGGGCGGCAGCGCCGCGTTCTCCGGCCGGACGAGCCCCGCCTCCTCGGGCTTGGCGGGCGGCTCGCAGACGGCGCGGAAGTGCTCGACCTGGAAGTTGGTCGTGCTGCACCGGACGACGGTGGCGACGCGTCCCGGGGCCGTGCGCAGGGCGGCGACCCGGACGGTGACCGTGGCGTCCTCGGGGACCGCGATCGCCCGCAGGAACTCCACGCCGGTCAGCACCGGCGCCGCGTCCCCCTCGGGGTCGAGGCCGAGCAGCGCCGCCGCGGCCTGCGCCATGATCTCCATGCCGACGGTGCCGGGCAGGACGGCCTCGGTGCCGCCGCCGAACACGTGCTCGGCGAGGTAGGGGTCGTTGCCCCAGCTCACCTCGGCGTCGGCGACCAGCTCGACGCCGGGGTAGCTGACGCGGGGCCGTTCCAGGAAGCGCAGCAGCGGCAGCTCGCCCGCGCCGAACGACACGGTGGGCATCTCGCCGAACCGCCCGGTGACGACGGCGACGACCGGGGCGGCGGGGTCGGCGACCAGGTCGCGCAGGATCCGCACGCCCTGGTCGGGGGTGATGGTGGTGACGCCCGCGCGGGACAGGTTCTCGACCGAGCCGAGCCGCTCGCCCATGCCGACGCCGGACCACAGCGACCACTCGACGGCGCGGAAGCGGCAGTGCGGCAGCTCGGCGGCGAGCCGTTCGACCAGGTCGCTCTGCCACTCGTTGGCGACCGCGTAGTGGGCCTCGCCGCGCAGCCCGGCGCGTCCGGTCATGCTGCCGAACGTGACGACGAGCCGCAGCCGCGCGGTGTCGACGGCGGCGAGCACCGCCTCCAGACCGGCGACCTTCGGGTCGATCGTGCGGGCGTAGTCCTCGTCGGTCAGCTCCTCCAGCAGCTTGGGGACGTTGCCGCCCGCGCCGTGCAGGACGGCGGTGACCGGACCGAGCTCCGCCTCGGCCTCGGCGACGGCCGCGGCGACGCGGGCCGCGTCGGTGACGTCGGCGCGCAGGTAGCGGGCGGTGACCCCGGCGGCGGCCATGCGTTCGAGGTTGGCGGCCAGTTCGGCGTCCCCGTCGGGCGCGGACCGGCCGAGCAGGACGAGCCGGGTGCCGCTCTCCCGGGCCAGCGCCAGGGCGCACTCGGCGGAGATGCCCTTGCCGCCGCCGGTGACGAGCAGCACGTCGCCGGGGCCGAGGGGCAGGTCGGTGCCGTTCGGCTCGACGGGCGTGAGGACGGGTTCGCGGCGGACGCCGCCGTCGTGCTCCACCTCGCGGAACCGGTCGGTCGCGGCGGCCTCGGCGGCGACCAGGTCCGGGGCCGCCGGGTCGTCGAGATCGGCGGTGACCACGGTCGTCGCCACCCAGGGCGCCTCCAGGTGCAGCGTCTTGGCGAACCCGGCGGCGCCCGGCTCCCGCTGGACGAGGACGCAGCGCCGCACGTCCTTGGCGGCGAGGACGGCCTTGGCGCCGGACCGCAGCGTCGCGAGCCGCTCCTCCC